>JAIRQF010000005.1 GCA_031256635.1 Treponema sp. | reverse complement strand
CTGGCTTTGGCCGTTCAGTACTCTTGGATGGGATAAAGCCGGCTGCACTACAGACGATCTTGAAAAATATTACCCTACTACGACGCTTATCACAGCTTATGAAATAATCTTCTTTTGGGTAGCAAGAATGATCATGGCAGGGCTTGAGTTCACAGGCAAGGCGCCGTTTCGCGACATTTACATTCACGGGCTTGTGCGCGACAAACAAGGGCGAAAAATGAGCAAGTCCCTTGGCAACGGTCTTGATCCTCTTGAGCTTGTAGATGAATTCGGCGCGGACGCCTTAAAGTTTACGCTCGCCTTTATGTGCGCGCAGGGACAGGATGTGTTGGTTGACAAAGAACCTTTTAAAATGGGTTCAAAGTTCGCGAACAAGATCTGGAACGCAAGCCGCTATATTCTGATGAATTTAGAAGGCAGGCAAATTGTTAAAAATCCCGAATTAACCGCGGCGGACAGATGGATTTATTCGCGGCTGAACGGCGCGGCTAAAGCCATGAGAGACGCGTTCTTCTCCTATCGTTTTAACGACGCCGCCATCACTGCTTACGAATATTTCTGGAATGATTTTTGCGACTGGTATGTGGAAGCGACAAAACTTTCAATGAAAAACGATGATAGCGCCGAAAAAGATCGCGCCGCGGCAGTACTGCTGGACGTATTGACAGAATCGCTTCGTTTGCTTCATCCGCTTTTACCGTTTGTAACTGAGGAGATTTATCAGAAAATCAGGGGATCAGGGGTCAATGGTCAAGGGTCAGAATTATTAATAACTTCTCTTTATCCTGATTATATTCAAGCGCGTAATTCGCCGCAGGAAGAAAGGAATTTTTCATTCCTTCAGACGCTTGTGGGAATGGTCAGAACATTACGAAGCGAATGCGGGATAACGTCTGATAAAAAATTGCGCGTAATTATTCGTTCAGGTGAGGATACCGAAAAAACTTTTAGGGATAACGAAGCCCTAATCAGGCTTCTTGCGGGAATAAATGAGTTAACAATGGAAGGGAATGGTGTCGCGCAACGTCCTTCCAATTCAGTCGGTATGGCAGGGAACGGTTTTGAAGTATTTGTATTTATCGCAGAAGCTGTCGATACCGCCGCGCTGAAAAAGAAATTTTTAAACGATCTTGAAAAGGATAATAAATATATTGAAAACCTTCGCGCAAAACTCTCGAATGAGCAGTTTGTAAAAAACGCGCCCGGGGAGCTTGTCGCGGAACAAAAGCAGAAACTGGAAGAAACGCTTGCGCGCACTGAAAAATTCAAACTCTACTTAAGGGATCTTTAAATGACAACGGAACAAATGCAGCAGCTTGTCGGAACGCGTCTTGCTCCCTATATTCAGGTAGCGACATACTTAATCGGCAAATCGCGCGAAGGCGGCGGCAACATGTTCCGTCATCAGCTTGACACAATGTCAATTCTGATTGACTACGGTTACATTGATCCTGTATTGTTAAAAGCCTCTCTGGTTCATGATGTGCTGGAAGATATCCCGGAGTTCAATCATAATATTTTGCTTTCAATTGATTTTGAAAGCCACGCCGTATATAATCTCGTTCTTGAAGTTACGCGCAAGTACGGAGAGTCAAAGCCTGACTTTCTTTTGCGGATAAGCGATTCAGGATCAGATATGGCAAAAATCCTTAAGGTAGCCGATCGTATTTCAAACATGATATCGCTTGGTTTTGTTAATAACCTCCCGTTTGTCGAGCGCTATATTAATGAAACGGAAAAATATCTTCTCCCGCTTGCGGCAAAAGTTGATTATAACATGAACAGGGAACTGACGGATTTGGTAAGTTCAAGACGTAAATATCTGGAAGATTTCCGTTTTTTGGGAAGCGGAAACAGGGAGAATAATCTGTGATTGCCGTTTATAATTTTCAAATACATTTTATGGATACCGGCATTCGCTTTCTGCTCCCCGCTGTCTAATCATGCAGCATTCACGGAATTTACTGCCGGACATCAATTCACCGGATGATATAAAAAAACTGTCCGTCCGGGAACTGAACCGGCTCTCGGATGAGGTGCGCAGGCAGATTGTGTCCGTTGTTTCAGGTAACGGAGGTCATCTTTCGTCAAATCTCGGCGTTGTGGAATTGAGCATCGCGCTGCATTATGTCTTTGATTCGCCGAAAGATAAAATAGTCTGGGATGTCGGGCATCAATGTTATGCGCATAAACTGCTTACAGGCAGGTATGAATCTTTTCAGACGCTTCGCAGGCAGGGCGGCATTGCGGGTTTTCCGAAAAACAGCGAAAGCCCGCATGATGTTTTCAATACAGGGCATGCCTCAACATCGATATCAGCGGCGCTGGGACTTCTTGCGGCGGAGCGCATACAGGGCGGTAAGGGACACGCGGTTGCGGTAATAGGAGACGGCGCGCTTACAGGCGGCATGGCATATGAGGCGCTCTCTCACGCCGGACATCTTGGGCTTCCGCTGATAGTAATACTGAATGATAATAAAATGTCCATTAGCCGCAATGTCGGCGGCTTATCAAAATATTTAAGCCGCTTGTCCATGAAAGCGAAATATCAAACCTTCCGCCGCCATTTTGACTCAATGACAAAAAAAATCCCTTTTGTAGGAGATGCGTTTTTCAGTATTGTTCTGCGCCTCAAGCGCGCGGTCAAGGCGGTTTTTTATATCGATAATTTTTTTGTTGATCTTGGATTTGAATATGTCGGGCCAATCGGAGGACATAATATTCAGGCTCTTTTGGATGTTTTAAAGGATGTAAAAAAACTTAACCGGCCGGTGGTTATCCATGTAATTACGCGCAAAGGCAAAGGCTACAGTTACGCTGAGTATGATCCGGACAGCTATCACGGAGTGGGCTCATTCTCAATTGAAGGCGGCATTGAAAATACCGCCGGTATCAATAAAAACATTGATGAAAAAGACGAGGGCTTACTTCCTTCGCAGAATTTAATTATAAGAAAAAGTTTTACTCAGTGTTTTTCCGAAGCTCTCATGGCAATCGCGAAAGATAATAAAAAAATAACCGCCGTTACCGCGGCCATGCAGACAGGCACAGGGCTTTCGGATTTCGCGCAGAATTATCCTGACCGTTTTTTTGACGTAGGCATCGCGGAAGAACACGCTGTTACATTCGCGGCGGGACTTGCCGCAAACGGGCTGCGTCCCATAACGGCGTTATACTCAACTTTTATACAGCGCTCGGTCGATCAGGTAATACACGACGCTTCCCTGCAAAAACTGCCTGTTATTTTCGCGCTGGACAGAGCCGGCCTTGTAGGAGCTGACGGTGAAACCCATCAGGGGCTGTTCGACATATCAATTTTCAGAAGCGTTCCCAACATGACAATATTGGCGCCTACAAGCGGAAATGAATTAAAGCTGATGCTTGAATGGGCTGTTAACAGGGAACAGGGAGAGATTGAAAAATTCAAATTCAGGAATTCAGGACCTGTGATAATTCGTTATCCCAAGGCTTTTTGTCCCGAAGAGGTTGACGCTTTTTCGCAGCCGCTTGAAAAAGGGCGCGGGGTTTGGATAAATAGAAGCGGTAAAAAAGATGTCTGCCTTGTTTTTACCGGAAGCTTATACAGGGAAGTAAAAGAAGCGCAGGCAATACTGAAAGATAAAGGAATTGAAGCCGATCTTTACAATCTGCGCTTTATCAAACCGGTCGATGAAGATTTCCTTACGGATATAATGAATGATTTCAAGCTTGTCTGTTTTTTGGAAGAGGGAATAAAAGAAGGCGGTTTTGGAGAATATGCCGCCGCCATGTCACAGCAGAAAAAATGTAAAGCAAAAACTGTTATTATGGCGGTAGAAAGCGGTTTTCTGGAAAATGACGCATTGGGCACAAGAGAAGAATTATTGGCCAAAAACAATCTTGACGGCAGAAGTATAGCAGACAAGGTTAGCTGTTCACTGTAATTAATTTATATGTTATAGTAGAAATATGGAGATTTTCCACAGGCTTTATTCAATCTACGAGTTTATCCGCCCTGTTCTTGATGTAGCTCTCCTTGCGTTTATTCTATATAAAGGTTATGAACTTCTGGAAAAAACCCATGCTCTTCCCCTTATAAAAGGAGCCGGTTTTCTTGTACTTGTATACGGCATTGCATTTCTTCTGAACCTTACAACCATACAATGGGTTCTTACAACGATCGCTCCCGGGCTTTTTATCGCGATTGCGATTGTATTCCAGCCTGAACTGCGAAAAATATTTTTACAGCTTGGACAGTCGGATTTTTTCCGGCCGAATACAACGGCGCAGATAGGAAGACTTGACGCCGTAGTTACCGCGGCGGAACTTTTATCGCAGCTCAGGCGTGGAATGCTTATAGTATTTCCAAGGAAAAATAATTTAAAAAACATCATTGAAACAGGCACAAAAATCAATGCTGATATTTCATCAAGTTTAATTGTCGCGATTTTTCAATTTGACGGTCCGCTTCACGACAAGGCAGTGGTTATACAAAACGGCAGGATTGCCGCGGCAAGCTGCCTGCTGCCGCTTTCAGAAAGGCAGGATATACGAAAAAATTTCGGCACACGCCATAGGGCGGGCATGGGTATGGCGGAGCAATCTGATGCTGTTATACTTATAGTTTCCGAAGAATCGGGAGCTATCTCGCTTGCGTATGACTCGAAACTTTATTACGATTTATCTCTGGCTGAAATTTCGCGCAAATTACTGGAACTGCTCGGGCCCCAGCCGCGGACAGGTGATCCTGAAAATACAGAAGATTCCGCTCAGGCCGAAGAAAATAAAAAAGAATCTTCTGTAAAGACAGCGGATCAAAAAGATTCCGCTGTTAAAGACAGGGAGGTTCCTGTTGAATAGGGTAAAACTCCTTGAGATGATTACTGATAAATGGCCTGTAAAAGTCCTGTCTCTGGCGGCGGCGATTCTTATTTCTGTTTTTTACAGAATGAATACACTGGAAACCCGTTTTTTTACAGTGCCCATCATCATCGAATCCAGCGAAATCCTGGTTCCTGCAGAAGCATATTCAAGCTCTGTAAGAATATCTCTGAGGGGGGAAGCGGAAGGAATACAGCAAATTCTTGAAGAAGATATCGAGGCTTTTATTGACCTTGGAAGATACCCGGCCGAAGGCAGCTACAGGGTGCCTGTGCAGATAAGAAAGAAAGGAAGCGCGCTTGGAATTGAGCTTCTGGAAATATCAGTTATCCCTACAGAAATCCCGGTTGTTCTTGAACAAAAAATTACGCGTAACATACCTGTTTTTCCGGATTTTTCAGGGACGGTAGCCGAAGGATATGAGCTGACGTATCAGTCGCTTATTCCAGGAAGCGTTGTTATAGAAGGGCCGCGCAGTATTTTGAACAGTCATATTTCATTTATTACTGAGACAATCAACCTTGACAGGCGTTATGATGATTTTTCAATTATTGTCAGCATAATCAACAATAACCCCTTAATTACCATTCATGGAAGCAAAATGCTCGAATTCCGCGGTTATATCAGCCGTATAGCGCGCGAAGAACATAATGCACCCCGTATAACGCCGCAATTGCAGGTAAATGGCGAAATCCATAATAATGAAGAAATCCGGATAGAAGATTTGATTTTAGATAACGATGATTCTCTTACAGAAGCACAAGAGGCTGACTGATGATTACGGGAATTGGCGTTGATATTGTTCAGGTTAAACGGATGGAACGCTGGCTTGAAAACGATAAATTACTTGAAAGATATTTTAACAACGAAGAGCTTTCGATAATTCAATCAAAAGGAAAGAGCGCTTCCCAGAGTCTTGCCGCAAGATTTGCGGCAAAAGAAGCGTTCGGTAAAGCGCTGGGAACAGGACTTTTAAATATCCCGCTTAAAGACATTACCGTTTGTGCGGAACAGAACGGAAGGCCGGTCATTAAATTAAAAGCGGCCGCACAAAAAGCGTTTGAGAAATCCGGAGCCGAAAAAATACATGTTTCTCTTTCGCATGAAAAAGAAAACGCGATAGCCATGATTGTTTTAGAGGGGACATAATGGGAAAAAAAGTTGAAGAAGAAAAAGAATTAAAAATAACATTTCAGTCAAAGAAGGAATATGAGTGTCCTTTATGCAGTACGATATTCCGCAAGGAGGAGCTTCTTTCAGGCGGTGGCAGATTAATCGCAGGTCAGCTTACAGAAGAACTTCACAGGCTTTATGAACCTTCTGCAAAATACGGAGAAGTGTTTCCTCTTGCATATCTGGCTATTGTATGCCCCAATTGTTGGTTCTCATCACTTGAAATGGATTTCCCGGTATTGCCCAAAGAGAATATCAAAACGGCAAGAGAAGATATGAATAACCGGAAAAAAGAAACAACTCTGATTTTTCCGTCATTGGATTTTTATGAAAACAGGACTCTGATGGAAGGCGCCGCTTCTCATTATCTTACTTTACGCTGCTATGATTTTTACAGCAAGGCGGCTTCTCCCACAATTAAACAGGGGCTTTCTTCCATTCGCTGCGCATGGCTTCTGGACGAACTTAATAAAAAATATCCCCAGCAGCATTATGACTGGCTGGGCGTTCTTTTCAGGAAAAAAGCTCAATACCTTTACAATGAAGCTCTTTCCCGCGAACAAAGCGGCAGGGAAACGCTTTCCGGTATTAAGGCATTCGGCCCTGATACGGATAAAAATTATTCTTACGAAGGAATGCTTTATATGTGCGCATACCTTCGCTATAAATTAGGTCCGGCCAACAGCCCGGAAGAAAGAAAAACATCCCTTGAAGAAGCGCGCCGCACAATCGCAAAACTTTTTGGCATGGGAAAATCCTCAAAAGACAAACCCGGCGCTTTCCTTGAACACGCGAGAAAACTTTATGACACGATAAATAAAGAACTGTCAGAGAATGAATAGAAACATAAAATTGATAATCGCGTATGACGGTACGGAATTCCACGGATGGCAAAGACAGGAAAACGGCAGAACAGTTCAGGGAGAAATTGAAAAGGCTCTTGAAAAAATGCACGGTCATTCTGTAAACCTTACAGGTTCAGGCAGGACAGATTCGGGAGTACACGCCGCAGGACAGGCGGCAAATTTTATAACCGGCATTGACAGCATGGAAGCAGGACGCTTTGTTCCCGCGCTTAACTGTCTCCTGCCGCATGATGTGCGTATCATTGAAGCCTGTGAAGTACAGGAAGATTTTCATTCCCGTTTCTGCGCAAAATCGCGGCTGTACAGGTATCAATTTTTATGCCGTCCTTTGCTGCCTTATGAAAGCCGCTATTTCCTGCGCCTGTTCCGCTGCCCGTCGCTTTCGCTTCTTAACGCGTACGGCAGACTTTTATCAGGTGAAACCGACTGCTCAATTTTTGCAGGCGCAGGAGATACTGCGGTAATCGAAGGTAAATCCTTGAATCGTTATATCTACAGAGCTTATTTTTATATGGAAAAAGATACGCTTGTTTTTGAAATATGCGCAAACGCTTTCCTTCGCAATATGGTGCGCTCTGTAGCCGGAACTTTTTTACATTACGAAGAGACCGGAACACCGCCTGAAAAACTGCGGGAAATAATAGCGTCAAAAGAGCGCTCCCTTGCAGGCCCTACCTTGCCGCCGCATGGACTTTTTTTATGGAGAGTTGAGTTTTAAATTTTTTCCGCAACGCAGAAACTATATCACAGGATATTCAAATTTAAACTATTGACATAAAAGCCAAAAAACCTCATTGTTCACTATAGATAAAATGTACGGCATATGAAGGTGCCGTGCCGTAAAGCCCGGCGCAACACTCCTAAAAGGAGGCTGGAAGTAACATTTTGATAGGAAGCAATGTTGTCATCAGCGGGATTTGCAAGTCGTTTGGTGATTTTGATGTGCTCAAGAATGTGAGCATGGAGATTAAAAAGGGAGAGTTTTTCTCCCTGTTGGGACCGTCAGGCTGCGGGAAAACTACTTTACTTCGTATAATTGCCGGTTTTGAACATCCGGATTCAGGGACTCTTACCCTTGAAGGAGGCGATGTGCTTTCACTGCCTCCGAATAAACGTTCTACAAATACGGTATTTCAAAACTACGCGCTGTTTCCCCATCTTTCGGTATTTGAAAACGTAGCATTTTCTCCCAGATTAAAACGCGAATCCGCCTCACAGATAAAGAGTAAAGTGGAACAGTATTTACAGCTTGTCCGCCTTGAAGGTCATGCCGATAAAAAACCCAGCCAGCTCTCAGGCGGCATGAAACAGCGGGTGGCTATAGCCCGCGCCCTTATAAACGAGCCGCGCGTGCTTCTGCTTGACGAGCCTCTTTCCGCCCTGGACGCGAAACTCCGCCAGCACATGCTGATAGAGCTTGACCGCATACATGATGAAATCGGCATCACCTTTATCTATGTAACGCACGATCAGCAGGAAGCGCTTTCTGTCTCGGATCGAATCGCCATAATGAATCAGGGAGAAGTGCTGCAGATAGACACTCCGCACGAAATCTACGAAAGCCCCGCGACAAATTTTGTCGCCAAGTTTATCGGAGAGACAAATCTTTTCGACGGTATTATAAAGAGCGTGGAAAGAGTAAAACTTCAGGACTTTGAAAATGTTACAGAATACATGGCTGAAGTTGAAATCCCCGAACTTGGAATAATAAAAGTAACTGATGTTGATGAAATTCATCCCGGACAAAAGGTGAGCTTTACGGTAAGGCCTGAAAAAATTGTCATAACAAAGGAAAAACCAGCGACAAAACGCGATGATATTAACCTTATAAAAGGAATGGTTGACGAGCCGATATATTCAGGATTCCAGACAAAGTTTTATGTACAAACCGACAAAACAATAATCCGTGTAATAAAACAGCACGCGAATTATTCCGATGAAGGTCCTGATATCCGCTGGAAAGATTCTGTTTACCTTTCATGGAGCGCTCTTGACGGCTATATAGTCGAGGTTAAATCGTGAACAGGGAAAAGGGAATTCCTCAATTGCGTCCGCAGTTTCGCAGGAACCTGGGGCCGGTATATTCATCGCCGATGGCGGTGTGGTTCACCCTCTTTTTCCTTGCTCCCATCGCCATTGTGGTTGTTTTCAGTTTCATGAAAAAAGGACTGCATGGCGGAGTAATTCAGGAATTCTCCCTTGACGCGTACCGCTATCTTGCGGATCCCATTTTTTTGCGCATAACAGGACGCACTCTGATAACTTCTTTTATAGCTACGGTTATTACCATTTTAATAGCTCTTCCATGCGGTTACGCGATGGCAAGAAGCAAGCATCAGACCCTGCTTTTGCTCCTTATCATTATTCCCTTCTGGACAAATTTTCTGATAAGGGTATTCGCGTGGATTAACATCCTTGGAAATAACGGTTTCTTAAATCAAATGTTTTTAAACATGGGTTTAATAAATGATTACATCCCGTTTATGTACAATCAGAAAGCTGTAATCCTTGTTTTGGTTTATATGTATCTTCCGTACGCGATACTTCCCTTATATTCCACCATTGATAAATTTGATTTTTCTCTTCTGGAAGCGTCGCGCGATCTTGGCGCCAATAAATTTTTATCAATGGTAAAGATTCTGCTCCCAAATATCCGCGGCGGCATTTTCACCGCGGTATTATTCACGTTTATCCCCATTTTCGGCGCGTACGCGGTTCCGCTCCTTGTAGGCGGAATGGATTCCTATATGCTCGGAAATATTATCGCCGACCAGCTGCTAAAATCGCGTAACTGGCCGCGGGCCGCCGCCATTTCCATGGTGCTTACCCTCATTACCACTGTCGGCGTTCTGTGGATGATGTATCTGCAGAAAAAAGACGCGTCCAAAACAAGGGAAAACAAACAGCGAAAATCTGACGCGGAGGGAATATAGCATATGCCGCAGAATTTTTTCACAAAAATTGTTACTTCCATCAAACCCGTAAAGATACAGGGAGAAGCCGCAAGGCACGCAAGACGCGCATACAAACAGCATGTTTCATTATCGCAGACCATTCTTGTTATTGCGCTTATCTTTCTTTTCCTGCCCCTTGTGGTTCTTGTCATATATTCCTTTAACGGTTCCACAAGCATGAACTGGACGGGTTTTTCGCTCAGATGGTATGAAAGGCTGTTAACCGAGCGCGGATTGTGGACAGCGGTCAGAAACAGCCTTGTTATAGCGGTTTCTTCCGCGGTTACGGCGACGGTAATCGGAACAGCCGGAGCAATCGGGGTAAGCTGGTATAAATTCAAAACACGCGGTTATGTGCAGACAATTTCTTTCCTGCCGATGATTCTCCCCGAGATTATAATCGGCGTATCCCTTGCGATCTTTTTCGCCGGTATCGGAATACAGCTTGGACTTTTTACAATATATATAGCGCATACAACTTTTAATATTCCCTTTGTTTTTTTAATGGTAATGGCGAGGCTTGAAGAATTTGATTTTTCTATAATTGAAGCGGCGGCAGACCTTGGAGCGACTGAAAGGCAGACATTATTAAAAGTAACGCTTCCAATCTGTATGCCTGGAATTATATCAGGATTTCTTACGGCCATTACATTATCGCTTGAAGATTTTGTTATAACATTTTTCGTATCGGGCCCGGGCTCTTCTACATTGCCCGTATTTATTTATTCCGCAATTACGCGCAAGGGCGGAATAACGCCCCTTATCAGCGCGTTATCGGTCGTAATGATTCTGGGAACTGTCGTTTTATGTATTCTGCTGCGAAAGTTCCTGAAGTACATTGCGGCAAAATAATTTCTTATTTATGATTAACATAAATAAATTTATTATCTATCAGGAGGAAGAGATGGAAGAAATTCCCATGTCCGGCACAGCTTCACAAAAAATGCAAGCAGAGCTGTGTGTTAAAAGGCATTCAAAAAAGCTTGCAATAATAAGCCTGGCATTAATTGCCCTGTTTGTAACATCAGGCTGCGACAATAGAGAGCGCCTGTACATTTACAACTGGACATATTATACGCCTGATTCTGTTATCGAAAAATTCGAGAAAGAGTTTAATGTCAGGGTTATATATGACGAGTTTCCGTCCAACGAAGACATGTATGCAAAACTCAAATCCGGAGGAACCGGATATGACATTGTTTTCCCTTCGGCGGATTATGTATCAATTATGATCCATGAAAGAATGCTGGAAAAAATTGATAAATCAAAAATTCCCAACCTTGTAAATGTGGATCCGGCTGTTCTTGGATTTGCCGATTATGACTCCAATATGGATTACTCTGTTCCGTATTATTTCGGAGCGGCGGGTATCGTAGTTAACGCGGCAAGAGTTCCGGATTTTGAAAGGAGCTGGTCAATTTTCGCCCGGGAGGATCTCCGCGGCCGCATGACAATGCTGGACGACATGCGCGAAGTCATGGGAGACGCTCTTGTATATCTTGGCTATTCGGTTAACTCAACGGATCGCGCGCAGATATCGGAAGCGAAAGACCTTATCAACCAAAAGTGGAAACCGAATCTTGTAAAGTTTGACGCCGAATCATTCGGCAAAGGTTTTGCCGCCGGGGATTTTTGGGTAGTGCAGGGGTATCCTGAAGTAGTCTTTGAAGAAATTGCTGAAGATCAAAGGATGATGGCGAACACAGTTTTTTTTATTCCTGAAGAAGGCGGTCCTGCCTACATTGACAGCATGGTAATTTTAAAGGACGCAAAGAACATTGATCTGGCGCATAAATTTATCAATTTTATCCATGATCCCAGAATATACGCCGAGTTTGCGGACGCTTTTGG
>JAIRQF010000109.1 GCA_031256635.1 Treponema sp. | reverse complement strand
GCAGGAAAACAACAATCTATTCCCCGTTTTATTATGCAGAAAGGGCAAAAAATTATCCTGCTTTTTTTTATTTTCACTTTGCCTGTCAGCATCTTCGCGCAAGTCTTCCGCACGCCTGACGAGCTTGCTGAGTATCTTTTAGACGCGCCTGAAATTATATCAAGGGCTGCTGTTTTAATTGACGCTCAAACTGGAGCGCTGCTTTATTCAAAAAACCCTGATGTACTGATTCCTCCCGCTTCACTTACAAAACTCATGACCATGCGCCTTTTGCTGAAAGCGATTGATGAAGGCAAATTATCTTACGACGATCTTGTTGAGATAACTGTCGAAAGCTGGGCGCAGAGCCAGCCGCGCAATTCAAGTCTTATGTTCCTTGAGCCAGGGCAGATTGTAACCGTGCGTGAAATCATGCTGGGAATGTCTGTTCCCTCCGGCAATGACGCCGCTGTAGCCGCCGCATTGCATCTTGCTCCGACGATGGCGGAGTTTGTCGACATGATGATGGCTGAAGCCCGGAGAATGGGGATGTACACAACGCGCTTTACGGAATCATCCGGGATTTCTTCGCGTAACAGGACAACTGCCGCAGAATACGCGCTTTTTTGCCGTCAGTATATAGAATTGCATCCTGACAGCCTTAATGATTTTCATTCTGTTCAGTCTTTTTCATTTCCGCTTGCGGCAAACATGCCGGCGAACAGGCGTTCAAATTTCAGAACTTACACGCAGACTAATCAGAACACATTGCTTGGCACGTTTGAAGGCGTAGACGGCCTTAAAACAGGATATATAGGCGCCTCAGGCCATAACATCGCGCTTACCGCGCAAAGGGATCAAACCCGGTTAATTCTTGTTCTTCTTGGAGCGCCCGTAAGCGCCGGAGGAGCGCGTCTTCGTTCGGAAGAAGGCAGTCTTCTTCTTTCATGGGCATTTGATAATTTTAAAACGGTGTACCCTGTAATTGATTACAGTGATGATGCCGGATTATTTAAAGCGCCCTTATGGAAAGGAAAAGAAGATGAAGTCACCCTTATCCTCGCGGAATCTGAAATTTTTACATCTCATTTGGATCGCGCAGATTCATTAATATATGAAACCATTATATCTGAAACTTTAATCGCGCCTCTGGCCGCAGGCGCTCAGGTTGGGTATCTTTGCATATCGGACGAATACGGAGTGCTTGCTAAAAAGCCGCTTGTTACGGCGGATGCATATGAAAAGGGAAGTTTCTTTAAACGTATCTGGCATTCAATAAAACTGTTTTTCAGAAAAAAGAATCTTTCAGAACAATCCTGATATTTTCCCGGCGCTGTCCACGTCAATTTTTTCCGCGGAAGGAAAAGGCGGGAGCCCTGGCATTGTAAGTATTTCACCAGTGAAGACTACGATAAAACCCGCGCCCGCGGAAAGTTTTACATCCCTTACCGTCAGCTTCCATCCGCGGGGCGTGCCTGACAGGGAAGCGTCATCCGAAAAACTGTACTGTGTTTTTGCCATACAGATTGGAAGTTTATCCATGCCCATTTTTTCTATTTGATTTATTTGCTTCTGGGCGTTATGCAAAATTATCACGTCGTCCGCGCGGTAGATTTTTTTTGCGATTTCTTCAATTTTTTTATTTATCGATAGATTGATGTCATATGAATGTTCAAACTGGTTTTGCGGCTCACAAAGGCGCACGACCTCTTGTGCGAGTTTTAAGCCTCCTTCGCTTCCCTTTGCCCAAACATGTGAAACCGCCGCGCAGATACCCATTTCCCCGCATTTTTTCTCAATCAGCTCAATTTCCGCCTGCGTATCTTTTGAGAATGCGTTAATTGCGACGACCGCAGGAAGTTTAAAAACATTTTTTATATTTTCCGCGTGTTGTAAAAGATTGGGTATTCCCTTATTCAGCGCGCCAAGATTTTCATTATCAAGTTCGCCTTTTTTTATTCCGCCGTGAGATTTAAGCGCGCGTACAGTAGCGACAATAATTACAGCGGAAGGCTTTAACCCGGCGATGCGGCATTTGATATTTAAAAATTTTTCCGCTCCCAAATCCGCGCCGAATCCGGCTTCTGTGACAACATAGTCTGCGCATTTTAACGCAAGGCGCGTTGCCATGACGGAATTGCATCCGTGCGCGATATTTGCAAAAGGCCCGCCGTGTATTAAAGCGGGATTGCCTTCCAGCGTTTGCACAAGATTCGGCTTTAGCGCGTCTCTTAGAAGCGCCGCCATTGCGCCCTGCGCGCCAAGCTGGCTTGCCGTAACGGGCTGCTCGTCCTGGGACTTTCCAAAAGTATAGCCTACGATAATGCGTCCAAGCCTTTCCTTTAAATCATCTATTCCGGAAGCAAGGCAAAGGATGGCCATAACCTCCGATGCCGCCGTTATATCAAATCCGTCTTCGCGCGGAGAGCCGTTTATCCTGCCTCCAAGGCCGTCATTTATGAAACGAAGCTGGCGATCATTCATGTCGATGCATCGCCGCCAGACAATTTTCCTGGGATCAAGTGAAAGGGTATTTCCGTGAAAAATATGGTTATCAATCATCGCGGCGAGAAGATTATTCGCGGCTCCTATCGCGTGAAAATCTCCTGTGAAATGCAGGTTAATATCTTCCATCGGAATAACCTGAGCCCAGCCTCCGCCCGCGGCTCCGCCCTTTACGCCGAATACCGGTCCAAGCGACGGCTCCCTGAGCGCGACGATCGTTTTCTTCCCCATGAGCGAAAGACTGTCTGCTACGCCCACTGTAGTAGTAGTTTTCCCTTCTCCGGCGGCCGTCGGATTAATTGCCGTAACAAGAATAAGTTTTCCGTCTTTTTTATTTTGATTTTTGGTTATGAAATCAATGTCTACTTTCGCTTTATAATTTCCGCAGTATTCAATATATTCAAAAGGGATACCCGCTTTTTGCGCGATATCATTTATATGAAGCGCTTGTTTTGGAAAAACTGACTGCGCTATTTCAATATCCGAACCGGAGATTTTTTTATTATTTTGCATTTTTTGATAATGAATTTTTTAAGTAAAAAAGTCAATTACACTTTAATAAAGAAGATTTCAACCGTAAAGGCGAACCCTTCATTCGATCCGCCTTTAGGTTGATTTTTAGAAATATCTTTTTAGCAAACCCTTAAATCCAGAGCAGTGGCGGGCTTCGTCACGCGCCATTTCGTGCACCGTGTCGTGAATGGCGTCAAGACCTTTTTCTTTCGCTCTTTTTGCGATGTCGGTTTTTCCGGCGCAGGCTCCGTGTTCGGCTTCGATCCTCAACTCAAGGTTTTTCTTCGTGCTGTCAGTTATAACTTCGCCAAGAAGTTCCGCGAACTTCGCGGCGTGTTCGGCTTCTTCAAACGCGTAACGCTGATAAGCGTCCGCTATTTCCGGATAGCCTTCGCGCTCGGCAACGCGGCTCATCGCCAGATACATTCCGACTTCGCAGCATTCGCCGTTAAAATGCGCCTGTAAATCTTTTATAATATCCGCGTCAACTCCCTTCGCGACTCCTACAACATGTTCTGCCGCGTAGCCGCCTCCTGCTGTCTGTTCCTTGAATTTCGACGCCGGAACTTTACACACAGGGCAGGCGTCAGGCGCGCTGTCTCCTGTATGAACATAACCGCAAACCGTACAAACCCATTTTTTCATAATGATCTCCTGAAATTTAATTTCTTTTCATTATAATGTATGATATTGAAATTTGATAGTTTAAAGCATTAACATTTTGCAATATCCGGAGTTGTTTTTATATAATTTACTTGTTCGACAACCCGGTTGGTTGTCTCACAAGTCATGCATTTTTTCGGGCTAAAGCCCTGCAAAAATGCGATTTTTATAAGGTAGTTGTTCAATAACTGAAGTTATCGAACAACTCAAATATTTCTCCGGCTGCTATCAGTCTGCATTCAGATTCATTTCATCATTACCGGGCGGGAAGATGTATAAATCCGGAAGTTTATAAGTGCGGTTAAGCGCGTATGACTGCGGATTGTGGAATTTACTGGTTGCTGTAATGTTGAAAAAATGATTCACAGGTTCGTATTCGGGAGAATTTATCCTTACTGAAAATTTAAAATCTTCGGTTAAATCCGGCGCGTTTGCCGTTATCGGAAGCGGCCAGAAACTGTATGAACCGGGAGTGCTTGGAACAAGCATAAAAGGATTCTGCCAGTTGCTGTTTCTCATATCAACAAGTTCGCCGTTGCAATACAGAAATATTTCAATGCCTGTTATGGGTTCAAAACTTTCGCCGTTAAAGATACGTCCTGCGATCGTGGGAATATCGAACATTGGACTATTGATTTTCTGGATAGTGGCAGGCGTACCGTCGTGAGGCGCTGTCGGACGCATATTATGATTTACAAGACGTAAACCTTTATATATCAGAGTTGTGATATCCGCTTCGATTTGCTGCCTTTTTATACTGGTCGGCTCTAACCTTGTAAAACCGCGGTTTGATACTATATAGTGCGGTTCAATCCGGTTAAGGGTATAACAGATCGTATCTATCCGGCATTGATAGCATAGGCAGAAATTTTCCGGATTACCGTTATTTTGTATTACATCAAAAATTGTCTGTACAGTGCCGAATACAAGGTCTTCGTTGGTATTGTGAATATCCATTTAAATCCTCCAGTTCTCTTTATTTAGTATACTATAGCTTTGAAAAAAAGTCTTTAGGGTTTCTTTAAATTTTTGATTAATATAAATTCTTATTGTATAAAGGCTTTTGATTAACGCGTTAACCATCTCCGTTCTGAACGCGCTTGAGCTTTCATTGAAATTGCATTGTTCATCCGTCACATAAAGGCCGGTTTCAAAGGATACAGGTTCGGGAATATCGATAATAATGTCCTCTCCCCTTATTTCAGATAAACCGCTTTCACCTGTATCTCTAAGCTCCTTGGCAAGTTTTTCTTCGAATTGCGCCCTGTTTTTTACGTTTTTAATGGCGTCAACATCGATTTTTATTAAGTTAATACTTGCTTTTTTAATGTTTTCGCTGCTTTTTTCCTGTCCGGCGGCGGATATTTCCATTGCTGTTATGTAAATTTGCCCGTTTTTAATGGAATCTACCAGGGATCCGCCGATTTTCTGTTCAAGAAGCGAAAAAAGACTGTAATCATCAAGATTGTACATGTCTTCACCTGATAATTTACCTGATTCAAGACCGTAAATAAGAGCTTTTTTAACCATTGCGGTAACCGCGCGTACATTACGATGCCAATATACGGTACGGTACATAAGGTATTTTGAAAAAAGAACAGATTCTACATTTGGAATCAGCCGTGAATCGATATCTACGCCCCTTTTTTTATCCGGATTCAGCCTTGAAAGAATAAAATCAACATCCTGAGCGCCGTAGGGAACCCCGCAGTATCTGGCATCGCGGTTAAGGTAATCAAGTTTATCCGGGTCAAGAGCCCCTGATAAAAGCCTGCGGTAAAAAAGCAGCTCCTCATCGGTTGAGGGGATTTCTTTATCCACAATCGCGGCTGTAAAAGCGGGATCCGCTCCTGATGAGTGAACAAGGCTTTTCAATGGTTCATTTAAAATAATCGCGCCTGTTAGTTTTTCATGCGAAGACAGGGACAGCTCTTTAAGGGAGTGGGTATACGGAAAATGGCCGAGATCGTGCAGGAGGCACGCCGCGAGAAAGGATTTTATTCCGCCGCCGGTCAGCCATGAGGAAGCGCCGCGCTGTGCCAGATTCTGAATAAGCCTCCTTCCAAGGTGATAAACTCCGATAGAATGACTTGCTCTTGTATGGGTAGCGCCGGGATATACAAGATACACAGGACCCAGCTGTAAAATACGGTTTAACCGCATGAAAGGAATTGATTCTGTAAGCCTTGCGAGTTCTTCAGTCATATAGATATGACCCCATAAAACATCCCTTACAGGATGGGTATAGTCTTCGTTCAATGAGGCTTCTATTGACTTACTCATTTATACTTAAATTATAGATTAATTAAATTTTTTTTACTAGAATATATGTATAAGTATATAATCCGGAGATATATGTATAAATATATTACTGTTTTTATATTGATATTCGCTCTTTTTTTACTCTTGTCTCAGGATAATAATCCGTCCAGAGGCTCTATTCCCGAAGAACTGCTGCGCCCGGCAAGAGGGGAGTCTCCCCGTTATCCTTTAGATATCGTTATCGGGGAGCTTGGCCGCGGCGGCGCTTCGGCCGCGGCGTATTTTTACGCAAACTCTGTCGGGACAGGACTTCTTTCCGGGCAGACAGGGCATCCTTCCCTTTCTTCTGTTAGTCCTGATTTGCGTGAAAGTTATTTGTCCGCGCTTAAAGTTGTAAGCCCTGTTAATTTCAGAATCGGCGGCGGCAGAGAAGAGGCGGACGGGGCAGTGTCATTCCTTGTAAGGTTTATGGGAAGAGAGCAGGGAATCACCGGAGAACTTTATATAAGATATATAACAAGGCAAATTGACGGAGACGATGGGGAAATCAGGACAGTCGGAAACTGGGTTTTTGAAGAACTGCTGCTTGATGAACCAATGGATCGCTCCGCGGAAAACAATAGGTCTGTTTATCGAAATGATTTTAATCCGTATGAGAGGTTTTTTTAAAAATGGCGACACCTGTCGGGCGTATTGAAAAGGAATTTCTCTTTAAGGCCATATTCGATGAAAAGCTGCCCGTAATGTATGTAAAGGACGGGAATGAGTATGTTTTTATGCTTGAGCGTCCGGCGGGAGAAGAACTGATTTTCCATTCTGACAAGCCGCTTGCAAAAATTAAAAATCATTCCAAACTGCCGCTGTTGTTTAATTACCGCGGGCAGGTGGTTGATTTTAATATTGAAATATTGGCCATAAAAGACGATTCCATTACCTGCAAGACGCCGGATATTCTTTATAAAAATCTGGATCGCAACTATCTGAGAGTCGGCGCTCCTTCGGACATGAAAATTCTTTTTACATTCCGCGGAGATCGTTATAACCTTGCGTTTCCAAAAATTATGGAATATGAGAATATCGCAAACGAAGATATAACCCGAAACATGAATTCCCATAACCTTTCCATGCTTATAAAACAGATTAAAGGTTTATTAAGCAAATTCGCCGACGGATACAAGATTGTAAACTTTAAGGAGAAAAAACCGGAAACAACAGAGGAAAGGATTGTATCGGAAACAGGAAAAACCCTCTTTCTTCCTTCGACCGTAGGGTTCATTCCGAAAGTTGATCCATATCCGAAAAAACGGATTATCACTGAAGATCTTTTCAAACGTTATCTTGAAACTACGGGAGTCGGCACAACTTTTCTTGATGATAACTGCGCGCGTTTTTTAAAACATAAATTTGAAAACGGCATTTACTCTGACGCATGGGTGCCGATTCTGTTTCAGGAATATGTCATCGGTTATATTCATATCTGGATTAATAAACAGGGCCGTCTCCCGTTTGATTTCAGCGTGCTGGATCATGTATACCAGTACGCGAAAATACTCGCCTTTGCGTTAAAGGAAAACGGATATTTTGAACACGGCAAAGTAGAGAACGAACCTTTCGCCGGAAGGATACTTGATATCAGCGCGTCCGGGCTTCTCTTTGCCTGCCCGCTTGGCGCAAATCTTTTATCGACACTTTTGATTGATTCCGAATTAACCGTTATTATTGAAACGCCAAACCGGACCATAAATGTTATCGCGAAAATTGTCCGCCGTTTCAAGGATAAAACCGCAGGTTACTTCGGCTGCCGTTTCATGGGCATGGAACCGGAAGATACGCGTTTTATGTTTGAACATTTGTACGGCAGGCAGATTGATGCGGCGGATACCGCGTTTCTGGCAGGACAGGTTTAATTAGTGTCTGTCTATATTGTAGTTACCTATCTTTCCAGTTTTCTGTAAACATATCTGTGCGGGCTATCGGCTGCGTTACCCAGTTTTTCCCGTCTCCACTGCGCGTACTCTGACCAGTTGCCGTCATACCAGAGCACTTCACCGTCTTCAAACGCCAGAATGTGCGTGACGATTCTGTCCAGAAACCATCTGTCATGGCTGATAACAAGGCTGACGCCGGCGAATGTGTCGAGCGCTTCTTCCAGTGCGCGTAACGTGTTCACGTCAAGATCGTTTGTCGGCTCATCAAGAAGCAGAACATTAGCGCCTTCCTTTAACATCATCGCGAGGTTCAGCCTGTTGCGCTCTCCGCCTGAAAGGACTCCCACCTTTTTTGACTGATCCGCGCCTGAAAAATTGTACCATGCGCAATAGGCGCGGGAATTCACTTCTCTTGCTCCCTGACCTGATCCGATTTTAATTAAATCCTGTCCGTCAGAAAGCTGCTCCCAGACGCTTTTCTCACCGTCAAGATTTCCGCGCATCTGATCCGCGTAGCCAAGCTGAACGCTTTCGCCAAGTCTTAAAATACCCGAGTCCGGTTTTTCGCTTCCTGTAATTAACTTAAAGAGAGTGGTTTTTCCCGCGCCGTTGGGCCCTATTATGCCGACGCAAGCTCCGGGCGGGACAGTAAAGCTCATATTTTCGAATAACAGCCGCTGTCCGAATGACTTGGAAAGCTCCTGCGCTTCAATTACAAGTTTGCCAAGATGAGGACCCGCCGGAATCATGATTCTGTTGTTTTGTGATAGGCTTCTTGAGCGCTCTCTTTCATCGTCCTGATATAATTTTTCATAATTGGAAATGCGCGCTTTGCTTTTCGCGTGTCTCCCCTTGGGACTCATGCGAATCCATTCAAGTTCGCGCTGTAAAGTTTTGCGTCGATCGCTTTCTCCTTTTTCTTCCTGCGCCATACGGTTTTCTTTTTGTTCAAGCCAACCTGTATAATTGCCCTTCCACGGAATGCCTTCGCCGCGGTCAAGTTCCAGTATCCAGCCTGCGACATTGTCCAAAAAGTAGCGATCGTGGGTAACCGCAATAACGGTTCCCGCGTAATCTTTAAGATGGCGCTCAAGCCATGCGACAGTTTCGGCGTCAAGGTGATTGGTAGGCTCGTCGAGTAACAGGATGTCAGGTTTTTGCAGCAGCAGCCGGCATAAAGCGACGCGCCGCCTCTCTCCGCCTGAAAGATGATCGACAACTTCCTCTCCTGCAGGACAGCGAAGCGCTTCCATCGCAAGCTCAAGGCGGCTGTCAAGATTCCAGCCGTCGGCGGTTTCGATTTTTTCCTGCAGCTGCGCCTGTCTGGCTCCGAGCTTATCATAATCAGCGTCAGGCTCGCCGAACGCTTCACTCACTTTATCAAATTCTTCAAGGAGTGATACAAGCTCCGCCGCTCCCTCTGATACAATTTCCTTTACTGTTTTTCCGGGCTGAAGGAATGGTTCCTGTTCAAGAAATCCGATAGAAAAACCTGGGCTTATTGAAGTATCGCCGGCAAACTCCGTATCAACGCCTGAGAGAATTTTTAAAAGGCTGGATTTTCCTGAACCGTTTAATCCTATTACGCCGATCTTCGCGCCGTAAAAATAAGATATGCTGATATCTTTTAATACCTGTTTGGTTCCGTGTTTTTTGGAAACCTTATACATAGTGTAGATAATTTTTTTATCATCTGTGGACATGTGATTAATGTAACATAATGAAAATTATTTGGAAAGGCATTGATTATTTATATTTAAAGTATTGATTTCTTTTCAATCTTCAATTAGTACAGAAAACTTTGAATCTGCTATACTGTATTTATGTCTTTGAACTGGAAAGAAATCAATTTAATTCTTGAAGAACTTGATTTACACGGCGCGCAGATTCAAAGCGCTGTACAGAGCGCGTTTGATGTTATCATTCTGCGAATTCATAAAAAAAGCGAAACAAAACAGATACTTGTAAGCTTAAGTTCCGGAGCGTGCCGTATTCATGAAACCTTCCGCGCGGTTCCAAAGAGCGAGAAACCTCTGCGTTTCGCGCAATTTCTGTCTTCAAGAATTGTGAACGGATGGATTACCGAAGCGGTTCAGCTTGGAGATAACCGCATTGTCCGCCTTACTGTAAAGCGGCAGGAGAATATTTATAAACTGTACATCCGTCTCTGGTCGAACGCGGCGAACTTTATCGTAACTGACGAAGAAGGTCTTGTGTTAGACGCAATGCGCCGCCTGCCCAAACGCGGCGAAGTCACAGGCGGAAATTACTCTACGGAATCCGCCTGTGAAAATAATGATTCCGGAAATGATAAGCCGAAACGTGAATACGAATTCCGTAATCTTCCCGGTGAAGAATCTTTTAATAAAAAAATAGATGATTTCTACGCATCCCAGGGAGGCTCTCTATCTCTTGACGCGTTAAAGGAACAGGCAAGACGCCAATATGAAGGCAGCATGGCGCGCATTAACGCCGCCGTTGACAGATTAAAAGAAAAAGAGTCTTCCTTTTCTGACGCAGGACGATATAAAAAATACGGAGATTTAATTCTTTCAAATATCGCTTTAATTAAACCGGGTGATGAATGGCTGGAAGCACAAGACGGAAGCGAAGTAATTCGAATTGAACTTGAAAAAAGGAAAAATCCCGCGCAAACTGCGGAAAAATATTACGAACAATACAGAAAAGCAAAAAACGGGCTTTCTGAAATACAAAGGGAAATCGCCGAAGGAGAGCGCGAGTTAAAAGAAGTATCCGAAAAACTTGAACGCCTGTTAGGTGAAACAAACCCCTTGATTCTCGCTAAACTTTTAAGGACTTCAAAGTCAAGTCAGGCAGGCGCAGTCCTTTCAAGAAAAGAAAAAGCGCGTCCGGGGCTTTCTTTTAAACGTGGTGACTGGCTTATCATTGTAGGAAGGGACGCAAATGAAAACGACGAACTTCTGCGCCGTTATGTAAAAGGCAATGATTTGTGGCTTCACGCAAGGGATTATCACGGCTCATATGTTTTTATAAGGCAGAGAGCGGGGAAGAGCGTACCGCTTGACGTGCTATTGGACGCAGGCAGCCTTGCGATTTTTTATTCAAAGGGGAGAAACAACGGCGAAGGCGATTTGTTTTATACGCAGGTAAAATACCTTCGCCGCGCAAAGAACGGACCGAAAGGACTTGTTATTCCCACACAGGAAAAAAATCTTCATGTCAAAGTTGAAGATAAGAGGCTGCGTGCGCTTGAAAGCTGCAGAATTTAAAAAACGGACTTGCTCGGCTGCGGATGTGTGAAGCAGTTATTTCTTCTTTGACTGCCTGATTGTTTTTCTTCCTCTTGTTTTTTTTGCGCCGGGAGTTTTAGCGGCTTTCTTGCGTTTTTCAGCCAATGTCTCTGCTTTGCTCCTGCCGGCTTTGACTTTTGCTTCTTTCTTAACCTTGCCGGAGGATTTTTCCGCTTTCTGAATGCTCTTCATAATTTTAATAAAATTTTTATCCGAGGATAACTCATCAATTTCCGATGAAGATTGAACATCAAGCCAGTACTTGGGGGAATTACCGAAATATTGAGCCAATCGCAAAGCCAATTGAACTGATATTCTTCCTTTTCCTTTTAAAATATTGGTAACAGACTGGTATGTTACTTTGATTGATTTAGAAAGAGAAAATGGATTAATCCTGTACTCGTCAATAAATGACTGAAGGACTGCTCCGGGGGATTGCGGATTTGCTGTTTTTGGCATATAGAACTCCTTTAATTTACTTAAATAAAGTATAAATAAAATATTATTTATTTGCAAGATATATAATATTATTATATATTTTTTATGGAGATTTTATATGATCAAAGCATTGTTTTTAGATTTGGACGGCACTTTATTGAATAATAAAAAGGAAATTACCGATATTACAAAAACAACTCTTAAAGAATGTAAAAAGAAAGGAATTAAATTATTTATTGTTACCGCCCGTCCGCCCCTTCATGAAAAAATGTTATCATGGAATGAGAATTTAATCTCGCTTTTTGACGGAGGATCCTATTATAACGGCGGCTGTATAATAATTGATAATCATAAAAAATACATTACAATTTCCGGTGATATTGTTCAGGGTGTAATTAAACTGGCCTGTCAGGATGAAAAATTAAATATCGCTTTACAGCTGGAACATGAAAAACACGCTTTTCGTTTTCCTCTTGATGAAAAAGGATATAATATCTGGGGAGTTCCCGCGGATGAAGCGCTTGAACTCGACAAAACAAATAATTTACAGATAGTTAAGATTCTTGCTTTCCATTCAAACCTTGCGGATTCTGTAACGCCGATAAACGGCGAAATAGTTAAAAACATAGAGAGTTTTTGTACAGGCAGAGCGCAGTATTATTTATCCGATAAAGGAAAAGCGATTCAAATAATGGCGGAATCCGTCAGTAAATTAAACAGCATTGAAGAAATGAGGAATTATTATAAAATGGAAAAAAATGAAATCGCCGTATTCGGCGATGATGTTCCCGATATGGAAATGCTCTGTGAATATGAATATGGCTTTGCGATGGGTAACGCCGAAAGTCATATAAAAGAAAAAGCGCGCTTCATTACCCTTGATAATAATAATGACGGCGTTCATCACGCAATATGTAATATTTTAAAATTATGTAACAGAGGATAGGAACGATACCTCGCATAAGCGTATCAGGCAGCAGTTGAGGGAAATGCCAGGTTGCAGAGCATTATTTGTAGTGTTCCCTTCGGGAACGCTGTTTTTCGAAGCGGCACTGTCGGACACCTAAAGGTGTCCTTACTTTTTTTAATTTGGGTTTACTTTTATTTGTGCCTGGGCTGGTTAATTTTATTTATCTGCACCGCTTCGCGGTGCGTTTACTTAGCCGTCTTCCGGAATCGAACCGGAGACCTCATGATTACAAGTCAAGTGCTCTGCCAGCTGAGCTAAGACGGCTTGCTAATCATGAAAATTACATTAAATGAGGCGTTTAGTCAATATGAGTGTTTACATGGAAATGCAATTCCTTTATCATTTATCATGGACTTAAATGCGTTAAAAACTTTACTTTTAATTATTGACGTGCAAAATGATTTTTGCCCCGGCGGCGCTCTTGCGGTAAATGACGGCGATGATGTTATTTCTCCCCTTAACGCTCTTTCCGTCGCCATGGCAGAAAAAGGCGGGCGGGTTGCCGCTACGCAGGATTGGCACTGCGAAAGGCACATTTCCTTTGCCTCTTCGCATAACGGTAAAAAAGCGGGCGCTGTAATTGACACGCCTCTTGTAAAAAATCAGGTTCTTTGGCCGGATCACTGCGTTCAGGGGACAAAGGGAGCTGATTTTCACAGCGCCCTTGATTTGAAGCCTGTTTCTCTTGTCATCCGCAAAGGTTACACAGCCGCTCTTGATTCATACTCAGCCTTTTTTGAGAATGACAGAAAAACCAAAACAGGACTTGATTTCTGGATCGGCGGTCTTGGTATTGATACCGTTATTATTGGCGGCATCGCCACAGATTACTGCGTTTTTTACAGCGCCATGGATTGTAAAAAACTGGGATTCAATACTGTCATTGCAGATGACGCGGTTCGCGGCGTTGGTTTTCCGGAGAATTCAATTGAAAAAGCAATATCGGAAATGAAATCCGCAGGAATCGGTTTTTTATCCTCATATAAAATACTGGATGGGTTAAAATAAATGAATAATACTTCCGCTTTATTTACAGATTTTTATTCTCTTACAATGGCTCAGGGTTATTGGAAAAAAGATAAAAAAGAACGAGCTGTATTTGAAATGTTTTTCCGAAGCCAGCCATTCGGCGGCGGTTACTCGATATTCGCCGGGCTTGAAACGCTGCTTGAAAAAATTCTGAATTTTTCATTTTCAGATGATGATATCGCCTATCTGAAAACTTTGGACGTTTTCGAGAATGCCTTTATTGATTACCTTAAAACTTTTCGTTTCAAAGGGACTCTCTGGGCAATGGATGAAGGGACGGTCGTTTTTCCGCATGAACCCCTTATAAGGGTCGAAGGCGGACTGATTGAATGTCAGATAATTGAGAGTTTGATTTTAAATACGATAAACTTTCAGACATTGATCGCGACAAAGACATGCCGCATCTGGCTTGCCTGCGGAAAAGGGCAGGTGATGGAGTTCGGCCTCCGCCGCGCTCAGGGGCCTGACGGCGCGATATCCGCTTCCCGCGCGGCTTTTATCGGCGGCGCCTGCGGAACGAGCAGCACGTTAGCCGGGAAAATTTTCGGTATTCCTGTAATGGGGACAATGGCGCATTCATGGATTACATCCTTTGACAGCGAAGAAGAGGCCTTTGACGCCTACGCGTCAATTTATCCGGACAAGACAATCTTTCTTATTGATACATACGATACTTTAAAAAGTGGAATACTAAACGCGATCAAAGTTGGAAAGAAACTTGCGTTACAGGGAAAAAATTTCGGAGTGCGCCTTGATTCGGGAGACATTCAGTATCTTTCAACAGAAGTCAGGCGCCTTCTTGATAATGCCGGATTGAAAAACGCGTTTATAACGGTCTCCAATGATCTTGACGAGTATATTATAGAAAATCTTGTGCGGGAAAACGCGCCTGTAAACACATGGGGAGTGGGAACACGCCTTGTAACGGGAGGAAATGCCGCCGCTTTTAACGGCGTTTATAAACTTGCGGCAATACAAAAAAAATCCGGCTTAACGCCTGTAATGAAATTTTCAGATAACCTTGAAAAAACAACCAATCCTGCCGTTAAACAGGTATGGCGGATA
>JAIRQF010000103.1 GCA_031256635.1 Treponema sp. | reverse complement strand
GAAAGCTCGTAATTGCATGAAACTGCACACATTTATTGACGAATTACCCGATTATTGCCTTTCATCCGTAGAGCCGCTTTTATCTTATCTTGCCGGTAATATCGCAATAGAAACTAATTTAACAACCGAAGAAATACAATGGGTGCAGAACGACAGAAAACATTACAAAGAACACCCGGAAGATTTTATACCGCTGCTGTAAGCGCGCAGCGCCGCTTTTTTTAACAATCTATTGGATAAAAGCGATAAAAAGAGTAATCTGATCTCAAGGAAATTATCATGAAACAGTATTCACAAATGAATATAGCGGAATTATCCGCGATTAAAAACGAACTGGAAATTAATTTTAACAGACATAAGGAAAAAGGAAAGAAACTCAACATGACAAGGGGTGTTCCTTCCGATGAGCAGCTTTCCCTTTGCAATGAAATGCTGACCTGTCTTTCGGTTAATGATTATAAAGCATTGAACGGCACAGACTGCCGTAATTACGGCGGGATTGACGGTATTCCCGAAATTAAGAAAATCTTTGCCGACCTTTTGGATTTAACGCCTGATGAAGTAATTGTAGGGGGTAACTCTTCGCTTGCCCTCATGTTTGATAATGTCGCTGTAAATATGTCTCACGGGGTGCGGGACGGGCAGCCGTGGCAGACGCAGGGGCAGGTAAAATTTCTGTGCCCTTCTCCCGGTTACGACCGGCATTTTACAATCTGTAATTATTTCCATATTGATATGATCCCTGTCGCCATCGGGAATGACGGCCCTGACATGAATACAGTCGAAAAACTTGTATCAGAAGACCCGATGATTAAAGGCATCTGGTGTGTGCCGAAATTTTCAAATCCAACAGGCATAGTCTATAGCGATGAAACAGTAAAGAGATTTGCGAAACTGAAACCCGCGGCAAATGATTTTCGCATTTATTGGGACAATGCCTATGCGTTTCATGATCTTGAAAATACTAACGCGTCAATTCCGAATATAATCCGTTTATGCGAAGAGAGCGGAAACCCGAATATGGTATATCAATTTGCTTCATTCTCCAAGGTAAGCTTTGCCGGTGCTTCCGTTTCATGCCTTGCTTCTTCTAAATCCAACTGCGAACATATACGTAAAAGGCTTACCGCGCAGACAATTGGACCCGACAAGTTAAACCAGCTGCGCCATGCGCGTTTTTTTAAGGACGCATCGGGCGTTATGATTCACATGGGAAAACACGCAAAGATTCTGCGGCCTAAGTTTAAGCTTGTTTCCGATGTACTGCGAAGCGAATTGGGTTCGCTCGGTATCGCGCAATGGTCTGAACCTGCAGGCGGCTATTTTGTAAGTTTTGATTCGCTTGACGGCTGCGCCAAAAGGATTGCCGATCTTTGCGCGCAGGCAGGCGTTGCGCTGACTCCCGCCGGAGCTACATTCCCCAACGGAAACGATCCAAATGACAGGAACATCCGGATAGCTCCTACCTGCCCCCCACTTGATGATCTTAAAGAAGCCCTTGAGATTTTCTGCGCGGCTGTTAAACTTGCAAGCGTTGAAAAATTCCTTGCCAGGATGCAGTAAATTGAACTTACTCCAAGAGCTTAATTTAGAGAGGTTCTTGCAAAGCTAACCGGGTTTTGCAAGCGGTTATGGATTCAAATATTTTTTCAATTTTCCGAATACATCTTTAATATCAAGCGGTTTTCCAAGGTGATCGTCCATGCCCGCGTCAAGACAGGCCATAATATCATCCTTAAAAACATTCGCGGTCATTGCGATTATCGGGACGCGTTTATGCGCGGGAAGGTTTTTTTCCGTTTCCGCTTCCAGAGACCTGATACGGCGGGTGGCTTCATAACCGTCCATAAGCGGCATCTGTAAATCCATGAATACTATATCGTATTTATTAATGTCCGCTGCGATTTTATCAACCGCCTCTTTTCCGTTTACGGCGCTGTCAATTGAAAGCCCAGAGTCCGCAAGGAGAGCAATAATTATTTCGCGGTTTATTTCTATATCTTCCACCAGCAGCAAAGATTTGCCGGAAAATTCATTGTGAAGTATTTCATTTTCAGGTTCCGCTTGTTCTGTATGCTCATCTTCGCATTTCTGCGCTTTAACTGTAAAAAAGAAATGAGCCCCTTTCCCGGGTTCTGATTCAATCCAGATTCTGCCGCCCATAAGCTCTACAATACGCTTTGATATTACAAGCCCAAGCCCTGTTCCTCCGAATTTCCGGCTAATCCCTGAATCCGCCTGTCCGAACGCGCTGAACAGCCTTTCCTTTTGTTCGTCTGATATACCGATGCCGTTATCCGCTACTTCGATTTTCAGCTCATACTCATTTTCTTTTTCTTCCGTCAGCGCGGCGTTAAACCGGATTAGTCCTTCTTTGGGAGTGAACTTAACAGCGTTCGATAAAAGGTTTGCTATAACCTGCGCAAGGCGCTGATCATCGCCTGAGAGGTGTAAAGGTATTTTATCGTCTATATCAATAAGGAGCTTTTGCTTTTTATCATCAAGGCGGAAGTTAATAACATTGAATACTTTCTGCAGCATGTTTTTGAAATTGTATCTGACAGGAGAAAGATCCAGTTTATTCGCTTCAATTTTTGACATATCAAGCACATCGTTTACAAGTCCCAATAGATGCGTCGAAGCGTCTTCTATTTTGCCCAGAGCATAGTCTTTTTTTTCTATATTGGCGGTTTTCTTGCAGATTTCTGTCATGCCGATAATGGCATTAAGGGGAGTGCGTATCTCATGGCTCATGTTGGCAAGGAAATTGCTTTTTGCGCGGTTAGCTGATTCCGCTTCCGCCGTGCGTTTGTTAACAAGGTCTTCAAGACGTTTTCCTTCCTGGCGTTTTATCATCAGAATTATAAATACAAGCGTGAGTACAAAAAATAAAAGAATTGACGCGCCGATTAACCAGGGAACCTGCGCCTGAGCGACTTTTCCCTTGTAGTCATATGTTCTGAATACCCACTGATCGGCGATACTGTTCACATCGATGAGCGAGAGCGCCTTGCTGATAATTGAACATAAGTGGGCGTAATCCTTGTTAAAACCAAAATATGACTCCGCTATTCTGTCAAACACAAGGTTTGCCTTATAGCCTGAAAACTCATGATAATAAGTAATCGCCAAAAGCCGCCTTTGGCTTGAAATAACCATATCCACATAGCCTTTATCAAGAGCATCAAAAGCTTCGTCGGAGCTTTCATATTCAAATGTTTTCGGATGATTCGGATACCACGCGTTGAATACTTCCGCGTAAGCAGACCCTTTAGGTATGCTTACCCTTACATTCAAAACATCCTTTAAAGTGACATTCGGCGTTTCCGTTTTTGAAAGGAGAGCGTATCTATCCGTCAGTATGGGAGTTTGTGCCCATAAAAAACCTTTTGCCCTTCTTTCATCCGTAGGTATAAGTTCGGAAATCATATACGCTTTTGCGCTCTCCAAAAGGTCTATTAAAACGGGCCATTCAGTATGTTCATCATTAACAATGTTGAAAGATAATCCTGTCAGCGCTGATACTTCGTTAATAACATCAATATAAATTCCCTGCCACTGTTTTTCGTACTTGTTAAAGAAACTTATAGGATAATTATAATATTCCGCTGCATAAGGAATTACCTGATTGTTGTGTAAAAACTCGCGTTCTTCATCGCTTAATAAAAGATACATTTTATGCCTGCGGTATTCCCTCTCCCCCTGTTTGTACATTTCCGTAAGAAAGGAAGCATCCATGTTTTGTATTGCTTTCTGTACTACGGAAATAATCGGATAAAGTTCCTTCCTGTATGCGGTCATTGAAACCGGATTGTAAATTACAGGGTAAAAATCAATTGAAACAGTATCATGGTATATATCAAAGACCGCTTCCAATGTGCCTTCTTCAAGAAGGGCGTCTATTTCCCCGTTTTTTAAAAGAGGGTAAGCTTCATGCGCTTCGTTTATAAAAACAACTTCAAAGTTTTCATGAGCGTGTGAATTTAAAACATGATTATAGGTGTTCCCGTTTAGCATGGCAAAACGCAATACTCTGGTTTCGGCAATTTCCGGCAGAGATACGCTGTCTTTAAGCCTTATGTATTTTAATGTACGCTGGGCGATTGGGTCTGTCATGAAGTATTTTTTAAGGCGCTCTTCTGTAGGCGTAATGTCGCCTGTAAAATCAACAATGCCGCCTTCAAGATCCGTAATTAAATTGCTCCAGTCATATATAACCGGAAAAAAGGGAATCTGAAATAAGCCGCTCAGCCAATCGCAAAAAATGGCGGAATATCCGTTTATTATGTTTCTTTCCAGATCGAAAAACGCGTCTGAGGAGTGAACCATCGAATAATTAAAATAGGTGTATTTTTCCTTAAGATCATTAATGGCTTGAATTTCAGAAGCTGTAACGCCTGGTATTTCTTCGAATGAAATCCGGTCTGTCTTATACGCGGAATTGTTTCTTTCGGAATTATCACAGCCTGAAACAATTATTGCTGATAAGGTAATGAAAGTAATTATCTTATGGATTGCGCGCACATGCATTATATAAAGATCATAATACACCCGGAGTATTTCTACAATTCTTTTTATTGTGTATTATTTCCATTATTTAATTTTTTCAGCGCAGATATGGATATAATTGACATTTATCACAAAAAAAATATATAAAAATATACGGAGTAAATTTAAAGCTTCGTTACAAATTCGGTTCATTGTCCGCTGCAGGAAAAGCGGTACAACATGGAGGTTTCTGTGAGTTATGTTGATAGGATTTTCTCGATTATTGAAAAAAGAGACGCGGGACAAAGCGAATTTATTCAGGCGGCAAAGGAAGTTTTGGAATCACTGCGGATCATTGTTGATAAAGACAGCGTTTATGAAAAGTCGGGGCTTTTGGAACGCCTTGTGGAGCCTGAACGCGCAATTGTTTTCAGGGTTCCATGGGTTGACGACTCGGGTAGGGTGCAGGTTAACCGCGGCTTTCGCGTCCAATTTAACTCGGCAATCGGCCCTTATAAGGGCGGCCTTCGTTTTCACCCTTCCGTCAATTTAAGCATTATCAAATTTCTTGGTTTTGAACAGACTTTTAAAAATTCGCTTACTGGGCTTCCGATGGGCGGAGGCAAGGGCGGCAGCGATTTCGATCCCAAAGGCAAAAGCGATAATGAGGTTATGCGTTTCTGTCAATCTTTCATAACAGAACTTTACAGGCACATAGGCCCTGATACCGATGTTCCTGCGGGAGATATCGGAGTCGGAGGCAGAGAGATAGGTTTTATGTACGGCCAGTACAGACGAATCACCAATAGCTTTACCGGCGTTTTAACAGGCAAGGGTATATGCTGGGGCGGAAGTCTCGCAAGAACAGAGGCGACAGGTTACGGGCTTATTTATATAGTAGACGAATACCTTAAAACAAAAGGGGATGGTTTTAAAGGCAAGAAAGTTGTGGTTTCAGGAAGCGGTAATGTCGCGATTTTCGCCGCGCAGAAAGCGATGGAATTGGGAGCGACTGTAGTCAGCATGTCAGACAGTAACGGTTTCATTTATCACAAGGACGGCATTAATCTTGATACCATTAAAGATATAAAGCTGATTGAAAGAGAAAGGCTGAGTAAATACGGCGATATACATAGAGACGCTGTTTATACCGATGTGAACAAGGGCAGGGTATGGGACATACCCTGCGATATCGCTCTTCCATGCGCTACGCAGAACGAGCTCTTCCTTGAAGACGCGAAAAAACTCGCAGGCTCAGGTTGCAAAATTATCGGCGAAGGCGCGAACATGCCGACAACCCTAGACGCTACCGAATTATTACTGAGCAAGGGCGTAGCGTTCTTCCCGGGTAAAGCCGCCAACGCCGGAGGCGTCGCGACATCCGGCCTTGAAATGTGCCAGAACTCAGCGCGCCTTTCATGGTCGTTTGAAGAGGTAGACGCAAAACTTAAAAATATCATGGCCGGTATTTTCCGCAGCATGGACAGCGCGGCAAAGGAAGTCGGTAAAGAAGGCAACTTTGTTATCGGCGCCAATATCGCCGGCTTTAAGAAAGTGGCGAAAGCCATGCTTGATCAGGGAGTAATTTAATACGCGAAACGCGGATTATACTGATCTGTGTTTCATGTTATTAATCTACAGGCGTAAGCGTAATCGGTGGCTCAAGCAGGTCTTGAATGCTGTTTGTCCCTACACGGACACGGGAGAGAATCATCACTTCGGCTACATTTTCGATAGTGTAAACCATGCGGGTTTCCGCGGCTTCGCTGGGACGCAGTTCGAGCAGATCGCTTCCTTGCACCCTGTAAAAGACATACCTGCCGCTTCTGACATTTGCGCCCGAATTAATGGAATATTCACCGGAGCTGTTAAACTGAATTCTCCCCCAGGATGAATCATAAAGAGCGTCAATCGCGGGGCGCAGCTGCGATATTGTTTCATTTACATTTGCGATCCCGGCGCGCCTGTAGGATCCGTCCCATGTGGTGTTGGCAGTGATTCTCAGGCGGACATCTTCATTTACCCTTAAGCGTATGCTGTCAAGCGATTCCAGTTCAATTTCAATAAAACGCAGCAGTGTATTTATTGATATATTCTCGCTTCTTATATAAAGGCCGTAACGGGTATATGTTGATACCTGCCATTTAAAAACCTGCTGGGCTTCATCGCTGTAAAAAATTATTTCCCTGTTTACAGGATCAAAATAAATATACTGCTGCGTATCAATTGTGCCCTGCGGACTTATAAAATACCAAAGGTCATTAATAAAATTTTCAAAAACGCCGGGCACTCCGCTTAAAAGTTCCGCAAGCCTGCGCTGTTCAATCTGGGATCCCGGAATCCTTGATACCCTTGTTTGCTCATACCTTCCGCTTGAAGAGCTGTAGGAAAAAATTGTTTCAATCTGATCCAGTATATTTGCGGATGCCGTATCCTGGCCGTAAGCCGCGATATTAAAACTCTGGGCATTTGTAATGCCCTGCTGGTACGCAAGAGAACGCGTTGTTTCCTGAATTATTATGGAACCGTCAATTTGCAGTTCCGCGATTTTTGGATAAGCCGCTGTGGCCGCCTGTCCCGATCCGCGCCTGAAAATAGTCATCGTATGTTTGTTATCCGCGTTCATTCCCGTTACTATGATGCAGTTGTTTCTGTCGCCGATTAAATCCTGGCTGAACAGCGTGATTGTATCCGCTCTTGTCGCCGCGACCGGAGCGTTCCACATCCGCCTGTATCCTCTGGTTCTTTCGTCGAAACTGAGGAAGGTTATGAATACGGGATTTTGCGCGCTGCTTGTAAGGTAGACTACAAATTGCTCTTCGGAAAAACCTTCCTCGCTTTCCTTGTTTAAAACAGCGATCACTGTTTCAGCGTCTTCAAGAGGGATTTTTGTATTGAGGTTTTCTTCCCACGCTGCCTGCTGGACATACGCTGTTTCGCTTTGAGCGGAAGACTCGCGGACGGTTACAACTCTTGTCCTTGTCTCTTCCTTTGCTTCTGATGAAATAAAACGTTCCCATGAACCTGTCGCCAGAAATATGATTACAAGGATTGATAAAGCGGCAATGCCTGCGTAAAAACCAATTAACGATTTTTTCATTTATGAATTACGGCGGAAATTTTCAATTATAAAAAAAAGCGGCTGCGGCGCTTTTTACTTTCGCGTCAATATTCAATCCAACAACAAGAGTTCTCCACGCGGAAAATTCTTCCATTCTTGAAAAACGCAGAAGGTTTGCGTATGAGCCTGAAAGGGTATTTGTAAGCGCATCGGGCGACGCGCTGATAAGCAGGGTATAACTGTAGCTTGCGCCGCTTCGCGCTGATGCGGCTTCTGTAAGCGCGCCTGTAAAATCAGCGTATATTCCTGATGGGGAAATTTCACTGATTCTTATTTTTACGGTATCCTTTTCATTGGCGTTAATTACACCGGAGTAAATCACGCTTGCTCTTTCAGCCGCGCTCCAGATTGTAAGTTTGTCTCCGTTTACAAGTATTTGATCAAGGCGCGCAAAGGTCCAGTTAAAAATATCGTCTTTAACATTCGCCAGGGACTGGGAACTGTCAATTATCAAATTAATATCAATCGGATTGCGCTGGGCATAAAGACCGGAAAAAACAGTAAAAAACAAAAATGAAAAAATGATATTTTTAACATTGAGGTATATCCTCTTGTTTACATATTTCATAGCGGTATTTTAACATTCTTTTGAATTATTGGCTACAGTTTTTTCAAAATCAATTTGATGAAAAAAGTCTTTACAATTTGATCGCAGATATGTTATCCTTATTGGATAGTTAAAATTTCAAACTAAATTTATCTAAGGAGAGTTATATGGGAGCAATAGACCTGCCCAAAATCCCGAATGTATTTCATCCGGAAAAACCAAGTGCAGTCGGTTCACGAAATTCACTGGCACAGGAGTACCGTGATCAACAGGCTGAAGTAAATCTTTTATTGGAGGAAGAAACCAATAAGGTTATCCACCACCTGACAGCAAGACTGCCGAAAGACGTTCTTGAACGTCTGGATGTAATGGGCAGCCTTAAAGAGAAGCTGTATAATTACTTCAATCAGAATTACCAGAACATGTTCAACCGTTACATGGTAACGAGCGAAGATGAAATGGTAAAGAAAGTCAGAAACTTTATTGACAAAGAAGAAACAAAAGTTCTTACGCGTTATACGCCAAAAGAAATTGCAGACCTTCTTGACGCTGTAGGCGGAGCCGACAAGTTCAATACCGGCGAAGTGGAAAAATCAGTTGTTAATATGTACGGCCACCTGCAGG
>JAIRQF010000075.1 GCA_031256635.1 Treponema sp. | reverse complement strand
ATAATCCAATAGAAAAATCATGGGCTAACATGAAACGTTATATTCGTGATAACATTCAGAATTATCAATCTGTTGATTCTGCTATTTATGATTATTTTTGCTTTTCAATTGTTTAATTTAAAGCACTATAATGACAAAAAAGGAGCTGCTGTATATTCAACAAAAGTTTTATTAAAGATAATAATGTACCTGAATACGTTAAGCGTAATATATATCCAAAAAAAAGGCTTTCACGGATTCAAGAAAGAAGTGTAATAAAATAAGGAAAAAAAATAAATATTTGGTAATTGACATTATATTTAAAATAATATAAATTTATAAATTGGAGGTTAATAAATGCCTGTTTTATCATTATTTTATGGTTTAATTATTCGTATGTATAAAGAGACCTCAGAAAAACATCATAAACCGCATATCCATGTAGAATATGCTGAAGATGAGGTTGTAATATCATTGGATGGAGAAATTCTTGAAGGAAAAATTCCAAGTTCAAAAATGAAATTGGTTGAAGCTTGGATGGAAATTCATAATGAAGATTTGGAAGCAAATTGGAAATTATTATCTAAAGGTGAACAATATTTTAAAATTGAACCATTAAAATAAGGAATAATTAAAATGTTATATCCAAAAATATTGAATGTAGAACCTCTTGATGATTATAAAATTAAAATATATTACGAAACAGGTGAAATAAAATTATTTAATGTATTACCATATATATCAGGAGATTGGTATGAGGAATTAATGAATAATGAATATTTTAAAACTATACATTTAGTTGCAAGTGGCTGTGGAATTGAATGGGAAAATGGACAAGATATTGCTCCGCATGAATTATATGATTTAAGCACACTAATTGATAATAAATAGAAATTACGCGGTTTATTGTAAAAACAAACCGCTATGTGTCAATCCTGATTATTTCAACTAACGCTTTGTCCCTGTAAATCAAATCCTCTCTTGCGGTAAAACCCTGATTGTTCCAGAATCCATTGCCTTTTTCGTTCTTTTTAAATACAACAAGAACCGCCTTGCAGATTCCTTCCTCTTTAAGCGCGGACAATGCCGCATTTACAAGCGCTGAGCCTACACCGCGGCGCTGTTCGCTTAATGAAACAGCCGTATGATGTATAAATCCCCTTCTGCCGTCGTGCCCTGCCAAAATAACGCCGATTACATCTCCGGCTTTCTCGGCGACAAAACAAGTATTTGGATTTCTTTTAAGGTATTTCCCTATTCCTTCTTTTGAATCATCAAGATTATTGAGTCCCATGTTCGGCGTACTCAGCCAAAGAGAGTAAACTTTTTCATAATCATTGAGCGTCATAATTCTGATTTTCATATAATTATTTTATAATAAACCGCCTGCCATGGCTATCAGTTTACCGCCAGGATATTTTTACATTGCGGTCAAAAGCAAAACTGTTAAAATTTTTAACATTACCCGGAATGACAACGCTTGTTAGATAATTTCTTGTAAACGACCTGTCTCCGATATATTCAAGTGAATCGGGAAAGTTTATATCTCTTAACCTGTTTGATGAAAACGCGTGCATTCCGATGAACAAAAGCGAATCGGAAAAAATAACATTTGTAAGCCTGTTATTCGAAAATGCCATATATCCAAGTGTTGTTAATGAATCCGGCAATGTTATGCTTGTTAAATGGTTAAAAGAAAAAGCCCTGTCTTTAATTTCGACAAGAGTATCCGGAAGAATTACAATAGTAAGCATACGCCGCACAAATACATCAGCGCCGATTATGGTTACAGGCATCCCGTTTATTGCGCGCGGGATAACAATATCCCGCGCGCTTCCGGAGTATCCTGTAATGGTTACGCTGCCGTTTTCTGTTATATAAAGAAAATCGCCGGCGCTCTGACAGAAAGCAGGTAAAATAAAAATTGTTAAAAAAGAAACGGTTAATAATTTTCTGTTCATTTTGTCAGCCCGAATCCGTAAGGATACAAAACTTCTCCGCCGATTGACTGCTGCCATGTGTAGGGAGTGCGCCCGGTAAAATCACGGTTACCGAACAGCACATCCGCGATGCAGCCGCCTTCGGTTCCGGGAAGCCATGCCGCGATTAAAGCGTCCCAGTTTTTATATTCATCGCCGATAGTCATCGGCCGCCCTGACAGCATAATCACAATCACAGGACATTCATAACTGTAAACATCCCACAGTATATCTATATCTCTTTTTTGAATATCAATGTTGTTGATCCGGTCGCCTTCTGTTTCAGCATATGGATCTTCACCGATAACAACGATTACAGCGTCAAAATTTCCTTCCGCCCTTCCTTCCGCGTCATAGGTGACATTGGCTTTTCCTTTGACAGCTTCCTGTATACCTTTAAGGATTGTCGTTCCTTCTGTTGATCTGCCGTGAAATCCCTGCCATGTGATTGTCCAGCCGCCGCACTGCATTCCGATATTATCCGCTCCACGCCCGGCTACAAGAATATTTTGATACGAAGGCAGATTCGCGATTACATTATTTTCATTGCGAAGCAGCACAAGCGAATCAGCGGCAATATCGCGGGCCTGCGCCCTGTTCGCAACTGTGCCGACTTCACCTGACCTGCCGGTTGAAGGAGAGTCAAGAATTCCCGCGCTTTGTTTAAACCGAAGGATGCGTAAAACCGCGTCGTCAATGCGCGACATCGGAACAGTTCCCTCCTTAACAAGCTCAGTCAATAACCTGATAAAACTTTCCCAGCTGTTACGGCCGTTAGTCGCCATTACCATGTCAATGCCCGCGTTTATCGCGTTTGCGATCTGCTCCTTGTAAGTGTTTCCCGACAATTGCCGCAGGGCGTCCCAGTCAGAAATAACCATTCCCTTAAATCCCAAATCTTCTTTTAAAAGGCCTGTAATTAACTCCTTATGTTCATGCATTTTTATTCCGTTAACGCTTGAAAACGAAATCATCAATGACATTGCTCCTGCTTCAATCGCGGCGCGGTACGGAGGAAGCAGGCGCTCAAGAGCGGCGCGATCCAAAAGCGCGTTTCCCTGATTGCGCCCGCTTAAGGTCTGCCCTTCTCCGATAAAATGTTTTATGCATACGGCAGCGCCGCCATCCTGTAAACCTTTAACAGCGCTCAAACCCATAAAAGTAACGATATCAACATTTTCGCTGTAACTTTCATAAGTGCGCCCCCATCGGATATCTTCCGCTACTCCCAGCACAGGCGCGAATGTCCAGCGTATCCCCGTCGCGATCATTTCCTGCGCGGTAATGTATCCTGCGGTGTACGCTGCCTGCGCGCCTTTTTCCGGATTGCCAGCGGCTATTGCACCTAACCCGACATTGTGCGGAAATATTACAGCGTTAAGAACGTTATTATGCCCGTGTACCGCGTCAATTCCGTAAATAACAGGAATGCGAAGCCTTGATTGCTGTGATTCAACAATAAAGCCATTAACCATTCTATACCAGCCGCCAGGCGTATTCTGCGCAGGCGTTGAACCTCCGCCGCTTAACACAGAACCCAATGCATATTTTGAAATATCACCCGCTCTGATGTCGCCGCGTTCAGCCTGCGTCATTTGGCCGATTTTCTCTTCCAGCGTCATGAGAGACACAAGTTCTTCCAAAGAACCGGCTTCTGGAGGAGCTTCTTTCTTACACGCCGCGAATGAAAGCAAAATTACGGCAGCAGCAATGGTTAAAACAATTTTTTTCACAGTTACACCTTCAGAAAATAATTATACTCGTAAACATCAAAAACATTAAGATTCAAAGCCAATCACTCATTACTCTCCGAATGAATTATCCTTTTTCTTCCTTGCGCGGCTGTATTGCGCAATGTTTTTATGAAACTCCTGTTTTTGTTTTAAATAAGCGGAACGGCTTATAACAAATGCGTTTTCCCTGCTTTGGGCAAGATATGTTTTCCATTGCGGTGCAGAGAGGCTGCCGTCTTCCAGCGCGGCAAGAACAGCGCAGCCGGGTTCACTTTGGTGAGTACAGTCACTAAAACGGCACTTTAAAAAAAGTTCCTCTACTTCAGCGAAAGCGAGGCTGATTCCTTCCTGTGAATCCCAAAGACCCATTTCACGCATACCGGGCGTGTCAATTACAAGCGCCCCGGAAGAAAGACGAAACAGCTGACGGTAGGTTGTTGTGTGGCGTCCCTTGCTGTCATCTTCGCGGATTGTTTTAACTTCCATCAATTCCTGTCCGGCAAGATAATTCAGAAGCGATGATTTTCCGACTCCTGAAGATCCGAGAAAAACAACGGTTTTTGCCGGCTCAAGAAACGGCATAAGATCCTCAATACCGCGACCTGTTTTGCCGCTAACAGCGATAACAGGAACTTCTCTCGCGATTTTTCTGACTTCAGCGGCCTGCGCGCTCGGATCTTCAACAAGGTCGGACTTTGTTAAAACAAAAACCGGGAAACCTCCGCTCTGTAAGACAGCAGTTAAATATCTTGCAAGACGGTTCAAATTAAGATCAAAGTTCATGGAAGACATTATGAACACATAATCAAAATTCGCGGAGTTTACCTGCTCTTTTACATTTTTTACATAGCCTTCTTCATGCCCGAGAAAATCAACTCTTGAAAACCGTGATCTTCTTTTTAAAACAGTATCGATCAATGAGGAGCCGTGTTCGTTGTAGCGCATAACAACAAAATCGCCGACTACAGGAAACGCCGATGGTTCCCTGAACTGCGAAAAGGCATCTTCATTAAGTTTCTTTTCATCAAAGGGATCTTCCGCTTCAAGGTTATGAAAAAAACTTCCCTTTATTTCAGCTGGCGCTTCTCCGTATTCGCAGATAACCCTGTACCGTTCCCTGCGCGACTCGATAATTCTCGCGGGCAAGAACCCTTGCTGATTTTTTCCTTTTATTATTTCCTGTGCGGCAAAGATATCCGCACCCGTAAAACCATAATCCTTTAAATCAATTAACATGCCATTCTCCTGAATAAATTTCTTCATAAAACGCAACTTAGAGATACCGCATGTGTTAATTGATGATTGGGAGATTCCTGATTTTTATTTACGAAAAGTAAAAGGAGGAATAGCCGTACAAATTAAATTTACAGCACACGGTATTTATGAGTACTTCTTTTACACGCATAATTTATCCTCCTTAAATAATTAGATTTATTAATTTTAACAATTATAATAATAAATGATATGAAAAATAATGTCAATGGAATTTTTTAAAAATCAAATGCTTTTTTTGCCGGTAAAATGCGATCTCATAATCATTCAAAAACATTTTTCTTGTCAAATTGCTCATCTGTATTTCCGGTAAAACATGCTGTACAGAATGACAACGCGCATTTTCTACAGGAGCCTTTGAGAGCGTCTATGCTTATATAGCCAAGACTGTCCGCGCCGATTTTACGGCAGATTTCATCAAGGTTCATGTTGTTCGCGATCAGATTTTCTTCGCTGTCGATATCGGTACCGTAATGACATGTATGGCGGAAAGGCGGGGAAGAAACACGCATGTGAACTTCTTTCGCGCCTGCGTTTTTAAGGCTCCTGATTATCTTTTCGCTGGTTGTTCCGCGTACAATAGAATCATCGACAAGAACGATCTTTTTTCCGCGGATATTCGCGGCTAACGGATTTAGTTTTAACCTTACCGCGTTATCGCGCTTACTCTGCGTCGGATAGATAAAACTTCTGCCGATATACCTGTTTTTTACAAACCCTGAAACAAGCGGTATGCCGCTTGCTGCGCTGTAACCGTATGCCGCGTCAAGTCCGGAATCAGGCACGCCGCAGACAGCGTCCGCGTCTACCGGAAATTCCCATGCGAGCGCGATACCCATGTTGTAACGCGCCGCGTAAACGCTTAAACCGTCAATAACAGAATCCGGGCGGGCGAAATAGACATACTCGAAAATACACAACCCTAAACTGCTATTATCCGCCTGTTGTGTTTCCTGTTCACTATTCTCCGCTTTTTGTTTACTAATTATTCTTTGTTCGGTAATTTCCCCGTTTTCAATCATAATAACTTCACCGGGCTGCACATCGCGCACAAATTCAAAGCCGCAGGTTTCAAGCGCGCAGCTTTCCGAAGCGACTGCGCATCCGGTATCATTTTTACCAATGCAAAGCGGACGGAAACCTTTAGAGTCGCGCACCGCTATCAATTTATTTTTACTGGTAACAATAACAAGCGAGAACGCTCCGCGTAAAAAACCCGCGGCGCGCGCCGCGCCCTGAAGAGAGCTTTTCTCTTTGGTTATATAGTATGCAACCAATGAAGAGACAACCTCGCTGTCGCTTGTCGCGTTAAAATTTAAACCAAGGTTCGCAAGTTCGCTTCTAATCTCTTTGGCGTTTGTGATGTTGCCGTTATGCGCGGTGGCGATTCTGCCTGTCAGATACTCTGTAACAAACGGCCCTGCGTTTTCTTTGGAGCTGTGACCTGTTGTTGAATAACGCGTATGCCCGACCGCGGCTTTTCCTTTCGGAAGGCGCTCAAGCTCTCCGCCTGAAAACACTTCGCTTACAAGTCCTTCATCTTTATGGCAGACGATGCTGCGGTTATTCGCGACAGCGATACCGGCGCCTTCCTGTCCCCGGTGCTGCAAAGAAAGCAGCCCGTTATATGTAATGCCGACAGCCTCTTCTGTTGTCGTGCTTACGCCGAACACCGCGCATTCTTCGTTTAATTTATCAGTTTGCATATGTTTTTAAAATCTCCTCTGCTATTATTCTTTTTGTGGAACGTAAATCCATCGCCTGCTTTTCTATAAAACGGTGAGATTCCTGTTCTGTCAGGTTCAAATAAGATATGAGCATGCATTTCGCCCTGTCGATTATGCGGATATCTTCAATTTTTTGTTTCAGCTTTGCGTTTTCATCCTGCATGCGTTTTAGTTTAAAGCTGACAGATTTCGCAAGTGATATTACAGACCAGAAAATATTTTTTTCAACCGGTTTTGAAATTACAAGAACGCCGTCCCTGTGGCAGACATCAGATACCGCGTTAAAATGCTCGCTGTTTACGGCAAGGATCACCTGCGATAAATCTTTAGCCGCAATATGGCGGGCAAGGCTTTCACCTGATTCATCGGCAAGAGGCGCGTCAATTATTACAATATTAAAATCCTTTTCCAGAAGCGTCCGCCGTACTTCTCCTGCGGCTGTAAGGACGGAAATTTTATTAATGGACGCAACAGTCAGACATTCGGAAAAAAACGAAGCGCTTTTTTCTGAGCCGGTAACTATAAGCGCTGTATCGCTGCTCATATGCGAGCTGGCCATTATTAACCGCCTTCTTTACGCAAACCTAATATATGCAAAAATATTTTTCATTGTAAAACCGGTTTTTGTCAGCGGCTGTTTCAAATTCTTGCGCTTCGATTTTTTTTAACTCAATAAACCTGGAAAGAAGCTGACCGCCGATAATATCTTTTATAAAGCCGCTTTTTTCAGCTAACGCGATAGCGTCCTTCAGCGTACCAGGAAGCTGCGCTAGATCATTTGTTATGGTTTTAACCGCGGTATAAAGGTCCTCATTTATGGCAGGAGGCAGGATCATTTTTTTCTCTATTCCTTCAAGCCCCGCGGAAATAATCAAGGCATAGGCAAGATACGGATTTAAGGAAGTATCCGGAGAGCGAAGCTCCATCCTGACATTTTCGCCTGCCGCCGCGGGAATTCGCACAAGCTGCGACCTGTTCTGGTGCGACCATGATACAAACTTGGGCGCTTCAAACTTTCCGAAGCGCTCATAGGAATTGGCAAGCGGGTTTAAAAACAATGTGATCTCCGGGGTTTTTTCAAGAACTCCCGCGATAAAACTCTCCGCCGCTTTTGAATGGCCTTCATTTCTATTTTTAAAAATATTTTTTCCGTCCTGATAAAGTGAAAGATTGATATGCATGCCGTTACCGGGCGCGTCAGGCATGGGTTTGGGCATGAACGAAGCGAATAAACCGTTACGTGAAGCAATCGCCTTTACGACTGTTTTAAAAGTCTGTAGATTGTCCGCGCTTGCCACAGCGCCGTCAAATTTAAAATCAATTTCATTCTGCCCCGGGCCCTGTTCATGATGAGATCTCTCAGGCTTTATTCCCATTTCTTCGAGGGTAAGGCAAATCTCACGGCGGATATCTTCGCCCATGTCAAGCGGAGCTATATCCATACAGGAGCCTTTATCCAATGTTACACCGGACGGCTCGCCGTTTTCATTTCTTTTAAAAAGATAAAACTCGCACTCGGCTCCTATCTTGCAGTCATAGCCCATTGATTTTACACGTTCATTTACTTTTTTTAATATCCGCCTTGAATCATTCTCAAATTCACCGCCTTCACCGGGCGGCGTTTTTATATCGCAGAAAAAACGGATTACCCTTCCCGGTCCCGGACGCCATGGAAGAACAGCAAGAGTCGACGGGTCAGGAAACAGAAATAAATCCGACTTGGTAATATCACGAAATCCCCGGATTACATGGGCGTCAAAAGAAACGCCGTTCTCAAGAGCAAAGCCGAGTTCATTCGCCATTATGGAAATGTTTTTTTGAAAACCGAATATATCGCAAAAACTCAGGCGGATAAATTTTACATCATTCTCTTTTACAAACTCCAGCGCCATGGACGGCGATACTTCATTCATAATAACTCCCAAAAAATTATTCCACCGTAACGCTTTTTGCAAGGTTACGCGGTTTATCAATATCAAGTCCTTTATTCGCAGCTACATAATAGCTGAAAAGCTGTAAAACGATAACCGACAAAGAAGGCGAAAAAAGTTCGGCGGCTTTTGGCAGATTGATGTAGTAAAGTTTTTCACTCTCCGTGTCATCTCTGGGGCAATTCCCGATAAACAAAACTTTGGCTCCCCTGCTTATTACCTGCTGCGCGTTACTCATAATCTTTCCATACAGACGTTCGCAGTTTGAAAGCGCGACAACAAGAGTATTTTCTTCCACAAGAGAAATCGTGCCGTGTTTTAATTCGCCTCCAGCATATGCTTCCGAATGAATGTAGGAAATCTCTTTTAATTTGAGCGAACCTTCAAGCGCGATAGCGTAATCAATGTTCCTGCCGATAAAGAAGATGCTCTTGTAGCCGACACAGGTAGAAGCGTATTTTTGAATCGCGTCTATTTGTTCAAACAGCATTTTTACTTTATCAGGAAGAGAGGCAATTTCGGCAAGCTGCGCTTCTTCTTCTTTATGTGTCAGCTTTCCCGTTTTTAACGCAAAACGAACTGCGAGAATATACAATAAAACAAGCTGCGCCGAAAAGGCCTTTGTCGTCGCTACAGCGATTTCCGGCCCTGCCGCTGTAAACAGGCAATAATCGGTTTCTTTCGCGATTGTGCTACCGACAACATTGACTATGGATAGAGTCGCGGCTCTTTTTGATTTTGCCTCTCTCATCGCGGCTATTGTATCGGCGGTCTCGCCTGACTGGCTTACAAGAATGACAAGGGTTTTATTATCAATGATTGCGTCTTTATACCGAAACTCGCTTGCAAGTTCCACATCAACAGAAATTCTGCACAATTTTTCGAATACATATTTTGCGGTAACTCCCGCGTTGAAAGCTGAACCGCACGCTGTTATTACAATTTTATTATAGCCGGATATGTTGACGCTGTCCAAAACATTTTTATTTTTACCGTCATTAAATACAGATTGAATTGTATCGCGCAGAACTCTTGGCTGCTCCATTATTTCTTTCAGCATAAAATGCGGATAACCGCCTTTTTCCGCGCTGTCCATGCTCCATGTAATTGTCTCGATTTTTTTCTTCAGCGGTTCCTTGTCCATGTTAAAAAATTGAACTTTTCCTTCTTTAAGAACCGCGATTTCCTTGTCGTTAAGATAATAAACCTTGTTTGTATGTTTCAGCACCGCAGGCACATCGGAAGCGATAAAATTCCCGTGATCGCTTACGCCGATGATCAGCGGATTGTCTTTTTTGACAGCGACCAGAGTATCAGGCTCATCAATGCACATGATTCCCAATGCGTAGGAACCTTCAACAGCGTTTGATACCTTTATTACAGCGTCAATTATATCGCCTGAGTAATAATGTTCCGCCAACTGCGCGATTACTTCGCTGTCTGTCTGCGAAGCGAATGACACGCCATGCTCCGAATGTTCGAGCCGCTCTTTTAACTGTTTATAATTTTCGATTATGCCGTTATGCACAACAGCGATTTTATTTTTGCTTCCGACATGGGGATGAGAGTTAATGTCGGACGGCTCTCCGTGCGTTGCCCAGCGCGTGTGCCCGATACCCAACCGCCCTGATAACGGTTTATTTTCCAGAAGGCGGGACGCAAGGCGCTCTTCCAGAATTGCAAGCCGTCCCTTTTGCTTTACAACATCAAAGCCGTTATATCCTAAAACCGCTATACCTGCGGAATCGTAACCGCGGTACTCAAGTTTTTTCAATCCGTCGACAATAATGGGAACCGCGTCTTCTTTCCCAATGTAACCGATTATTCCGCACATATCCTAATTTGCCGTATATAATTGCGTGTATGGATTTTTTTTTTTTTTTTTTAAAACAAAAAATTGATCCTGTAAAAGAGAGGCGGCATCCATATTGAAGTAACCGGCAAACTCATTTATGAACGGCTGGATTTCCCGCAATTCATCCTTGCCGGCAATTTCTACGGCAACCTGCGCCGGAAGAGCGGCAAGTTCCTTCTTTGTTCTTATAAATATTTTCCCGCCGTGCATTCCCGTTCCCGTAAAATTTCCGACAGGAGCCTGCGATTCTTTATCTGCGTTTATATCCAGCACAATAATTATTCCGCCTGCAAGATATTCGCCGAGAAAACTTCCCGCTTTGCCTCCGATCACAATAACAGGTTTCTTCTCCAAGTTCAGCTCCGCTGAACAATATTCCTTCATGTGAATACCGGTTCTGTATCCGGTGTTTCCTTTTACAAAAATACTTCCGCCGCGCATCGCGTAACCCAGAGCGTCTCCGGCATTCCCGTGAATAATAATTTTTCCGTCATTCATGGTGTCGCCTGTAGCGTCCTGCGCGTTGCCGTGTACTTCTATTACAGCGCCGTCGAGGTAGCAGCCAAGCGCGTTACCCGGCGTTCCGTTAATTGTAAGCGTCTTTCCGTTTAAAGCGCTGCCGATAAATCTTTGACCGAAACAGTCTTCGATATTGACAAAAGAACCGGCTTTTTTAATCCGTTCGTTAATATCTTTAAAGTGAAGATCCTTTGCCAGTATACTCATGATACCCGTCCTCCAAGTTTCACCATTCTCTCTTCTTTGGTAAACGCCATTAAACCGGGCTTCTCGCAGACAAGAGAAAAATCTATTGAATCAAGCGGCGTGCGTTCCCGGATTAAACTAGTATAAATCCCCGCTTTCTCAATATCTCCGATTAATATATATCCATTTAATTTATTATCACTGTAAAACAATTTCTTATAACTCACCTGATCCTTTGTCACCAATCCGGAATTTCCGGCTCCTTGATATACGTCACCGGTATAATTTCCCGCTGTTATTACATGAAGATCGAAAAATCCAATAGCGTTCATGGGGATTGCCCTGTCAAATGTTTTTTCACTCACTGCTTGCTGTGACACTGCTTGCTGTGACACTGCCATGTTTATCCCAGCGCACTCGCCCTGCATGTAAGCGTTGGGAAGCAGCGCCATAATTTTAATCTGACCGCTTGATACATCAAGAGTTTGCGTGCAGTCCCCCGCGGCGTAAATATCCTTCGCGGAAGTTTCAGATTTACCGTTTACGATAATGCCGCGATCTATATCCGCGATATCTTTTAAAAGCGAAGTATTGGGTCGCACTCCGACAGCAAGAACAAGAATGTCAAAGCGGATTGTTTCTCCGCTTTCCAAAACAGCCGAGTTTCCGTCAAATTTTTTTACGCTTCCTTTAAGTAAAAAATCAAGTCCCTGTTTCTCAATATGGTTCTGCACAATCGCGGCGCCTTCTTCATCAAGAATGCTGGACAGAATCCTGGGAGCGAGATCGACAACCGTGATTTTGGAAACCCTTTTGATAATTCCTTCCGCGCACTTAAGCCCAATCAAACCGGCTCCGATTATCAGCACCTTTGCGTCTTTTTTCTTTGTGATCATTTCATCAAGTTTCCGCGCGTCATCAAGACTCATAAAGGTTACTTTTTCTTTTACGGTATCGAGTCCTTCAAAAGGCGGCACAAAAGGAGAGGAACCTGAGGCGACAAGAAGTTTATCATAAGGAACATTATCTCCGTTTGAAAGAACAGCGTGTTTCTTATCCGCGTCAATTTTTGTTACACTAACGCTTTTTTTCAGTTTGACATTATTATCAGAATAAAAATTATCGCCGCGGTATTTCATTTTTTCTTCAGTGACCTTTCCATAAAGCAGATACGAAATGAGGGGGCGTGAATATGTATGATGCGCTTCATCAGTGATAACGGTGATTTCTCCCTGCCTGTCAATCTGACGGATTCCTTCAACCGCGCCGATGCCTGCTGCGGAATTGCCGATTATTACGTACTTCATGCTAACTCCTGTCCTCAAAAACAATCGCGCCGTTGGGGCAGCCTTTGACGCAGGCGGGAATTTTATCAGCGTCTGCGGTTTTGACACATAACTCGCATTTTTCAACCGCGCCGTCTTCGGAAGGAGAAACCGCTCCGTAAGGGCAGCTTAAAATACATGTGTAGCAGCTAACACATCTGTCATGATTAATTGTTATCACTCCTCCTGAAATTGTAAGCGCGCCTGTAATGCAGCCCTTAACGCAAAGCGGTTCATCGCAATGGCGGCATGAAACCGCGAAACTGACTCCGTCTTTTTCCTCAATTTTAATTTTTGGCCTTATTTTAATATTTTTTAGCGCCCGCGCCATATCTTTTTCGCTGGTGCCGGCAAAAGCGCAGTAGTATTCACACAAGTGGCAGCCTAAACACCACTTTTCATTAACATAAACTCTTTTCATTTATAATTCCTGATTCTTCATTTCAAGGTATTCATCACGGCCTGCGCCGACTGACACATAACGTATTGGACAGCCTACGGCTTTCTCCAGAAAACGGATATAACTTATGGCGGCATCGGGCAGGTCTTCCGCTTTCCGGCATTTGGAAATATCAGTTTTAAAACCGTCCAGTTTTTCAAACACAGGTTTTGCTCCTGTAAGCTTGTCTCCGGAAGGAAATTGATCGCATTGTTTTCCGTCAATTTCGTAGGCGGTACAGACCGGAATTTTATCCATATAAGAAAGTACGTCAAGCTTTGTAAGAGAAATTTCATCAGCGCCCTGCGTCATGACCCCGTACCTGCTGGCAGGAATATCAAAAGCGCCGACCCTGCGAGGGCGGCCTGTCGCGGCGCCGTATTCTGCGCCGGCTTCGCGCAGGGCGGATGCCTCATCGCCTGACATTTCAACGGTGAACGGCCCTTCTCCGACGCTGCTTGAATATGCTTTCATGACGCCTATTACTTTATCAATTTTTTTTCCCGGAATTCCCGCTCCGACCGGCGCGTAAGAGGCTAGAGTCTGCGAAGATGTCGTGTAAGGATAGATGCCGTAATCAATATCGCGTAACGCGCCGAGCTGCGCCTCAAACAAAATATTTTTACCCTCGCCCGCGGATTTATTAAGATACTCTGTCGTATCTGTTATAAACGGAAGAAGTTTATTCCCGTATTCGGCAAGCCATGATAAAATACGCGCGCTGTCTACGTCGTCTCCTCCGTAACTTTTTATGGTAAGGTTTTTCCACGATAAAATATTAACAAGTTTTTGTTCAAGAGTTTCCGGAGAAAAAAGATCAAGAAGGCGCAAGCCCTTTTTCATATACTTGTCGCCGTATACAGGCGCGATGCCGCGCTTTGTCGAACCGTATTTCTTGTCTCCCAGCCGCTCTTCCTCAAGTATATCCTGCTGTTTATGATACGGCATACATATAAAAGCCTTATCGCTGATCTTTAAATTTTCAGGATTTACTGTTATGCCCTTTTCTTTTAATTTTTCAATCTCGCCGCAAAGATGTTCAAGATCAATTACCATTCCGTTTCCCATAACATTTGTAACATTACCGCGGAGAATGCCGGACGGCAGGAGGTTTAAAACAAATTTTCCCTTATCGTTTACAACCGTGTGCCCGGCATTGTTTCCGCCCTGATAACGGCAAATAATGTCATAACCTTCCGACAGCAAATCGACCATGCGGCCTTTGCCTTCATCGCCCCAGTTAATACCGGCTATTGCCGTAAGCATAGATAACCCCCATACGGACAAAAAAAGCGCTCATATGACCGCATAATTTTGCATTATCCAACGAAACTCGCTGTAATTATAATACAACACTATCCAAAATTAAGTGGTCAGATGAACGCCCTTGTTCTGATTTTGTTATACAGAAAAGCGGTGTTTTAGTCAAGGGAGGTTTTATAACGATTACAGTGTACCGGACAATTCAGACGCTTCTTCCGCCGCTTTATTAAACTCACTGTGTAATAAAAAAGTCGAAATATTATCAATCACAGTATTTATGGCATTCGGCCATGTTTTTCGCGTCAAATCATTTATAGCGTTTTTGGCTGTCTTTTTATCCAGTTCTTCGCATGAAGTTTTTATAACAAGAAGTTTTTCCTTTAGGAAAGAAGCGTCTTGCGCGGAAATTTCCGCGTCGTTATTTTCCTCGCCGCTTTTCATTTCAGCTATCAGGGATTCAATCGCTTCGATAAAAGCGGGAGTTTTGGAAATAATCGCGTTTGTATCTGCTTCCCTTCCGGCTTTTTCCAGAACAGCGGCAGTATTGGATAATTGCGTCTGGCCGATATTTGCAAGCGCGCTTTTAATGCCGTGAAATGTAGTAGTATAACGTTCTATTTCTTCCTTACCGGGAATGCCTGATTTTTTAACAAGATCAGTAAGCGCATTAACCGCGTTTTGCGCATCATGCAGGAAAAACTTTTTAATACCGGAATTATTCTGATTTACCGCGTTTTCCTGTTTTTTTTCAAGCTGCGCTTTTTCAATAACTTCCTGAGTCTTATTGTTCCGGATTAATTTATTTAAACAATGATTCAGTTCGCGCGAATCAATTGGTTTGGAAATAAAACCGTCAAAACCGTTTTTTAAAAACATTTCTTCCTGCCCGATTAGGGCATTGGCGGTAAGCGCGATTATATAATGCGTATACCCCATGCCGCGTATTATCTTTACAGCTTCCATGCCGTCCATTTTGGGCATCATGTGATCCATGAAAACAATGTCGTACTCCGTACCGCGCTTTATTTTTTCTATCGCTTCCAGTCCGTTAATTGCTGTGTCTATTTTTAAACCATAAGGAGCAAGCATCCCTTTAATAACATAGATATTTGATTCCACATCATCCACGACAAGAACGCTTCCGTACGGCATATATTCGCGTATAAACTGTGTCTTTTTTGTAAGCGACGAACTTTTGAAAATAAAACTATGTAATTTTCCGGCAAGCTCGGATCCGCATACAACCGAATCCACGCGTTTCTGCGGAATCCGTACGGTAAATGTTGATCCCTTGCAAGGCTCGCTTTTCACAGTGATTTCGCCGTTCATCAAATCCAAAAGACGTTTTGTAATACTCATGCCAAGGCCCGCGCCGACTGTAGTACGGTTTGCGTCAATATTAAAGCGCGTGTATTCGTCAAAAAGTATGTTAACCTGTTCTTTTGTCATGCCCTGGCCCGTGTCACTGACGCGGAAAATAATTATTACATCATCTTTTTCATCAGCGGCATATTCACAGGAAACGTAAAAATCAATACTGCCGTTATCTGTATATTTGAACGCGTTTGAAAGCACGTTATTCAAAACCTGTTTTATGCGGAGAGCGTCTCCGAATAAATTGTGCGGAGTGTTCTCATCCACATGAAGGCTGAATTCCACGGGCTTGCTTTCATACCGAAGCCGGTTTAACTGCACAGTATCATTAATAAGACTTGGAATATCATAGCTGCCGAGGCTCAAATCCAGTTTGCCTGCTTCAATTTTTGAAAGGTCAAGTATATCGTTAATAATTTTTAATAATAAATCGCCTGACTCATATATTTTATTAAAAGCCTCTCCTGATTCCAGGGAATTGTTTTTGTTATGCGATTGGATTTCCGCGATGCCCAGTATCGCGTTCATAGGAGTGCGGATTTCATGGCTCATGTTCGCAAGAAACGCGCTCTTGTAGCGGTTGCTCTGCTCCGCGAATTCTTTTTCCGCGGAAATCTTTTTAATGTTGCCGATCATTTTATTAAATGCGTCTGAGAGAACTTCCAGTTCATCGCCTGTTTTAATATTAAGAACATGATCCAGATCCCCGCTGCCGATTAACGCGGCGTCTTCGGTTAATTTATATATGGGGCTTGTAAGGCTGTCCGCCAATCTGCCGGTAATGAGGCTGGTTCCGAAAATAATTACAAGGAGCGCAAGCCCCGAAAAAACCGCAATGAAGAATATTACCCTGCCAATGGAATTAAGCGTTGATTGCGTTAGACCGATAATATTTTCTTCCATCTGTAAAGCGGGCGCGATTACTTCATCAACATCAATAACAACGGCAAAGCACCACGGTATGGCTGTAAGCCCGCAGTACGCGATAAATTTTTCGGTGCCGTCAAGAATAATCCGCTCAATGCCTGATTTTCCGCCAATCATTCTTAACGCCGTTTCCCGCGGGAAAGTTCCGCTGTCAAGAAGATTTTCACGGACAATTCCGCCTTCGGCGTTTTTTTGTATGCTGCCTGAAATGATCATTTCGCCTTTTTCATTCAGCATGAACGCGGACCCTGTCACGCCGATATTTGCACCTAATACCACGTCGTTAAGCGTTTCCAGAAAAAACCCCATGCCCGCGACGCCGGCTATATTTCCGTAAGCGTCGTGAAAAGGTTTCGCGCATGTTATGGCAAGCCCGCGCCCCAGATAATCCTCAAATACATCTGTCCAGATAAGGTTATTGGCTTCCTTCGCGTTAATGTACCATACGCGGGTTCTACAGTTGAAATAAGGAGTCTTTTGCGCGGAATCGGGATCGGCGCAAATCGTAATGCCGGCTTCCGTGCCGATATAGGTTGTGCCTACGTCATCATTGTTAATCTGGACGGCAATCAGCAGATCCTGTATGTTCGCCATAAGGGCGATTTCCCCGCTAACATCGGAATAATTCGTATTATCGGAAATTTGCACCATAACGGTAACAAGTCCTTCCGTGTTTGAAGTGTCAGGATACGAGATATTCCTGCGTCCGTATTCTCCGGGATTGGATCTGATTTTTGTCGCGGCCTGGGAAATAATATTGATATGTTCCGCTATATTCGAAAATTTTTCATTGCTGACTGCCGCCTTGCTTTCGGCCAGCCGTAAAAGAGTGCCTTCGATCTGGCTTATTAACGCCTGCTTTGCGTCATTTGCCGCGGAGTTGCCAAGGATGTTGTTCGCGTTTATTACATTTTGCCTGATAATAAAAAACCCGGCTCCGATAATAACCGTAACAACCGTCATGACAGCGACAACAATAACAAATGAATGTTTTCTTATTTTCCGGAATATCGAGTTATACGCCGGAGTCTTCTTTTCCCGCGGATCAAGGTTATAGGCTGATTGTAAGGACGCCATAAACTTTGTCTTCCCCTGTTTAACCTGCTATCACAATCAAAATTTGAATAATGTATATCCAATATACTATTTTTATTGACATGAAGGCAAGGCGAAAATTAATAATAAACGTGAATTTTTTTTGGATAAATACCGGTTTCCGGCGGTTTTACACAGTTATTCTGACATCCGCGCCCAGAAGCTCTTTATTGGTATCTAGGATTTTCTTAACATCACACAAAAATTCTTCTGTCTGTTCTTTTGCCCTGCCTGTAAATTGTTCGGCGCGCAGCAGGTCATTCAATTCATCCAGAGTAACACCGAAAGACGCGTCCCTTGCGATACGGTCAAGCAAATCGTTCTCATCGCCGTCCTGTTTTACCCGTTTGGCGGCTTCAATTGAGTGGAGGCGGATTTTTTCGTGCAATGTCTGCCTGTCGCCTCCTTTTTTTACACAGTGCATAAGAATATTTTCGGTTGCCATAAAAGGAAGCTCTTCGTCCAGGTGTTTTTTTATAGTCTTGGGATAAACGGTAATGCCGCCTGAGATATTGATTATCAGCATGAGAATCGCGTCGATAGCAAGGAACGCTTCCGGAATGGCGATACGTTTGTTCGCAGAATCGTCCAGCGTGCGTTCAAGCCATTGCGCGCTTGCGGTCAGCGCCGGATTGAGGGCGTCTACTGTCACATAACGCGCGAGGGACGCGATGCGCTCGCTTCTCATCGGGTTTTGTTTGTAGGCCATCGCGCTGGAGCCTACCTGCCCTGATTCAAACGGTTCGTCAATTTCCTTAAGGTGCGACAAAAGGCGGATATCATTGGAAAATTTATACGCGCTCTGCGCGATACCTGAAAGCACCGAAAGCGAGTAATAATCGACTTTGCGCGAATAGGTCTGTCCGCTTACCGCGTAGACTTTGTTAAATCTCATCTTTTTCGCGATTTTTTTTTCAAGAGTTTTTACTTTATCATGGTCATCGTCGAACAAAGACAGGAAACTAGCGCAGGTACCCGTAGTGCCCTTGCAGCCGAGCAGTTTTAAATTGTTCAAGGTAAAGTCAAGCTGCTCAAGATCGAAGAGCAGATCCTGCATCCATAAGGAAGCGCGCTTTCCTACAGTTGTCGGCTGCGCCGCCTGAAAATGCGTGTACGCAAGACACGGCAGGGATTTGTATTTATCCGCGAAATGATAAAGCTTATCAATTGCGGTAACAAGAAGACGCTTGATGCGGAGCATTGCCGTACGCTGCACAATGATATCGGTATTATCGCCTACATAACAGGAAGTAGCTCCAAGATGAATAATCGGTTTTGCCTTCGGGCATTGATCGCCGTACGCTTTAATGTGCGCCATAACATCATGCCTGATTTCGGATTCGTATCTTGCGGCATCCGCGTAATTGATATTGCGCTCATATGATTTCATCTCATCAATTTGATTATCGCTGATACCAAGCCCCAGCTCTTTCTGGCTCTCGGCAAGAGCAACCCATAGTTCGCGCCATGTTGAAAATTTAAAATCATCAGAAAAAATGCGCTGCATTTCCGCGCTTGCGTATCTTTTACATAAAGGATTTTCGTAGATACCGGTATTGGAGGCTATATACGAAGAATCGTCCTTAGGCATTCTGAAGTCTCCCAAGAACTTCCCTGTATCCTTCAAGAACATCGCCAAGATCGCGGCGGAAAACATCCTTATCCAGTTTTTTATTTGTGGCTGCGTCCCAGAACCTGCATGAGTCGGGGGATATTTCATCGCATAAAATAATTCTTTTGCCGCCGCCGGGCGCGTCGCATCTTCCGAACTCAAGTTTAAAATCAATGAGTTTAATTCCGGTTTTGATAAACAACGCGCTTAAAAGCTCATTTGTCCGTAAAGCAAGTTTTGTCAAAAGGGAAAGTTCATCCGCCGCGGCGATTCCGATTGCCGTAATCTGGCTTTCGTTAATCATCGGGTCTCCAAGCTCATCGCTTTTCAGGCTGAACTCTACGACAGTATTTTTAAGCGCTGTCCCTTCGGCAATTCCGTATTTTTTAGAAAAACTCCCCGCGGCGACATTTCTTACAATAACCTCAACCATTATGATCTCCGTTTTTTTTACAAGCACCGAAGTATCATCAATTACCTTGATCAGATGAGTCTCGATTCCGTTTTTCATCAGGTATTCGAAAATTAAATTAGAAATAGCCGCGTTCAGTTTCCCCTTACCGGAAAGGTCCTCTTTTTTTTCACCGTTAAAAGCGGTCGCGGTATCCTTGTAGCGGATAATATAGCTTTCGCTATCCGGCCCCTGATACACGATTTTTGATTTGCCTTCATAAAGTATTTTATCTGACATGACCGCCTCCTGGAAAACCTTATCGCTTAATTTTACACGTAAAACCTTATCTGTCAATTATCCTGAAATCATAAAAAGACGTTTAACGCGGAATTAAGGCAGTTGAAGAAGGAAAGATAATCAGGCATGATGTATCATAACGATATGGAGGAAATTGATGGTAAAACTTAATGAAGCGCTGAAAAAACACAATCTTATAATGCCGAATCCGCCTGCAAGAGCCGGTATCTACAGTCCTGTTAAGGATTTTGGCAACAATCTCTGTTATCTTTCAGGATGCATACCGGCTTTCAACGGCGAGATAAAATGGAAGGGAAAACTCGGAGGAGAGATAACGGCGGAACAGGGGCAGGAAGCGGCAAAGCTCTGCGCTCTTAATCTTTTGGCGAATATACAGGCAGCTTACGGCAGCCTTGATAAAGTTAAATGCATCGCAAAGATGATTGTTTTTGTAGCAGGGACGGAATCTTTTTATGAGCATCCAAGGGTGGCAAACGGCGCAAGCGAATTGTTAGTTGACATTTTCGGAGAGGAAGCCGGCCTTTGCGCGCGCTCCGCTGTCGGCGTTAACGCGCTGCCGGGAAATGTTCCAGTGGAAATTGAACTTTTAATCGAATTGAATCCATGAATGATTGTTTTAATTATCATTTTTCCGGTGAAGAATTAATTGAATCTCCGTCCCTTGTATATTACCTTGACAGAATTGAGGAAAATACCGATAGGGCAATAGCAATGGCAGGCGGCGCGGAACGTCTGTGGCCGCATGCAAAGACGCACAAAATGGCCGCCATGGTGCGTCTTCAGATTGCCCGAGGTATTAAGCGCTTTAAATGCGCGACAATCGCCGAGGCCCAAATGTGCGCGAGGGAAGGGGCTTCCCATGTTCTTTTATCATACCCTTTAACAGGGCCGATGATTTCTCATTTTACCAATCTTCGCGCGCGTTACTCGAAAACACGCTTCTGGGCAATAGGCGACGATCTTACGCAGCTTGAAAAACTCGGAAAAAATTTCACCGCCGCTTCTTTGCTTGACACTTTGATCGACGTTAACTGCGGCATGAACCGCACAGGTGTTCCGTTAGACGATCTTGAAAATTTTTACCTGTGCGCCGCAAAGATCGAAGGGCTTAATATTACGGGCTTACACTGCTACGACGGACACCTTGGCATCAGCGACATTGAAAAAAGAAAAGCGGAAGTTTCCAAAATAACAGAAAAAGTCTTAAAAATAAAAGCGTTTATGGAAGGACACGGAATTGAGAATCCCGTTCTTGTAATGGGAGGAACTCCTACTTTTCCGTTTCATAAAGAAACACCCGGCGTATTTTTATCACCAGGAACAATATTTGTAAATGACTTCGGCTATTCACAAAAATTTCAAGATCTTTCCTTTTCCGCGGGAGCGGCAATCCTTACAAGAGTGATAAGCCGCCCAAGCCCCGGACTATTTACGCTTGACACAGGCCATAAGGCGATAGCCTCCGACAAAACAGATCGCGGGATAATAGCTGATTTACCAAACGCAAAACCACTAGCTCACAGCGAAGAACACTGGGTATGGAGTAATGATGATATCCCGCAGACAGGAACAGTGCTTTATATTATACCAAGCCATATTTGCCCAACCACTGCTCTTTATCCCGGCGTTCATGTTGTAAGCGATGGAAAACTTTCAGGTTATTGGGAAGTGACAGCAAGAAACCGGTTGTTATAACAAACTGAAAATAATCACTCCCCTGCGTGCCTGATTCCAAGAATTTCAAGTTCTTTTTCATTAAGGCCGACTCCGCGAAGCATTAACCTGTTTCCTTTTAAACTTTCAATCGAGTTGATACCCATGCCGCCCATCATTTCCTTTATCTCGTGCTGCCACGCTGTTATTAAATTGACAAGCCTTTTGTAGCCGATGTCAGGATTCAGGCGCTTTGTTAATTCCGGGATTTGTGTGGCAATTCCCCAGTTGCATTTACCGCCGTGGCAGCTTCTGCAAAGGTGGCAGCCAAGGGCAAGAAGAGACGCTGTTCCAAGATAGACGCAGTCCGCTCCGAGCGCGACGGCTTTTACAATGTCGGCGCTTGAGTGAATACTGCCGCCTACAACCAGCGACACATTATCGCGGATTCCTTCGTCGCGCAGGCGCTTGTCTACGCTTGCAAGCGCCAGTTCAACCGGGATGCCGACATTGTCGCGTATGCGCGTCGGAGCCGCTCCGGTGCCGCCGCGGAAACCGTCAATTGAAATAATGTCCGCGCCGCTTCGCGCGATGCCGCTCGCTATTGCCGCGACATTGTGTACAGCGGCGATTTTTACAATTACAGGTTTTGAATACTCAACCGCTTCTTTTAGTGAAAAGACAAGCTGGCGCAAATCTTCAATTGAATAAATGTCATGATGCGGCGCGGGTGAAATGGCGTCTGTGCCTTCCGGGATCATTCTTGTGCGTGAAATATCGTCTACAATTTTTTTTCCCGGCAGATGTCCGCCGATGCCGGGTTTAGCGCCCTGCCCCATTTTAATTTCGATAGCCGCGCCCGCTTTCAGATACTGCGGATGAACGCCGAAGCGGCCGGAGGCGACCTGAACAATCGTGTTTTTTCCGTAGCGGTAAAAATCTTCGTGCAGCCCGCCTTCACCGGTATTGTAAAGAATACCCAGTTCTTCGGCGGCGCGCGCAAGGCTTTCATGCGCGTTGTAACTGATGGAACCGTAACTCATCGCGGAGAACATAACCGGCATGGAAAGTGAAATCTGCGGCGGCAGGTTATTAATCAGCCTGCCTTTCGCATCACGCTCTATATTCTGAAACTTTGCACCTAACGAAACTTTTGTTTC
>JAIRQF010000065.1 GCA_031256635.1 Treponema sp. | reverse complement strand
TTCCGCGGCGCTTGAGCTTATTTCCTCAACAGGGGTTAATTTTCAATTTGTAACAAAGGAAGCAGGCGAAGGTGAAAGAGGAGAGACAATTGTTTCGCAGTCATATGATGAAAACAGCGTAATTTCCGCTAATACTCCTATTCAGCTGACGGTTACAGAACCTGAAAGGCTTGCAGACGGCGAAATTTTCGGATTGTTCAGTTATACGATTCCACAGAATCCCTATCCTCTAGCTGTCCGCCTTGAAGCGCTGCTTCCATCAGGAGAGCGGCAGAGGCTTATCACTGTTAATTATACCGGGGGAGAATTTACGGTTCCGTATAAACTGCCTTCAGGCGCTGTGCTGATTTTGTCCATGCTAAACCGTGAGCTTTTAAGAGAGACGATAGGGGAATAAAACTATTCCATTAATAACTGGCGTATAACATCAAGCTGATTTCTGAGACTTGTGATTTCCCTTTCCTGAGCTGTATTGGAGGCTGTAAGACTTGTAACAGTCTGATTTAACGCGGTTCTCTCTGTTTCAAGCGATGATATGGTTCTGTTTCTCTCGGCGGCATTTGTTTCCAGAGTTGATATTGTTCTGTCTTTCTCCGTGTTGTTTGCCTGAAGCGCTCCTATTGTCCTGTCTTTATCCGCGCCGCTTGTTTCAAGAGCTGAAATTCTCCTGTCCCGCTCTGTAACATTCGCTTCTAGCGACGATATCGATCTGTTTCTTTCGGCGATGTTTGCTTCCAGTGATGTTATGATTCTGTTTCTTTCCGCCGCATTTGTTTCCAGGGTTGATATTGTTCTGTCTTTTTCCGTATTGTTTGCCTGAAGCGTTCCTATTGCCCTGTCTTTTTCCGCGCCGCTTGTTTCAAGAGCCGTAATCCGCCTGTTTCTTTCTGTAACATTTGTTTCCAGCGCGGAAATAGTTGCGCGTAACGAAGAATTGGATTCTTCCATTTCCGTAAAAAGGCGCGCCTGACCGTCGCTTCCTTCATTGAGCGCGTCAATGATTTTCTGCATTTCTGTAACTGTTTCTTCCAGACGGATATTCGTCTCTATTAATTCAAGTCCCGTATCGTCGGTACCCTGGAATCTTCGCATCTCATTAATTAAAACGCTCATCGAGTCAATTGACTGATTATAAAACTCTCTCCTTGTTTGATATGAAGGCGAAGCCGCTATCGTGTTGTTATTGTTTAAAAGCCGCAGATTATCCAGCGCAAGAGACGCCGCGCTGTATTGCCTGCTTTGAATCAATTCGCCGATTACTGTGAAGCCTCCGGTGAATTGCGCTTCTATCGCCGCGATTTTTTTCTGTTCATCTGAAAGAGCTTCAAGCTCATTTGCCGCGCCATGTTCACTTTGCCGGATAGCTGTAATTTCTTTCGCTCTTTCAATAAGCTGAGCGCGAAGAACAGCTTCCCTTGAACGGTATTCTTCAAGAATTTTTGATCGCTCTTCCTGCAAAACCCAAAGATCGCCCCGGTATATTCCCTGTAATTCAAGAAGCGACTCCTGAGCGCTCAATTGTTCCAAAGACATGTTGTCGAATTGCAGCAGAAAAAGCTGCGCGTCAACTCCTTCAAGGAGAGAAATAATTTCTGATATTTCCCTGTCTTTCGCCGTTATTTTTTCCGCCATATCCTTTCGAATCTCTTCTATAAGCGCCCTTTCTGTAAGATTGTAAACAGCGCTTCCCGTTCTGACCTGGGCGTCAATTCTTGTATTAAACAGAATCAAGACAAACGCGCCGGCGGCCAAAACAATAACGGCGGCAATATTTACAGATAACGGAAAAAGCGCGCCGCTTTTTTTCGCGTTAACACTTTTTCTTTTACCCTGCGGTTCGGTTAATGTTTGTGATAAGGCCGTGCGGTTTTTCTCCGCGATTCCGTTAATTTGCGCCAGTATCTCTTTTTGCTCTTCCGCTGATATGCCGGATTTTCCGTCAAAAACAATATCGTTATCATTCATAAAATGGTTTCCTGTATTATAAGGGGCTTTTCCAAAACTTCAGCTTTTGGAAAAGCTACCTTAGATTTAACAGAAAAATCGACTTTTAAGTCGGTTTTTCAAAAGCCTTTTCCGAAACTAACCGAGTTTTGGAAAAGGCTCATCATTTTGTTTTCATTACCTCTACTCCGTTCCAGTTTTCTCCCGGAGGATTTAATGAGTATTCAACGCACCTGTTATAAAGGCTGCGCGCGTTAAAATCATCATGCAGTATACTCAGAGCTTCCTTAAACTTTGCGGCGGCTTCAGTAAAAGAGCGGTGATAATAAAGTTTCATTCCCTGATTATGAATTGGCCACGCTCTTTGTTCGCTTTCAGTGAGCGTCTTTTTTACGGTAAAAATACGCACGCCCTTTGTTTTGCCTTTAACCGCTACCGTATCCAAAAGCCTGTAGTGAAGAGCGTTTTGCGCCGCTTTTTTCCTAAGCTCTTCAAACAGGCTTTCTGAGATTAAAATTTCAGAATGGTATGTTTTGGTTAGTCCTTCCATGCGGGATGCGAGATTTACAGCGTCTCCTATTACGGTGTAGTCCATTTTTCGTTCGCTTCCGATATTGCCGACCGTTACTTCTCCGTAATTAAGTCCGATGCCTATATGGAATTCGCATTTGCCGAGTTTGCGCTGGTTCTCATTGAACTTATTTACCGCGTCGATCATTTCAAGGCCGGAGAGAACAGACTGTAACGCGTCATCATCGTGTTTTTCCGGGGCTCCCCAGAATGCCATGATGGCGTCTCCGATATATTTATCCACGATTCCGTTTCTGTTATAGATAATATCGACCTGTCCTGAAAAATAACGGTTAAGGGAATTTACAAGATCATCAGGTGCCATTCCTTCGGAAATTGTTGTAAAGGATCTGATGTCCGAAAAAAGAATTGAAAGACAGCGGTTATCGCCGACAAGCATTTTTTCAGGGGACGCGAAGAAACGCTCTATTACGTCGTTGGGAACATATTTCTGGAAAATATGGCGGATGCGTTCTTCTTTTTTCCCGGCAAGGACCGCGTCAAACGCGTAGTGTTTAATCTGGGAGTATGCGCTGTCAAGTTCTTCCGTCATTTTATTAAAAGACTGGGCAAGAAGGCCTGTTTCGTCTTTGTACTCAACATCAACTCTGGAAGAAAGATCGGCTGTTTTTATTATTCTTTCCATCGCGTTAACAATTTTTCTCATTGGGTTTGTAAGGCTGTTTGTTATTAAAAGGAGCAAAAGCGCCGCGATAAGAAAAGACGCGCAAAGGATAATAATTGTCTGAATTGTTATTGAATTCGCGTCTTTGTAAAACACATCTTCTTTTTCGCTGATTATTAAATACCAGTCAAACGGAATAAAATAAAACGATTGAAAAATTCTTTTTTCTCCGGCCATAACAGCGCTGTAAAGCCCCTGGTTTTCTTCAAGCAGGATATATATTAATTGTCCTCTTTCATCAGGCAGCATTTGCAGATCCGATGTTGACATATCAATCTTTTTATCTGTTCTGTTAAATGCGAAAATTACTTCTGAATCACTAAGGATAATGCTTCTGCTGTAAAGCTCTATCGCTTTTTTAGCGGCTTCGATCATGTCAGGACTTCCGGCGAAATTATTATCGATAAGAAGCGCCCACTGGTTATCCGCGTATTTTTCCAGTTCTGAGAGCTTGAATCCCAAAAGCTGGCGGGCAAGGCGCGTAACGCCGTTTACAGCGTGAAAATACGAAGCTGTTTGTCCCAGAAAAAGCGGAACAATTATTAAAGGCAGAACAACAAGAAACATTTTCAGCCGGATTTTCATTTTTTGATTTTATATGAAAAAATAAATAATCTCAAGTATTTTTAACAGTCACAACTAAAGTAGCGGGACTGTTTTTCCGATATTAAAAACATGAAACGTTATAGTGTTAAATGTTTACCGGGCAATACAGAATACATTGATATTCTGAAAGAGTTTGATCATGAATACCTTGTTCGTTTTACGCGCAATAATAACGGATACGTTAAAACGACAGAAGAAACAATCGCAAGGCATTTATTCAATATCTGTTTACAAACCGGTTATCTGAATCCGATAACAGAAAGCTCTGTCGCTTAAGTCAAAAGGGCGGTTCTGAAAGGCGGAAGAATAATCACGCCGCATCTGTGTGCGGCTGATTTCTTCGCTGACAGCATCGTATTAACATGAAAACTTTTGACTGGTTTAAAGACACCGAGTTCTGGGAGTATTTTTCTCCCATCATGTTCGATGCCGCTCATTGGGCTGAAGTCGCGGATGTCGCGGACGCTGTTACGCGTCTTTTGCGCTTTAATCTCTACGGCGAAACATCAAGCGAAGAATGGCATGAGCCGTTAACCTCTCCGCCTAAAATACTTGACCTGTGCTGCGGAGTAGGTCGGATAAGCGGCGAGTTTGCGCGCATGGGTTTTTGCGTAACAGGCGTAGACATTACCGAAAGTTTTTTAAATACCGCAATCGAAGACCGCGACTACGAAAAACTAAATATCGAATACATTAAAGCTGACGCAAGGGAATTTGTACGTTCCTGTTATTTTGACGCTGTTGTCAACCTCTATATATCTTTTGGTTATTTCTCCGAGCAGAAAGATGATCTTAAAGTCCTTCGCAATGTTTACGAATCCTTAAAAAATGGCGGCTCTTTTATCATTGAAACCCTCGGCAAGGAAATCGCTGTCCGTGATTTTGTTGAAGCGGAATGGTTTGAGCGCGCAGGATGTACAATACTAACAGAATACGAGCCGCTTGACTCATGGGCTTTCCTGAGAAACCGCTGGATTCTTCTCAAAGGCGATAAAAGAATCGAGAAAAGATTTGTTCAGCGTCTTTACAGCGCAAGCGAATTAAGATCGCTCCTTTTTGAAGCCGGTTTTAAAAAAGTGGAAATATACGGCGATTGGAACGAGACCCGCTACGATCAGCATGCATCGAAACTGATTACTGTAGCAAGAAAATAAAAAAAATAGTACATCATTTGTTTTTATACCGGCACGGCGGTTAATGGTTTTTTATATAAAAAAATGATATATTGATAAACATGAAACGCTTTGCGTCCTTTAAAACCATATTTTTATTTATTATGTTATGCTGCGCATTTTTATCATGCGCTTCGCGGATAGAAGGCTCCCTTGCGGCGGACGGCTCGGCGCTCATGTCTATAAACATACGCCTTGAGCCAAGAATGACGACATTGATTCGTTCTCTTTCAAGAGCAGGCGGTCAGTCAAACGGGGCTGTGCTTGACGGACCTGCCATAGCAAGATCAATGTCAAACGCGCCGGGTGTAGCTTCCGCATCATTGCGGAATACGGCGGAAGCGGCGGTAGAAGGACAGGTTCGCATTTCACAAATAGGAGAATTTCTGTCAGTGGCGGAAACAGGCAGAAATGCACGAAGAGGTTTTATTACATTTGAACAGGGTAACGCAGGCGGAAGGTGCATCATCAATATAAACCGCCAGAACGGCCCTGCGATACTCGAACTTTTGTCTCCTGAAATTTCAGATTATTTGAATGCTCTTATGGCGCCTTTAGCCACAGGCGAAGAATTAAATAAAACTGAATATCTTGATCTTGTCGCTTCTTTTTACAACAGGACAGTAAGCGATGAAATCGCCTACTCAAGAATCCGCGCTTCAATCGATTTTCCAGGCAATATTACCGGCATCAGGGGAGGAACCTTCTCCGGCAGAAGAGCGGAATTTGATGTACCTCTTTTAGATCTCCTTGTCGCCGAAACCCCTCTTACCTATGAAGTAACCTGGAACTGATAATTTCGATACATTTTTATTTCAAATCAGCCGGATATATGTTGTATAATTAAACCTTTATGACTCTTAATAACGGAGGACTATATGGGTTTAATTAAAGCGCTGGCCGGGGCTGCCGGCGGAGCTTTTGCGGATCAGTGGCTTGAGTTTTTTGTCTGCGAAAGCATGGACGCTGATGTACTTGCAGCGAAAGGACAGAAACGCACCAGCAAGAGAAGCAGCAATACAAAGGCTGAGGATAATATCATTTCCAACGGTTCAGGCATTGTTGTAAATAAAGGTCAGGCCGCCGCCATTATCGACAACGGGCGCGTTATGGAATTTTGCGCCGAAGAAGGGCACTATACCTATGATGTTTCAAGCGAACCCAGCGTGTTTTTCGGAGGACTTGATAAGGGAATAATCGGAATTTTTAAAAGTATAGGCGAGCGTTTTAAATACGGCGGAAGTCCCGGAAAAGATCAGAGGATTTACTATTTTAATACAAAAGAAATAATGGGAAATAAATACGGCACTCCGAATCCTATCCCTTATTTAATAGTCGATCCGAATATCAACCTGCGCATGACAATAAGCCTTAGAGCGAACGGTGAATATTCCTACCGGATGATTAATCCGCTGCTTTTCTATTCCAATGTCTGCGGAAATATCACAGAAGATTACAAAAGGGAAAATATTGACAGCCAGCTTAAAAGCGAAATAATTACCGTTTTAGGGCCATCGCTTGGAAAGCTCGGCACAGGACTTGAGTATCATGAGATATCTTTTCAAACCGAAAAACTTGCCGAAATCCTGAACGAAGCTCTCAGCGGTAAATGGAAGGAACACCGCGGTATAGAGATTGGCAGCTTTGGAATTACCTGCACCGCTTTACCGGAAGACGAGAAAAGAATTAAAGAACTTCAGTCTTCCGCGGTGATGCGCGATCCGACAATGGCGGCTGCCGCTCTTGTCAACGCGCAGACCGACGCGATGCGAGCCGCCGCGGAAAACACCGCAGGCGCGATGGCCGGCTTTATGGGAATGGGAATGGCAAGTCAGGCAGGCGGCATGAATCCTCAGGCGCTTTACCAGATGGGCGCGCAGCAGCAAGCCGCATCGCAGCAGCAAGGCTGGACTTGCTCCTGCGGACACAGCGGAAACTCAGGGAAGTTTTGCGCAGAGTGCGGTAAACCTTCTCTTGCCGCAGACTGGACTTGTTCATGCGGACACGCCGGAAATACGGGGAAGTTCTGCGCAGAGTGCGGCAAGCCAAGGTGAAAAAACGCGCGTTATGTGATATGAGACAGATATGGAGATAAAAGAATATAAATGCCCGTCCTGCGGCGGAGCTGTCAGGTTCGACAGTTCCGCGCAGGGAATGAAATGCCCGTACTGTGATACCGAGTTTGAGATTGCCGCATTGGAAGCGTACCAGAAAGAAATCGCGGTCGCGGAAAAAGATAAATTTAACTTTGACGGAAAAGGCGATATTAAAAAATGGGATTCTGATGAACTTAACTCGCTTACTCAGGGGTCTTGCCCTTCCTGCGGCGCAGAATTGTTAGGTGATAAAAACACGGCGGCGATGGTATGCCCCAACTGCGGAAATTCGCAGATAGTGCTGCGCCGACTTTCCGGTTTTTTAAAACCCGATTATGTTATCCCGTTTAAGCTGGATAAAAAAGCGGCAACGGAAACCCTAAAAAACTTTTACAGGGGAAAAAAACTTCTTCCCAATTCTTTTACTGATGAGAACCGCATCAACAGCATTCAAGGGGTATACCTGCCGTTCTGGCTTTTTAACGCCGATGCGCAGGGTTATGTGCGTTATAAGGGAACAAGAATAACATGCTGGAGCGACGCGCAATTTAATTATACAAAAACCGATTATTTTTCCATTGTGCGGGACGGCCGCCTTGCCTTTGAAAAAGTTCCCGTTGACGGTTCTGAAAAAATGGACGACAGTTACATGGACGCCATTGAACCGTTCGATTATTCCGGGATTAAGGATTTTCAAACAGCGTTTCTTTCAGGTTACATAGCGGAAAAATACGATGTGGATGCGAATAAAAGCAAGGAACGGGCAGGAAGCAGGATAAAAGCCACGGTAGAAACGGAATTCGCCAAGTCTGTTTCAGGATATAATTCCGTAATAAAAGAAAGTTCCTCTGTTAATGTAAATAACGGAAAAATTAATTACAGCCTGCTGCCGGCATGGATACTTAATTCAAAATATAAAAATAAAAATTATATGTTTCTTATGAACGGACAGACCGGCCGTCTTGCGGGAAAGCTTCCTTCTGATCCCGGAAAGGAATGGAAATACCGGCTTTTATATACCGGAATTCTCGGTGTGATTTTTACAGTGATCACTCAATTACTGCGGATATTAATGTAGGAATCATTGATGAAAAAATATACATTAAAAATTTTTATGTTAATTCTTGTTATCATTTTTTCTGCTCCTGTTTTCGCGCAGGAAAGGATTGTTGATAACGCGAATATATTAAGCGCATCCGAAAAAATGAACCTTCAGAGGCTGATTACTTCAATCGCTTCCATTCATAAGTTTGACCTTGTTATAGTAACTGAAAAAAATATCGGATTTGCGAATCCTCTCGCCTGGGCGGATGATTTTTTTGACGATAACGGTTACGGCTTTGGGGCGAACAGGGACGGATGTCTTTTTCTTCAGGTTGTTGACAGCCGTGATATCTGCGTAAGCACATCGGGAAGCGGCATCGATATTTTAAACGATTACGCGCTGAACAAGGTTTTAAATGACGCCGCTAAATATTTACAGCGAAATAATTCATATGAAGCGTATAATTCTTTTTTAACCAACTGGCAGGAGTTTCTTTCTCTTGATGCCAAAGGCGGCAGAAGGTATAATTTTTTCCATCAGTGGAATGCCGTTGTTGTAATAATTGCGTGGGCGCTTGCCCTTGCGATAGGATTTCTGGTTGTCCATTCGTGGAAAAGGGGAATGAATACCGTTCTTTCCCGGACACAGGCCGCAGCTTATATGGTTCCCGGCAGCCTTGAGTTCAAGGTAAAAAGTGACAGTTTTCTTTACAGCACGGTAACAAAGACAAGGCGGCAAACCGAAAATTATTCCGCAGGAGGAGGGATGCGGACAAGTTCTTCAGGAGGAATCCACGGCGGCGGCGGAAGGAAATATTAAAATGAAAAATAAAACACTATGGCTGATTTTTATCGCCTGTATCCTGATTTTTACCGTATGCGCGCTCATTTGCGTCAATAACCTTTATATTCTTGAGATGAAACCATTTCAAAAC
>JAIRQF010000007.1 GCA_031256635.1 Treponema sp. | reverse complement strand
CTGGTATATTTTCTGTTTGTATCAAAAAGCGGAAAAATTATTGGTAAGTATATTTCAACAAGTTTTAAAAAGAATAATACTTACACAAAAACAGAATTAGAACAATTATCTTCTGCAATTAAAAACACGATAAAGTTTATTCTTGCGGCAGGAGGATTTTGTTTTATAGCCTGTATGGTTATCAGTCTTGGATATTTAGGATCTCCTGAACAGTTAGGACCTAACCTTGCAAATTCTTTGCTTTCATTTACATACGCCATTGCAATTGGTTTTTTTGTATTTTTTCCTGTTCAGGCTTGGGCTGAAAATAAAATCAACTCGCTAAAAACAAATGTACTTAATGATTAAAATTTGCGTTTTTTAATGCATAAGGGGCGATAAGCCCCTTTTTTTATTAAAAAAAAGCTAAAATTTGCCGCATATAAAGTAACATAATAAAAAACTTGACTTTTCGGTGCTTAAGGCCTAAATTCATATAATGAACCTGAAAACAGTTATCACTTTAGATACTATTGACCTTCACCTGAAAGGGACTACAAAGAAAGAAATAATCAATGAATTGCTTGATATTCTTTACAGAACCGGAAAAATCCGGGATAGAGAGGCCGCATTAAACGCTGTAATAGACAGAGAAGAAAAAATGTCCACCGGAATGAAGCACGGAATTGCCATTCCTCACGGAAAAACAGCCACTACAGAGAATCTGGCTGCATGCATTGGAATATCTGACAATCCGGTCGATTTTGATTCACTGGATAAGCTGCCGTGCCGGATTTTTATAATGACGCTGTCTCCGGTGGAAAAAACAGGCCCTCACTTGCAGTTCCTTGCGGAAGTAAGCCTTTTATTCAAAAGTTCAGAAAAACGTGATCAAATCCTAAAAGCGCAGACACCCCAGGAAGTACTTGAGATATTATCTGAATAATCCATGCAAATAAAAAACAATTTAATTCTTGATGAAGACAACAGAGTCCTGATACTGCGCGGAGTAAATCTGGGTGGAGATTCAAAAATCCCTTTCTGTAAACCTGGCGAAGAAATTACTCCGGATTTTCTTGAAAGGATAAAAAACATTTCCTTTATCGGAAGACCTTTCCCTGAAGAAGAAGCGCAGAGTCATTTTAAACGCTTAAAAAAAGCGGGGATGACTTTTTTACGGTTTATTATAACGTGGGAAGCTGTTGAACACGAGGGGCCGGGGATTTACGACGAAGCGTATCTTGCGTATCTAAGAAAAATTTTACTGGCTGCCGGCAAAGAAGGGATTTCAGTTTTTATCGATCCGCATCAGGACGTATGGAGCAGATGGACAGGCGGAGACGGCGCTCCGGCATGGACGATGGAAAAACTGGGGATGGATTTAAACCTTACGGACAGTACAGGCGCCGCCGTTACAAGACAGCGTTATGTGCAATATAACGGCGGGAAACCTTTTCCTAAAATGCTCTGGCCGTGTAATTATAACCGCTACGCGGCGGCGACCATGTTTACTTTATTTTTCGCAGGAAGCGTATATGCTCCTGATTTATTTATGGAAGGCGAAAATGTGCAGAACTGGCTTCAGAATAAATACATCGCGGCCTTCCGCCATGTTCAGCGCAGATTAAAAAATTGCGCGGCAATAAAAGGCTGGGGTGTAATGAACGAGCCGCATGACGGCTTTATCGGGCTAAAAAATCTTGACAGCGCTGAACGTTATGTGATACCGGCAGGTCCGCGCCCAAGTCCATGGCAGGCAATAATGGCCGCTTCCGGCTATCCTGTAAAAGTGCCCGTGTATAAAATGCTCGGGAAAAACATTTCGCGTTACGAGATATTTAATCAGGAAGGCGTTTCTCTTTTTAAGGACGGATATTCCTGTCCCTGGAAACAGGCAGGCGTATGGAAAGATGATGAAAAGCCGGTGTTGTTAAAAAACGGTTATTTTAGCATGTTTAAAGGGCGCTCTCCTGTTTTCGCAGATGATTTTCTTAAGCCGTTCAGCATAAAATACATTACCGCGATGAAAGAAGCCGATGAAAAGAATTTCTTTTTTATAGAAGGCCTTCCTGATTGTTCAAAAGCGCAATCGCATCAGGCGTGGAGCAGTGGCGATCCGCTCAATGTGATAAACGCGTTTCACTGGTATAACGGTTTTTCACTTATCACAAAAAGTTTCCGGCCGTGGTTTAATATTAATACTCATACAGCGAAGCCTATCCTTGGACAAAAGAATATTGTAAAACATTTCACCGAAAGCCTGGCAAAAGGGATCGGGTGGACAAAAGAAAAAATGAGCGATATGCCCTGTCTTTTGGGAGAGTTCGGCCTTGCGTTTGATATAAATAACCGCGGCGGATTTAAAAAAGGAAATTACTCGTTACACGAAAAAGCATTGTCAATGTATTATGACGCAGTAGACGCAAATATGCTTCACGCAACTATTTGGAATTATTCCGCGGGTAATACCAATAAATACGGCGACGGCTGGAATGATGAGGATTTATCAATTTTTTCCGAAGGCAAAGAGCGGGCGCTGTCCGGCTGGAAGCGCCCGTATCCGATGGCATCTTCAGGCATACCCGCCTTTTTTAGCTGGAACAGAAAACGTAAAAAATTTACTTTCTGTTTTAATGCAGATAAAAATATAAAAGCGCCGAGTATAATTTTTCTTCCTGGGGAAATATTCGGCTCATCGCCGAAAATCAAGATTCGCGCAGCCGGCAGCGAAACACCGGGAGAAGAATCAATGCGTTATGAATATAATTATGAAGAGCAGCAATTGCTGGTTTACAATAACGATTACAGCGGAGAAGTTCTTATCATTGTTACTTCCTGATTAATCTAACCCTGATAATTCCGTCTACTTTGCGAATCTCATCAAGCACAGATACAGGGATTTCCTGATCGGTATCAATAAGATTATAGCCGTATTCATCGCGGTGGTGGTTGATTAAATCCTGAATGTTAATGTTTGCTTTGGCAAGGCTGGTTGTAATTTGCCCTACCATGTTTGGAATATTTTTATTAACAACAAGCAGTCTACAGGGAAAAAGCTGTTCAAGTCTGCAGGGCGGTAAGTTTACCGAATTACGGATTTCTCCCGTTTCAAGATAATTAATAATTTGTTGAACAGCCATTACCGCGCAATTATCTTCGGCTTCAGGCGTAGACGCTCCAAGGTGGGGAATACCGATTACTTTTTTGCAGGCTAAAAGCTCAGGCGACGGAAAATCCGTAACATAGCAGCTGATTTTTCCCGCGTTAAGAGCCTCAATTATGTCCATATCCTTGACAAGCGCGTTACGTGAAAAATTAATAACGCGCGCGTCCTTTTTAATTATATTGAATTTTCCCGCGTCAAGAATCCCTTTTGTCAACTCGCTTTGCGGAATATGAAGCGTAATATAATCGGATTTTGAAAGAAGGCTTTCAAGGCTGTCTGCGCGCAGTACATTGCTGGAAAGATGCCACGCTGCTTCTACGGAAATATACGGATCAAAACCGATAACTTTCATTCCAAGCGCCATCGCGTCATTGGCCACCATCACTCCGATAGCGCCAAGGCCGATTACGCCAAGAGTCTTTCCCTTAATTTCCGGCCCTGTAAATTTGGATTTTTCTTTTTCAACAAGGTCGGCGACATCGGCCCTGTCAGATACAGAGGCAGTCCAGTTAATGCCCGCGACAATGTTACGTGAAGATAAAAGAAGGGCCGCCAGAGTCAGTTCCTTAACAGCGTTTGCGTTCGCGCCGGGAGTATTAAAAACGGCGATTCCACTCTCGCTGCAGCGCTTAACCGGAATATTGTTATATCCCGCTCCCGCTCTGGCGATAGCTTGCACGGAAGGAGGTATCTCCATACTGTTCAAATCCGCGCTGCGGACAAGGATCGCGTCAGGATTGGAAATGTCATCCGCGATTTCATACTTGTCTTTTGGAAAAAGATCCAGCCCTAGAGGGGAAATTTTATTCATTGTTTTAATTCGAAACATACAGTTCACCTTTTATTAATAGCACCTGATTTTATTCAGGTAAATCTTTTCATAAAATAAATCAGCGCTTTAACGCCTTCTATCGGCATGGCATTATAAATGCTTGCCCTCATTCCTCCGACAAGACGGTGCCCGGCGAGATTTAAAAGCCCTGCCGCGGCGGCGCCTTTTACAAAACGGTTTTCAAGTTCCGCTTTCGCCTTTTCATCTTTTTCGGTTGTAACAAACGGAATATTCATGATGCTGCGGAATGGTTTTTCTACCGGCGAGTGAAAAACATCGGATGTTTCAAGATAATCGTAAAACAGTTCAGCTTTTTCGCGGTTTAATTTTGTTATTGCGTCAATTCCGCCCAGATTTTTTAACCATTCAAGCACAAGACCGATAATGTAAATACCGTAGCACGGAGGAGTGTTATACATTGATCCTTCACCGGCATGCGTATCATACCGGAGCATGGCGGGCACCCACGCCGGAGCTTTGCCTAAAAGATCATCGCGGATGATAACAACAGTTGTTCCCGCCGGGCCAAGATTCTTCTGCGCGCCGGCGTAGAGAATACCGAATTTGCTTACATCAATTGGTTCTGAAAGAATACAGCTTGATACATCCGCTACAAGCGGCACAGATCCGGTATCAGGAATTTTATTCCATTTGGTTCCTACAATTGTATTGTTAAGAGTGATGTGGTAATAAGCGTCATCCGCCGAAGGAGCGGGAGCGTCCGGAATATATGTATAAGCGCGGTCCTTCGAACTCGCTCTTACTTCCACAGAAGCGTATTTTGCTCCTTCCTTAATTGCCTTGTCAGCCCAAATACCGGTATCTATATAAGAAACTTTTTTTCCTTTTCCCGGCATTTCCCCTGCCGCTAAATTAAGCGCAACCATTGAAAACTGAAGCGAAGCGCCGCCTTGTAAAAACAGAACTTTGTAATTGGCGGGGATGCCCATAAGTTCCCTGAGCAATGATTCTGTTTTATCGAAAATAGGTTTAAAATCCTTTGAACGATGACTCATTTCCATTACAGACTGACCCGTGCCATTTGCGTCAGTCATTTCAGAAGCGGCTTTTTCAAGAACCGGCAACGGAAGAACCGAAGGTCCCGGTGAAAAATTGTAGACTCGCATTTATTTCTCCATCCTTTTAGAATAATTGAACAATACACAAAAAGATGTTTTTTGTCGAGACAGGAATCAGGCACAGTTAATAAAGTTGGCTTATCCATGTAATAAAAAAATTAATAATTAAACACGGAATAAAATTACTTGCCTTGATAATTGAACAGCGCGGCTATTTCCGATAGACTAAAAATATGGCGGACAGGGTTTTTACAGTACTCGACTTAATTGACCTTGATCTCAAGGAACATAACTCTCTTAACCTGCGCTGTATCGGCGGCAGAAAAGGACTTGGCAGGCCGATTGACATACCGGATTTAAACCGCCCCATGGGCGCCATAATGGGTTTTTTTGAAGACTTCGCATACCAGCGCATTCAACTTTTCGGGCGCGGGGAAGTCTCATTTTTAAGGCGGTTGGAAGACGAAGGCAGAACCGACACAATCCGGGAATTGTTCAATTACTCAATGCCGTGCTGCATCTTCACGCATAACCTGTCTCCCCACAACGGTTTTTTTGATATTGCAGAAAACGCGCAGTGTCCGATTTTGCAGACTGATTTGGGTTCATCGGATTTTTCAGCAAGAATAATGCGCATACTTTCAAGAGTTTTTTCTCCGCGCCAGATAGTGCACGGTGTACTTGTAGAAGTTTACGGTTTGGGAATTCTCCTGCAGGGTGATTCCGGAGTAGGGAAAAGCGAGACCGCGCTTGAACTTATTCACAGGGGACACCGCCTTGTCGCGGATGATGTTGTGGAAATAAACTGCATCTACGGAAACATACTGATGGGAGCCGGAGCAAATAAAATAATCGGGCATCATATGGAAATCCGCGGACCGGGGATAATCAATATAACGCATCTATTCGGTGTAAGAGCGATAAGAGACAGAAAGGAAATTCAGCTGGTTGTTGAACTGGAAGAATGGGATTCAGGCAAAAATTACGATCGTCTCGGCGCGGAAGATCATACGGTTGAACTTCTGGGAGTAAATATTCCAAAGCTGACGATACCTGTAAAACCAGGACGCAATGTTCCCATTATAATTGAGACAGCCGCGATGAATGAACGGCTCAAGACAATGGGTTACCATGCCGCGAAGGAATTCAACAAGAATATTTTAAAATGGATTGAAAGCGACGCCGCCCGCTCGGTCTTCTTCGGGCATGATGATGTAATTTAGGAAAAATGAATGACTGAAAAAATTATAAAGGTGGTTAACAGAGCCGGTATTCACGCGCGTCCGTCGGCGCTGCTGGTTCAGACAACGAAAAATTTTTCCTCAAATATTTTTATGGAAAAAGGAACCGATCGGATAAACGCTAAATCAATTATGGGTATAATAACTTTGGGCGCTTCCTACGGAACAGAAATAAAAATAATCGCAGACGGAGATGACGAAGAAACAGCTGTAGAAATACTCGCAAGACTTTTTGAATCAAAATTTGAAGAAGAATAAACCTGACCGCTTTTATCGCAATGAGGTCCGTAAATGAATATTGTAAAAAAATTAATCGGTCAGGCGGATTATCCAATATTTAAAGTACGGGTATTAATACTCATTTATTCGCTTTTATGCGTTCTGACTGTTCTTTTTTCACGTAATTTTTTTACTGAAATCCTCGATCACGGCGAAGTGCCGGACCGGCTGAACCTTGTGGTATTTTTTACAATTCCGGCAGTATTGATGGTGGTTTTGGGAATTTCATTTTTTTATCTGCTTGTTGACTTTATATCCAACAGGCCGGGGAGCAAATTCAACGCAAGGCTTTTGGGATATTTTACGGTTATTGTGGTTTTTTCAGTAACGCCGATACTTTTAATGACAACCACCGCGTTAAACGAAATTATCCGCTTTTGGCAAAGCATAGACGCACCAAGGGTAACAAGGTCTGCAAACAGTTTTATAGCGGAAAATTATTCAATGCATCTGGAACGTTTTGAAAATATCTTAAGACAAAATGATTTTACAAATGCAGCCTCAGGCGAAAGGCTTCCGCAGGATATTGCCGCTGTTCAGGTATTCAAAGCGGCGGAATCCGGAATATCATCAGACGGATGGGAAGATGTCTCTTTTACGGGTAATGAGCGGTTCAGGCTGTTTTTTCCGCCGGCTGCGGAAAGCGGTTTTATTACAAGAGAGACGCCGCGCGATTTGGAAACCATTCGTTATGTGCAAAGACCGCAGAATGATACAATAATCGTGATAAATTATAATCTTGGCGGCGATTTTGATCCTGGAAGACTGGCTCTGGAAAATCAGGCGCAGCGTTTTGAAACCTTAAGCGAACTTAAGGATAATATGCAGCCGCTTCTGATATATTATTATGCAGTATTTTTCCTGCCGACTCTCCTTATGACGGCGATTATTACAATATCGTTTACAAGGCGGATTACCCACCCTATTGTGGAAATAACAGAAGCGATACAGCGTGTTGCTGAAGGTAATTTCTCAATTCAAATCCTTACACGCAGAAACGATGAACTCGGTCTATTGATAAGATCTTTTAACTCAATGGTGCAAGACCTTGAAAAATCAAGAGCCGCGCTTGTAAAAAATGAAAAAATTTCCATATGGCAGAATATGGCGCAGCAGCTTGCGCATGAAATAAAAAATCCTCTGACTCCGATAAAATTATCGGCTGAACGCGTACTGCGAAGATGGCGCAATAATCCTGAAAACATAGGTGAAATTATCGAGAAATCCATGCTTGCGATCATACAGGAAACAGAAAGTCTTTCTTCATTGCTTAATGAATTTAAAACTCTGTCAAAACCAATGGAGCCCTCCAAAACATTAACTGATTTGCGTGAATCAACGGAAGAAATAATAAACACATATTCAAGTTCATATCCAAATGTTAAATTTGACATAAGCAATGTGCTGACAAACATACAATTAAAAATAGATAAGCACCGTTTTTCTCAAATCATGACAAATATTATTGTTAACGCGATAGACGCGATTTTTTTCAGCGGATTAATTGAAATACGCACAGACCTTGTAAAAAAAAGGGAAATCTGCTACTGTAGAATAAGCGTAAAAGATTCCGGGAAAGGAATCAGCGCGGAAGAAAGAGATCTGATTTTTACCCCGTACTATACAACAAAAATAACAGGCACCGGATTGGGGCTTCCGATCATTGAAAGGATTGTAAATGATCATGACGGCTCAATCTGGTTCGATTCGGCGGAAGGCGCGGGAACGACATTCTATATCGATTTGCCTGTTGCCTGATTTCAATTTAATACATCGGTCATTCTGCTTTCAATAAAAAAGAGGATTTACAATGCCGGCAATACTTATCATCGACGATGAACCTGGTATAAGACTTACTCTCGCTTCAATACTTGAAGATGAAAAATATAAAGTTTTTAAATCCGAGGACGCGGTTGCAGGTATTGAAGTATTAAAACGTGAAATTATCGATTTAATTTTTCTTGATGTCCTTTTGCCGAAACTGGGCGGAATTGAAGCGCTGGAAAAAATACGAAGCGAATGGCCCGCGGCGGAAATAGTAATGATTTCCGGCCACGCGAATATAGATATGGCTGTGCGCGCCGTTAAACTTGGCGCTTTTGATTTTCTAGAAAAACCTCTTTCACTGGAAAAAGTTCTTACAATCTGCAGAAACGCATTCACGTTAAAACAGCTTCGCGAAGAAAATAAAAACTTAAAAAAAATAAAATTATTCGCATGCGAAGACATTATCGGGACAAGCGCCGTTATCCGAAACATACGTGAAGCTGTTAAACAGTCTGCAGGCAGCGACGCGCGGATATTAATCACCGGCGAAAACGGCGTGGGAAAGGAAGTAATCGCGAGGGCAATTCACATGTGCTCATCACGCGCCGACAATCCCTTTGTTGATGTAAACTGCGCGGCAATACCGGAAAGCCTGATAGAAAGCGAACTTTTCGGCCATGAAAAAGGCGCGTTTACAGACGCGGTATCAACCCGCAGGGGACGGTTTGAACTTGCAAACGGAGGCACGCTCTTTCTTGATGAAATAGGAGATATGAGCCTGTCGGCGCAGGCAAAGGTTTTACGGGTTATTCAGGAACAAAAAATTGAGCGTGTCGGCGGAGAGAGAACAATTGAAACAGATGTGCGCATTATCGCAGCTACTAATCAGGATTTGGAAAAAGCCTGCGAAGAGGGACGTTTCAGGCAGGACCTTTTTTTCAGATTGAATGTAATCCCAATTCATGTTCCTCCGCTTAACGAACGTCCGGAAGATATCCCGCTGCTGCTTTATCACTTCCTTAAACAAATGAAAAAAGAGATAACAGTAACGGAAGGCGCGCTGGATGTTCTTGTTACTTATAACTGGCCGGGAAATGTGCGCGAACTAAAAAATCTGGCGGAAAGAATTGCGGTAATACATCAGGGAGACATTATCACAGAAGATGACGCGCATAAATTACTTAATAAAAAAAACAGGAAAACCAAAAAGACAGAACAAAACGGCATTACGCTGCCTGACAGTTTACTAGAACAGAATTTTAATGAAGCAAGGGATAATTTTGAAAAGCATTATCTTGAGTATCAGCTAGATAAAAATAAAGGTATAATATCAAAAACGGCGGAAGCTATAGGAATATATCCGAGTAATCTTCATGCGAAATTAAAAAAATACGGAATAAACGCGGCGCATAAAAATTAAAAACCGGTTGAATATTTTTAATAAATATAATATAAAGTAAATAATTAAGGATGGTTTATGAAAGAGTTGACAGATCGCCAAAAACAAATCCTCTCCTTCATTGCTGATTATATCAAAAAAAATTCTTATCCGCCTACAATAAGGGAGATAGCCGACCACTATTCAATATCGGTCAAGGGAGCTCACGATCACATAACGGCGCTGCGTAAAAAAGGCCATCTGAAACATACGGATAAAAGGCCGCGTACAATGGGGTTGATCCATTCAAGACCGGAAGACAACGATATGATGAATATCCCGATTCTTGGCAGCGTTGCCGCAGGGATGCCGATTTTATCGGATGAAAATTATGACGGCAGCGTAATGCTGCACCGTTCCATGCTCAAAAAAAATAAAAAATATTTCGCGTTAAAGGTAAAGGGCGATTCAATGTCAGGCGCCGGAATTCTGGAAGGCGACACCGCAATTATTGAAAAACAAAGCAGCGTCCGAAACGGAGAAATCGCGGTGGCTGTAATAGACGAAGCCGTAACGCTTAAACGTTTTTACAAGGAAAGCGCAAGAGTCAGACTGCAAGCTGAAAATCCGGCGTATAAGCCGATATACAGCCAGGATGTTAAAATTCTTGGGCGATTGTTCACGTTAATACGCAATTATTAATATGGCGGCCAATGTTTACATTTTTTCAGGTCCAGAGCTTGGTAAAAAGCAGGATGCGGTAAATTCCATAAAGGGAAAATTCCAGGGCGCGGAAGAATTTACTTTTTACTCAGGCGAAACAAATATCGGCGCTGTTACAGATACTCTGTTAAATATAAGCCTGTTCGCGGACGCGCGTATTGTTATTTTAAAAAATTCAGAGCTGATAAAGAAAAAAGATGAAATAGAGATTCTTGTTTCATGCATAAAAAGCATGGAAAATAACTCTGTTCTAATAATGCTCTCTGATGAAAACAGAATAGCATCAAATCTTGAAGAAGCCTGCCTGCGCTCAGGCGTGCCAAAAGCCAATTGCCGCATTTTCTACGAAATGTTTGAAAGGGAAAAAAACGAATGGCTTGTTTCGTTCTTCAGGCGCGAAGGCATTAATATAGACAAAGACTGCGTAAACACGATCCTTGAGCTAGTAGAAAACAACACTGAAGCCCTTGGAAGGGAATGTTCACGCTTAATTCCGTTTTTACCCAAAAACAAACCTGCCGCGGCGCAGGATATTGAAAAATGGCTGTCACATAACAGGGAAGAATCGGCAAAAACGCTGTTTACCCGCATAGCGTCAGGTGATTTATCAAAAGCGCTTGAATCAGTTTCCGTTATGTTAGCTGCAAAAGAAAGCGCTCAGGGAATTCTTGCAAACCTTGCATGGTGCTTCAGAAAATTGGGAGATTATTTATCTTTAATTGAATCGGGAAACGCTGGCAATAGTTTTGAACTGAAAAAGATCGGCCTTTCTTCTCCCAGCGTAAAGGACGACTACATCGCCGCGTCACGCCGTTACAACGCCGAATCCGCGGAAGCCTGCCTGTCTCTTACCGCGGAATACGATACGCTTCTCCGCTCTCCCGCCGCGGCAATGGCAAATATACTTATGGACAGATATATATTGGCGGTAATAAATACAGGCGTAAAGAATCAGCGCAATTATTAAATTTGACTGACAAATTCCTCTATGGTTTTCGCGGCTTCGTCAAATTCGCTGTGCAGCAGAAAACCTGCGATTGCGCTCAGGCATTCGTTAGCTGAAGGTGGCCATGATTTTGTTCTTAATTCGGCAAGCAAATCCTTTGCGGCTTTTCTGTTATACACGGAACAAGCAGCCTTAATTTCCAGGATTTTCTCTTTTAAAAATGAATTACTGCCTTCTGTTTCCTTCATTTCTTCCCTGTGTTCATTTTTTGCCTCAAATTTATGAATTATGCCATACAGCTGTTCCATAAATGATGGAAGCTTTGTTAAAATATATTCAGTGTTTTTTTCCCGCCCCGCTTTTTCCAGTTTCGCGGCTTCATCGGAAATGGCTTTCTCGCCGACATTGGCAAGAGCACTTTTCATTGAATGAACATTGATGATAAAAAGCGAAATATCATCAGAGCGGCGGCATTTATTAATGTAAATTGATTCCATAATTGCGACGGCTTTTAGCGCGTCCCGGATAAAAAATTCCGCTATCTGCGGATCTATAGCGGAATTATTGTAAATTCCCCTGAAAAGTTCCTTTTGTTTTTTGGCGGCTTCAATCACCTCTTGCGGTTGTTTATCGCGGATAAACTTGTTTAAGGACAAATTTAACTGGCGGATATCAATCGGTTTTGAAATAAACCCGTCAAAACCGTTTTGCATAAACATTTCTGCCTGTCCTGTAAGCGCATTTGCAGTTAACGCGATAACAGGTTTTGAATAACCCAATTTACGGATTAATTTTGTCGTCTCAATACCGTCCATGCCGGGCATCATGTGATCCATAAAAATAACATCGTAAATATTGCCGCCTCTTATTAAATCTATTGCCTCGGATCCGCTGGTTACAGTTTCAATTTTAAGTCCATACGGAGTCAAAATGCCTTTGGCGACATAAAGATTTGTTTCAACATCATCTACGACCAAAACACTGCCGTAAGGCATGTAATCGCGGCGAATCTGCACTGTTTTAATTTTTGCGGCGCCGGCGATGTTTAACTGCATCAGGTTATCAACCAGTTCTTTGCCAATAGGTTCGTATTCTGTGCATTTTTGCGGCAGATATACGGTAAATGTCGAACCTTGTCCCGGAACACTTTCAATTTTTATTTTACCGTTCATCATCCGCAGAAGGTTATACGTAATATTCATGCCAAGGCCTGTGCCTTCGGTTTTTCTGTTTGCTTCCATGTTAAAGCGCGAATATTCAATGCCCAATTTTTGAACCTGCTCTTCTGTCATTCCCTGCCCTGTATCACTTATGGTAAAAATGATTGTTACATCCGAATTATTTTCATTATTGGATCTGTATGAAACAGAGAAGTTGATTGCTCCTTCATTGGTATATTTAAACGCGTTTGAAAGCAAATTATTAAGAATTTGTTTAATGCGAAGTTCATCTCCTAAAAGCAATATGGGAACATCCTCGTTCACATCCAGCCTGAATTCAATCGGCTTACTGTCATAGCGCATAATATTAAGCTGAACAGTATCATTAATGAGGCTTGCGATATCATATTGGGATTGATTTAATTCAAGTTTGCCCGCTTCAATTTTTGACAGATCAAGAATGTCATTGATGATGCCAAGCAAAAGATCGGCGGAATTGTAAATTCGCTCAAGAGCGTCTCTTGTTACAGCCTCAAGCGCGCTGTCCTGAAGCTGGATTTCAGTTATGCCTAAAATCGCGTTCATGGGAGTGCGAATTTCATGGCTCATTTTCGCAAGAAAATCGCTCTTTGCTTT
>JAIRQF010000176.1 GCA_031256635.1 Treponema sp. | reverse complement strand
CATATAGGAGCATATAATGGCAAGAGATTACGTCCCCCAAAATCCCGCGCAGTACAGGTTTTTTATGGAGAACCTGATCAGCCATGTTGACGCCCATGTCGGCGTTGACCCGCCCTTGTGGCCGCTCGTCCCCTACGACCGCTTCGAAACCCTCCTTTCAAGGTTCGCCGCTTTCAAAACGGCGCACGACAGGCACATGGCAAGCCCCACACAGGCGAACAGAACCGCAAGGGACGAAGCCAAAGCCGCCTCCGTCAGCGAACTGCGCGGCTTTGTCAATCAGTTTCTGCGTTTCCCGCCCGTCACCAACTCAGACCGCGTGGAAATGGGCATACCCAACCACGACACCATCCGCACCGATCACACTGTCGTTACGGAAAAAGTCGATTATGTAATCCACCTTCGCAACATCCGCGAACTTTTAATAGACTTCTGGATTCAGGGCGAATCCCACAAAGCGAAACCTCAAGGCTATGACGGCGCGGTCATCATCTGGGGCATCCTCGACGCGCCCCCCGCCAGCACTGAAGATTTAATGCACCACTCAATGGCAAGCCGCACACCCTTCTCCCTCCACTTTGAAGAAACCGAAAGAGGCAAAACCGTCTACATCGCCGCCGCATGGCAGAACGAAAGGGGCATCATCGGTCAGTGGTCGGAGTTTAAGAACGCTATTGTTCCGTGAGGAATGAACAAAGAACAGAGAAAAGAGAACAATGATAGAAAATAGAAGGAGATTATTATAAAAAAGAAAGCAAAAGCATAACAGGACGTAAAAACGCCATCGCGTGTTAAATCAGGCGGTTTTTTCAAGACCCATTTCGCGGCGTATTAACTTACTGATGATCTCTGTAGGGCTTTGCTGAGTTTCCAGCATTTTAGCTGTCAGGTATGACGCTGATAATTGATCAAGAATAACCATAAAAATTACTCTCCGTTTATAAGATAAATATAACATATCTTATTCGGTTTTGGGAAATCTATCTAACCGTAAAAGCTTCAAACCCAGCGGCGCGCAGTTCTGAAAGCGTGCGGTTTGCGTCAGAGCCGGCGCTGACAGTTACCGCCCACATTTCATTTCCGTTTACATTACGCTGTTCAATTAGAGGAATGAAACCTGAGCGGATAAGATTTGTCACCTGTGTCTGGGCATTAGCCTGGCGGCTGAATAATCCTGTCTGTATCCGTACCGGCGCATCCGCTTTCTGAGATACAAGACTCTGCGTTGGTACATTTGCCGGTACGCTTCCGGTTAGCGGAAGTGAATCCAATCCTCCTGCAAACAGCCAGAAAGCGCTTGGTCTTACCATGATTGCCGAAGACCTGCCTGCGGCCAATAAACCTTCAGGTGTTTGCGGATATTCATTTACAAGGCGCTGCTGCCACCTTTGCGAGGACGCGGTATGGGATATTTTCCAAAGAACAAAAAGGATTTCCGCTCTCAGGTTTAAATATTCCGGATTATCCGCAAGCGATGCAAGTTCAGTTAAGTCGCCTGTACTGATTGCGTTAATACTGATGAATAAAAACCGCGCGCGTATATATCTTAACAGTAAAGGCTGGAGGGCCGCGGACGCTCTGTCCCATTCGCCCATTGCCGCAAGGCAGTAGGCGCAGTTTAAAAGCGCTTCGTCATCCACGCTGCCGGGAACCGAGGCGGCGGCTTCCAGCCAGTTTCTTGCTGCGCCTTCGATATCTCCTGATAACTGGCGAAGCTGCGCAAGACGGACAAGGGCGTCATGGCGCTCAGAGACAGAAATACCCTGCCTTGTTATTGCTCTTTCGATATTAAGAATTTCAACATCCAGTGAAACTCCGGTTTGAGAAAAACCCGCGCCTGCGGTTATTATCAGCAGAAGCGGAATTATCACTTTAATCATTACTGCCGCCGCGTCTTTTGGAAAAGAATCTTTTTTTGGCTTCCGCAGCGTCTTTTTTAATTTTTTCGCTTGTTTCTGATTCTGCAGGGATATGATAATCATCATTTTGGATATCATCGTTATTTAACTGAAGATCCTTTTTGGATTTCTTTCCCGTTTGCGGCGCTTTGGCATTTTTATGCCTGATATGAAAAATTAACGGAAGAGAGCATAAAAGCCCCATCGCAAATGAAGCAAATATTGTAAAAAATACCGGAACATCCTGTATTTTCGTAAAACCAAAGCTGATGTCGCATCTGTTTTCAATATTAAACGCGACAAATACTAAAAATACCGCAAATATAACGATACCGATTATTAAACGCCATGGCATAAACATAACTCCTTTTTAGCGCGGCTGAATAGCCGCGCAGTATAATCGAACATTAAACATTGTTTAATGATATCTCATTTGATCGAAATGTATTTCCTTTCAGGGACGAAAGAGTAAGGCTGCCGAAAGAGCCAATCATCGACTTATTGCCGGGCACCGCAACCATTTCGTCTTTTTCAGTCCTTGTTATTAATTCATCGGCATTTTTTCGGGAAATCCCTTCTACTAAAACAATTTCTGTGCTGCCGATTCTTGCTTTTAACAGCTCTGTTGTGTGTTTTTTTTGGAGGTTTATAACTCTGTAAAGTCTTTCTTTTTTAACTTCATCTTCAATCCTGTCCGGAAGATCAAAAGCTTTTGTCCCTTCCCGCGGGTTAAAGTGGTACATATAGGAATAAAGAAATTTTACCTCTTCCATTAGGCTGAGCGTTTCGTCAAAATCATTTTCTGTTTCACCGGGAAAACCGACAAGAATGTCTGTGGAAAGCGATACCTGCGGCATTGCGCTGCGAATTTCACTTACCAGTTCCAGAAAGCGCTTTCTTGTATAATTTCTGTTCATCGCTTTTAGCACATTGTCACAGCCGTGTTGAACCGGCAGGTGAATGTGGCGGCAGAAGATTTTATTTTCAGCCATTACTTCTATTGTTCTTGATGAAAAATTGCCGGGATTTGCTGAAAGAAAACGTATCCTGCCAATACCATTCTTTTGCGCTTCCTGTGCGGCCAGCTTTAACAGCGCGGAGAAATCAACGCTTTCTTTTCTGTAGCTGTTTACATTTTGCCCAAGCAGAGTAATTTCCCGCACTCCCCTCTCTCCTACAAGACGGATTTCCTGTATGATGTTTTCCGGATCGCGCGAAACTTCCCTGCCGCGGACATACGGAACAACGCAATAAGAGCAGAAATTATTACAGCCGTGCATAATCGGAATAAAGCTCCTGAATTGCCCTTCTTCAAGATGCGACTTTGAAAATGAAAACTCAGGCTCTTCATTTATATCAAGCAGGGCTTTAATGCCTTTTTCGCAAGCCTCCAGTATCAGAGGAAACAAAGAGCGCTGCCTTGTACCCATCACATAATCTACCTGCGGATATTTTTCAATTAATTTATCTCCCAGTCTTTGCGCCATACAGCCTGCGACAACCAAAGTGAAATTGCGTTTATGTTTTTTCTTAAGACCGGCATAATGAGCGATACGGCCAAGCGCGCGTTTTTCCGCGGTAAGCCTTACAGAACAGGTATTAAGCAAAACAAGATCAGCGCCGCCTGATGCTTCCATTTCGCCTTCATGTATTTCTTCCCATCCGCGTTCTTTGCACACAAGCGCCAATGCCGCAGACTCCGCGCTGTTCATCTGACAGCCGTAGGTCTCAAAGTGATAAGTCATATTTTTTACATAATGATAATAGGATAAATTACGATCTTTTCTTAAGTCCGCGGAAAAATTTAACGGCGTTTATTACACCTAACGCAAGAAGGCCGAAAGCGCCGATGCCAAGAAGTACTTTCGAGAAAGGCTGTATAACCGGAATCGGAATTTTTGAAAGGAGCGTTAAAATACCTGCGGATGTTATAATCAGGCCTGCCCTCTTATCTGCCGGATCTTTTGATAAAAAAGAGCCGAGCCCAATCATGGTAACAACGCCTCCCGCAATAATACCAACAATGGGAATGGATGAAATGGCGCCTAACAAAACAAGAAATACTCCGGCTGCGGTATAACCTACGGCGGCTACGCCGCACTTTGTTAAGCTTCCCGCTGAAGGAATCTCGTCTCTTTTCATAATATCGCTCATACATTTCTCCTTTAATTTCTATAATTTAAGAAAATCTTCCCAGTTCCCACGCTAACTTTATTGCTCTGAAAAGACCAAAAACCACAAGTCCGACCGCGCCTATGATAAGGAAGAATCCCGCAAAACCCGCTACCAATCCAAAGCGCGGATTGGCAAGAAGAAGAAAGAAGCCGCAGATTGTTACGATAACACCGGGTCTATAATTGAACGTTCTCCTGCGCACAAGCATCGTAAGGCCGGATACAAATGTAAAAACACCGACAGCAAGTCCCAAAGGCCGTATTCGTAAGCCGGCGATAGTCAGAATCGCAAGAGCAATACCGCCTGCGATAAGAAGGATAATCGATCTGCCCCTGCCCGGAAGATTTTCCGTTCCGGGATTTGCGTCTCTGTATTCAGGTTCGTTTGTCATCATCTTAACCTCCATGTTTTTGCGCGGTTTGTATTACATTTTGCAAAAGCATCGCTATAGTCATAGGCCCTACCCCGCCTGGCACAGGCGTAAGGTAACCTGCTTTTTGTTCGACAGCAGGATCAACATCACCGCAAACCCGGTAACCTTTTTGGTTTGACAAATCCGGCACACGGTTAATTCCAACATCAATTACAACAGCGCCTTCTTTTACCATCTCAGGTTTTATAAGACCGGGTTTTCCAACGGCGGCAATTAAAATATCGGCCTGTAATGCGTGCTTCTGAAAGTCTTTTGTCCCTGTATGACAAACAGTCACTGTAGCATTATAATTACGGCGAATTAAAAGATTTACAAGTGGCTTGCCGACAATATTTGACCTTCCGGCAATAACCGCGTGAGCCCCCGATGTTTTAATATTATATTCATTTAGCAGCATCAGAATGCCATGCGGAGTGCAAGGTAAAAAACCTGGCCTTTCCAAAACCATATTACCGACCGATACCGGATGAAAACAATCCACATCCTTTTCCGGAACGACAGCGGAGTTAACAGTCTCTTCATTAATATGTTTTGGAACAGGCGATTGAACCAAAATACCATGAACTTTATCATTTTTGTTTAAATCCGCAATGACAGCAAGAAGCTCTTTTTCATTTGTCTCCTGCGGCAGCCTTATATCAAGGCTTTCCATTCCAGCTTCGGCAAGAGCTTTCTCTTTTGATTTGACATATGAAAGGCTCGCCGGATCTTCTCCGACAAGCACAACCGCAAGGCAGGGAGTTATTCCATTTTCTTTTAACGTAGCGGCTTTTGTTTTAATATCATCGCGGATTTTTTGCGATAATTTTTTCCCGTCCATTAAAATAGCTGCCATTTTGTCTCCTGATATTTTACATCAACGGTAATATTACCATAAAACGCCCTTCTTTTGCCTTAATGGAAAATTCCCCGTCTACCGCGACATTGCTCAATCCAAAAAAACCGCGGTTCCACCTGACTCCTTCAAGCGGCCATTTCAATCCTGAACTTTCAGTTTCCCATGGTCCATCGCCCATCGGGAACACAGAAACAATAGCACCTTTATTTATGGTTAAATTTATTTCGCTCCTTGTTATCCGACCCCCGATCCCGGCATCAATACAATGAATATCCTCCGCTGATGTTATCCAGCGCGCCGGAAAAACGTCTCTTTCAAACATTGAACGAATGCCAAAAAGATGATCGATTCTTCCGCCGCCTCCTCCTATGATCCAGATTTCATCGCAGTGCTTTTCTACCGCAAGTAAAAAAGCAAGCTCGGTATCAGTAAAATCCTTGTCATGCGGATAACGGAAAATATTCTGAAACGGATTAGAGGCAAGGCTCGAACTGTCTTTCAGCGAATCCATGTCGCCGATTATCCAATCGGGTTTTATTCCCGCCTTTTGCGCCGCCTCCAGCCCTGAATCAGCGGCGATAATTAACGCTTCAGTTTCGGCTAACCGTCTTGCAATCCCGGCAGGAGGCCCTTCTCCGCCTGTAAATATTATCCCCAGCAATTCTCATCACCTTTTTTATATATTAACCGCTAACCTCACGAACCGGCGCTAAAATATTGGAGTATGGGTTCGTGGTAAAAAATCTTAAAAAAAAGTATACTCATTTATTAAAGGATTATCAATTGATAAAAAATATACATCCGATACTGAAAGAAATCGCCTCATTTTTTAACAATAACGGGAAAGAGATATACCTTGTTGGCGGAGCTGTGCGGGATATGCTGATGGGGAAAAAGATTCACGACTGGGATCTTGCAACTAACGCGCTGCCTGGGGAAGTAACGGATATTATTGCACGCGCCGGGGGCAAGGTTGTTCCCACAGGCATTAAACACGGAACTGTCACTGTTTTTTATATAAGACAATCTGCGGAAATTACAACATTCAGAACCGAATCCGGATATTCTGACGGAAGAAGACCGGATCAGGTAACTTACGCGGCCGGTATCGAAGAGGATCTTTCACGCCGCGATTTTACAATGAACGCGATTGCCCTGCGTCTTCCCGCAGGAGATATAATAGATCCTTTTAATGGAGAAAAAGATATAAAAGCAAAAATCATCCGTTGTGCAGGAGAGGCAGCAGAGCGTTTTAATGAAGACGGTCTTCGCCCGCTTCGCGCTGTTCGTTTTGCCGCACAGCTTGGTTTTGAAATTGAGCGGAAAACTCTTGACGCGGTTAATAGGGCGCTTTGCGTATGCGCGAAAGTATCGCAGGAGCGGGTGCGCGATGAAATTGACAAGATACTCAGCTCTCCCCTTCCTTCTACAGGATTTCGCCTGATGGAAAAAACAGGGCTCTTGAAACTTTTCATCCCGGAACTTGAAGCCTGCCGCGGCGTTGAGCAGAAGGGCTTTCATCAATTCGATGTTCTTGATCACAGCCTTCACGCATGCGATTACGCCGCGGCAAACGGTTTTTCAAACGAGGTGCGTTTAGCCGCTCTTTTTCACGATATCGGAAAACCATGTGTACGCGATATTGATGAAGCGGGTGTTTATACATTCTACCGGCATGAAGAAGTTTCAGCCAACATGAGCCGCGCATTATTAAACCGCCTGCGTTATCCCAACGCGGTAACAGACAAAGTCTGTCATTTAATAAAAGAACACATGTTTCTTTATACCGATGAATGGTCGGACTCGGCTGTCCGCAGATTTATTGTCCGCGTGGGAGAAGATAACCTTGACGATATCTGCCGTCTTCGCCGCGCGGATATTTACGGCTTTTCAGGAAATACACCTGATTATCGTTCAATGGAAAAACTCGTAAAAAGAGTAAATAATATACTTGCAAGCAGCCGCGCATTTTCGATTAAAGACCTCGCCGTAAGCGGAAATGATTTAATCGCGGCCGGCATCCCAAGCGGCATAAAAATGGGCGCTATTCTGAAAGAACTTTTGGAAACCGTGCTAGACGATCCGGCTCAGAATACGCGGGAAACATTGCTGGAAATCGCAGGGAAATTAAATGAAAAATATACGCATACTTAAGACAAGCTGCCCTGTTATTTTAATAGTACAGAGAATTTTTTTAAAATATGCTATTATTTACTCATGAACGAAATACAGATAAAATTTCCGGGCGGTAAATCCATAAACTGCGCTTACGGCACTAAAGCTTCCTCCGTTATGGAAAATTTCGGAATTAATGCAGATTCTATCGCGGCAATCAAGGTAAATAATGAAATACGCCCGACAGGGACTTCTCTCCTTGTAAACGCGTCATTGGAACCTGTCCTTATTGATTCACCGGAAGGGGTTATGATTTACAGGCGCACGCTTTCATTTGTTTTGGCTATAGCGGCGCAAAAGATATTCCCTGATGACGGCGTTTATGTGGGGCATTCTCTTGGCAGCAGTTATTATTATACATTAAGTTCCGCGAACAAACCGAAAGACAGCGAAGTTGAGAAACTTGCCCAAGAGATGAGAAATCTGGTAAATGAGAATTTGCCGATAACGTTTAAATATCTTTCCTATGAAGAAGCAGTGCAATTATTTAAAACACATAACCAAAGGGACACGGCTCTTCTTCTGGAACAGAGAAGCTCTCCGCGCATCAAGGTAAATGAATGTAAAGGTTATATGGATATTTATATACAGCCGCTCCTTAAACATACGGGGCTTCTTTCTTCATTTGATCTTACGCCATACGGAGACGGTTTTCTTCTTCGCTTTCCGGCAATAGGAAGGGGAAATGCGATAGATCCTTTTGTCGACGAGCCGCAGCTTTTCGGAGTTTACAGCGATTATAAAAATTGGGGAAAAAATGTCGGAGTGCGCGTTGTAGGAGAACTTAACGCGAAAATTGAATCAAGAACCATTGCTGATTACATAAGAATTACAGAAGCGCATCAGGCAAGAAAAATGTCTGATATCGCAAACCGGATTTTTGAAAAAATTGATAACCTTAAATTAGTACTGATGGCCGGCCCTTCAAGTTCTGGTAAAACCACCAGCGCAAAACGGCTGGAAATTGAACTGATGGTTCTGGGACTAAAACCAATCGCCGTAAGCATTGATGATTATTACAGGGGGACATCTGATACTCCGAAGGATGAAAAAGGAGAGCCTGATTATGAATGTCTGGAAGCTCTTGATGTCCCGTATCTTAATGAACAATTGCAGGCTCTCTACCGCGGAGAGGAAATTTCGGTTCCTGTTTATGACTTTAAAACAGGAAGCAGAAAAAAAGAAGGCGGCAGAAAAATCAGGCTGCAAAGCAAAAACATTCTGATACTTGAAGGTATACACGGCCTTAACGACGCTCTTACATACAGTATCGATCGCAGCACAAAATTTAAAATATATATTTCCGCGCTGACTCAGCTTAACCTTGACGATCACAACAGAATCCCTACAAGCGACAACCGGCTTCTTCGGCGCATGGTGCGCGATTCCCAGTTCAGGGGAATGGACGCGGCCGGTACTTTAAAAATGTGGCCGAAAGTTCAGGCAGGGGAACGCAGGCACATATTCCCGTTCCAGAACTCCTCTGACGCGGCGTTTAACTCCGCTCTTGATTACGAACTTTCAGTCCTTAAATATTACGCCGATCCCCTTCTACGCGCCGTAAAACCTGGCAGAATCGAATATGCCGAAGCTGTAAGGCTTTTATCATTCCTGGAAAATTTCGCTCCCATCCCGCCGCAGTATGTTCCCGGAACAAGCATCCTGCGCGAGTTTATAGGCGGCTCAGAATTTAAATATTAAAATGAGGCATCAGATTCCCAATGCCAATAATATTTTTGATTTGAAATCCTTTTCGATTATTTTATTTTTAAGGTAATCAGTAATTATCTGCCGAATAACGGGAGGGAAGGAGTTCCAGTACCGCTGGGGCCACGCTCCCATTTCTTCCCGAAGGTTATTGTCAACTGATTCATTCATTTCACCGCCGGAAAAAGAGACGAACTGTTCAATCATGGATAAAAGAACATCAGGGGGTATCGCAGGGTTTTTATTGGTTCCCGGAGTATCCACAAGCCATGCCCTGCAAAGATCATTTATCTGTTTTTCGTTAAGTTCCGGAGCGTGTTCCCTCAGCACCCTGATTATCATTTCCTGAACGGATTTTCTCATACCTTCGATGCTGCCGCCGATATTCGCGTTTATTTTCTCTGTAATTTCTTTTGCGATCTTTTGAGGATCAGGCATACCGCTAATCGCGTTAAACATATTCAGATCGCGCTTTCGTCTGGTTACAGCTTCGATCAAAACATCCATGGCGGATTCATCGCTATTATTGAGAATATAGTCCAGCGCCTGTAACAGTCCGGGATCCGTCATCGGCGGATTAGACTTTCTTTATAATATGGCCGCTTTTAAGACACCTTGTGCAGATTTTTAATGTTCTCGTTGTGCCGCCGGCTTCGGTTTTTACATTTACGAGATTGGGTTTCCATGTCCTGCGGGTATGATTTTTGGCATGGCTTACTTTATTGCCGGTGATTGTGTGTTTTCCGCAAAGATCACATGTTCGTGACATATTTATATCCTTCCTTGAGCAGAGCTTGTGTTTCTCTCCTTATTTGTATCAAAAAAATGAACAAGTGTAAAGCCCTTCCTAATATCCCGCCCTGACTACGTTAAACCAGGCGTCATTGTAAAGTTCAAGCGAATCCCCAATATCCACCGTCAGCTCGGTATTATGCAGTTCTTCTTCCGAATAAACGGACACTCCCTGTTTTAACCTGCGGGCAGGAATGTTCACTGTCGCCGGAAGGCCGAAAATATCCGTAAATTCGGCAAAAATATCAGGCCTGTGGATGAAATTTATAAATTTATGGGCAAGATCAATGTTTCTTGCGTTTTTCAGAATAACCATTGCATCGATATATGACGGACCGCCTTCTTCAGGAATAAAGATGACGGTATTTGCCAGCAGCTGTTCGTTATCTGCAATTTCTTCGAAAACTACTTCCGGATAACCGTGGACAACCCAAAAGTCCTCATTGGCATATCCCTTGCCGAAGGTTTCGGCGTCAAATTTTACCAGATTGGGTTTCCATGAATTATTAACAAGATCCCTGGCTTGCGCGATCTGTACCGGGTTAACGGTATTAACAGAGTAACCCAAATAAGTAAGGGCGTCTCCCATTACTTCGCGAAGGTCATCAAGCATTGTCATGCGGCCGCGAAGATCTTCCCTGGCAAAAATTGACCAGCTCTTCTCAAAGACAGGAACCCTTACTGTATTTATAATAATTGCCGCCGCGCCGTAAAAATAAGGAACCGAGTATTCCATTGCAGGATCATACGCCGCTTTTGCAAGCACTTCAGCGTCGATATTCTTTAAATTTTCAATTTTTGATTTATCGATCTTTTCAAGCATATCTTCGCGAATCATGATTGGAATATAATATCCTGACGGAAAAACAACATCATAGCTGCCCCGGCTGCTCCGCGTCGATCTTAGTTTTGCGAACATTTCTTCGTTAGATGCAAACTCATCGTAAATTACTCTGACATTAAACTCTTCTTCAAACTTTTCAATTACAGAATCAGGAATATAGTACGTCCAGTTATAAATATAAAGCCGCTCTCTGGAATCACAGGATATAATGGCGGGCAATAAAAGCGCCGCCAAAACGACAAGATTGATGATATTTCTTTTTATCACCATAACCCCCTGCTGACAGCTTCCTGCAGTGACAAGGAAGCTGTCTGTAAATATTTTTAATTTCCCTTCTCAGGATTTTATTCATTGCCGACCCTGATCGAGTTAAACCACGCATCGTTATAAAGGTCCAATGCCTGACCTATATCTCTTTTTAATTCTACTTTTTCAAGATCCTCAGATGTGTACCATGATCTGCCTTCGCCCATATAACCTCTTGTGTACTGACGGGCAGGCACATTGGCTGTAGCCGGGAAACCAAAAGCGTC
>JAIRQF010000173.1 GCA_031256635.1 Treponema sp. | reverse complement strand
ACAGCAACAGAATCAAAACTTCTGCCTCCAACCGCGTAAAAAGTTCTTGAAAGAGTCTTTCATGAAGCAGGCGTAAAAGTTCCTGTTACTATTGGACCGATGATCGAAGTTCCGCGCGCCGCGATCCGCGCCGGACATATCGCAAGTTATGCGGACTTCTTCAGTTTTGGCACAAATGATCTTACGCAGATGACTTTTGCTTTCAGCCGCGATGATGTTGCGTCGTTCCTGCCAATCTATCTTCAGAAAAATGTTCTTGATGTTGATCCGTTTAAAACTATTGATGAAGAAGGCGTCGGCAGCCTGATTAATTTTGGAATTAGCGAAGGCAGAAATGTAAAACCTGATTTAAAAATTGGAATTTGCGGAGAGCACGGCGGAGATCCTGTGACTATTGATTTCTGTTTCAGGGCAGGGTTGAGCTATGTATCATGTTCACCGTTCCGGGTACCGTTAGCGCGTCTTGCAGGCGCGCAGGCGGTTATAAACAACACCGGAAAGAACATAAAGGGAGGGGAGTCAGGTAAGACTATACCCGCCACTGCCACGGTGATTGGCAGTAAAAAACCTGTTAAGGGGGACAAGAAGATGGCAGTAACATCTGCGAAAAAGCCTGCGGTAAAGAAGCCCGCGGCAAAGAAACCTGCGGTGAAGAAAACAGCGGCGGCAAAAAAACCTGCGGCGAAGAAAACCACCGCCGTAAAGAAAACTGTGACAAAGAAAGTTGCAGTAAAGAAACCCGCGGTAAAGAAAACTACCGCCGCGAAGAAACCGGCAGCCAAAAAGACAGCTGCCGCCAAAAAACCCGCCGCGAAGAAACCGGCAGCCAAAAAAACTGTTTAATTAAGGCAGGATTTTGGTAATATAGAAAAATCATTCTTAATAAAGTCCGGCGCTTGAATGCAAGCGCCGGATTTTTTTATCGCCAAAATCCTGTTATTGATGTAAAATATACATATACGGCAAGGTTTCATCCTGTAAAATTGTGCTGCATGAGAGGATAGATATAAAAATGGAAACTGACAGGAAAAACAGGCTGCTAATCGTAGATGATGAAAAGTCAAACCTGAAAATCCTGACCAATATATTAAGCCCGGAATATTCCATCATAACCGCTACAAGTGGAAAGAATGCCATTGAAAAAGCCAAAGAGTATAAACCGGATCTTATTCTTCTTGATATACTAATGCCGGAAATGGACGGATATCAAACTCTCTGCAAGATAAAAAATTGCGAAGAACTGCATAAAATACCTGTAATTTTTATTACAGGGCTTGACAGCGATATAAATGAAGAGAAAGGCCTCTCACTTGACGCGGCTGATTATATTACCAAACCTTTTCATGATTCGATCGTAATTTTAAGAGTACGCCATCAAATCAATTACATAAACGCTGTCGCAGCCGCTGAATCGGCAAACCGCAGCAAATCGCTCTTTTTATCGAGATTGAGCCATGAAATACGCACTCCTTTAAACGGTATACTTGGAATCTCGGCAATTCAACTACAGAACGAAAACCATCCGCAGGAAATCAAGAACGCGTTTACAAGGATTTTTAATTCAGGCGATTTGCTGCTTGGAATTGTCAATGATATTCTTGATATGTCAAAAATTGAATCGGGAAAATTTGAATTGGTTCAGGCTCAGTATAATTTCGAAAACATGATTAAAGATACCGTATTCTTAAACCTGATAAAATTTGAAAACAAGCCGGTTGAGTTTATTTTAAATATCGATGAGAATATGCCTTCCGCGCTGATTGGGGATGAAATTCGAATTAAACAGATTCTTAATAACCTTCTTTCCAACGCGTTTAAATATACAGCGTCAGGCGAAGTGGAATTGTCGGCTTTCACTGAAGTTTCACATAATAATTTAAACGGCAATGTTACGCTTGTTATCAAAATCCGCGATACCGGCGAAGGAATGACAGAGGAACAGGTAGATAAATTATTCCATTATCATTCGCATAATAAACACACGCCAAAAAACGAAATTGAAACTAACATGGACGATCCCGGGGTTTTTGAACCGCAGGTTCAGGAATTTAAAGACACATCCGGCGAATCAGAAGAGGCGAAGCACCCCGGTACCGGCCTTGGAATGAGCATTGTCAGGTATTTATTACAAATGATGAACGGTGTAATTCATGTAAAGAGCGAACCCGGCAAAGGATCCGTTTTTACAATCAGACTGCCGCAGATAAACGCCGGAGCCGGCACAATTGGAAAAGAGACCGCTTTAAAACTTCATGAGTTTCATTCCGATAACCAGGAAAAAACAAGAGTAACCCGTATTGTGCGTGAAAATATTAATCCCGGAAAAGTTCTGATTGTGGATGATATTGACATAAACCTCTATGTCGCAAAGGAAATGCTCTCTCCTTACGGGCTTGATGTTGATCTCGCGGCAAGCGGAGCGCAGGCAATAGAATTAATAAAAAAGGTAAAATACGATCTTGTTTTCATGGATCATATAATGCCAATAATGGACGGCATTGAAACAGCAAAAGAAATAAGAAAAATGGGATATGCGAAACTTCCGATTATCGCGTTGACAGCTAACGCGGTTCCGGGAGTAAAGAAAATGTTTCTTGATAACGGATTTAACGGATTTATATCAAAACCTATCGGCCTCCATGAACTGGACGCGGTTCTGAAACAATGGATGCTGCCGGGCGCTTAAAGGTTGGTTTATGACAGGGAAAAAGGAAGCGGAAAAACCGGCAGCCGCAAAAAGAAAAAAACATCTGCCTGATATATTTAATAATAAAATATTCTTAATAATTATCATTGCGGCTTTTTTTATTAACGCCTTAGCTTTTATTATCGGTTTCCTGTTTGATAATCCGCTTTTAACGGGAATAATTTCCTTTGTTTTAAGCGTTATCACCGCGACCATCGCCGCGGTTTTGCAAAGACGCCTGTATAATGAAGCCGACCATCTTCGAAAAACCGCGGAGTCAGTATCAGAATCAAAATCAAATTTTATCGCTGTTGTAAGCCATGAAATTCGCACGCCAATGAACAGTATTATAGGTTTTTCTGAACTTGCGATGGAAGGCGAATCATCGCTTAAAACAAAAGATTTTCTTAATAAAATAAATACCAACGCCAAATGGCTGCTGCAAATAGTCAACGATATACTGGATATCTCCAAAGTAGAATCCGGCAGAATGGAAATTGAAAATATTCCTTTTGATATGCATGATTTATTATCAAGCTGCCGCACTTTAATCATGCCCAGCGCTGTGGAAAAAGGCCTTGTACTTTATTTTTATGTTGAGCCAAGTCTTGGCAAACGGCCGCTTGGCGATCCCAAAAGGCTCAGACAGGTGCTTGTTAATCTGCTTTCCAACGCGGTTAAATTTACCAATACCGGAATGATAAAGCTCAACGCGTCGCTGAAAAACATGAGCGATGAATCCATTACCATGTATTTTGAAGTAAAGGATTCAGGCATCGGCATGACAAACGATCAGATTGATAAAATATTTGATCCTTACATGCTGGCGCAGACAGGAATTAACCGTAAATTCAGCGGTACAGGACTCGGCCTTTCAATAACAAAAAATATTATTGAGTCAATGGGAGGCAAGTTATCGGTTGAAAGCAATCCCGGTATCGGCAGTAAATTTTATTTTGAGCTTGTGTTTGATACAATAAATATAAATGATGATGAATCAGCAGATAATAAAATCTCGTTTAACGAACTTGAAAAACCGGCGTTCAGCGGAGAGATTTTGTTATGTGAAGACAATCAGATGAACCAGCAGGTAATAAGCGAACATTTAAAAAGGGTAGGCCTTGTTACTGTTACCGCCGATAACGGCAAGATTGGCTATGAAATGGTAAAAAAGCGGATGGAAAACGGAGAAAAGCAGTTTGATCTTGTTTTTATGGATATGCACATGCCGGTTATGGACGGCCTTGAGGCTTCTTTAAAAATCAGGGAGCTTAAAACAGGCGTCCCTGTTGTCGCCATGACAGCCAACGTTATGTTTAATGACAGGGAAATTTACAAAAATTCGGGGATGCATGATTGTGTCGGCAAACCTTTTACATCGCAGGAATTATGGCGCTGCCTTATGAAATATCTTACACCTCTTAATCAGGGAAGCGATGAATATGATAAAAATGCCGGGCTTGAAGCCAATCTGGAGTTTCACAAAGAGCTTCAGCGGTTGTTTATTGAGAACAACCGAAATAAATATATTGAAGTAACCGAAGCCCTTGAAAGCGGCGATATTGAACTTGCCTGCAGATTGATACATTCGCTGAAGGCAAACGCGGGGCAGGCCGGCAAGATTATTCTGCAAAGCGCCGCGGCTGATGTTGAATTTATGCTTAAAAACGGGAAAAATTACGTAACAGAAGATCAGCTGAAAATTTTAAAAACAGAGCTTGATATTGTCCTGAATGAATTTTCATCCGATATATAAAGTAATAATAAACATTATGGCGGTAATAAATGTGATAGATATAAAAAAAAATTCCCTGCTTATAGTTGATGATGAAAATTCAAATCTTAAGGTATTATCCCACATTCTCGGTTCGGAATATTCGATTTATACCGCAAAAAACGGATATGACGCCATAGAAAGAGCAAAGGAATACAAACCCGATTTAATATTGCTCGATATACTAATGCCGGAGATGGACGGATATCAGACTCTTTCTACGATAAAAAAGATTGAAGAAATTAAAAAAATTCCTGTTGTTTTTATTACAGGACTTGACAGCGATGAAGATGAGGAAAAAGGCCTGTCTCTTGACGCAGCTGATTATATAACAAAACCATTCAGTCCAATCGTCGTAAAATTAAGGGTTCGCAATCAAATTCAGATTATTACTCAAATGCGTACAATTGAACGCCTGAGCCTGATTGATCAACTGACAAACCTGCCCAACAGGCGGAGTTTTGACGACCGGCTCTTAATGGAATGGAAACAGTCTATCAGGGAGCAGATGCCGATAAGCCTTTTAATGATGGATTTGGATAAATTCAAAAAGATAAACGATGATTACGGACACCAGCAGGGAGATGTAGTACTGATGTCATCCGCGCTTATATTTTCCAGAGCTGTTAAACGCCCTGCAGATTTTGTGGCGCGCTGGGGCGGAGAAGAATTTGTCGTTCTTCTTCCGAATACGCCGCTTCAGGGCGCCAGGGATATCGCCGAAAATATCCGCGCCAGTGTGGAGAGTACGCCGATTCAGAGCGATAACGGTCCTGTAATTAATATTACAATCAGCATCGGTGTAAATTCAATTATACCGTCAAGAATGGACTCAATCGACGCATTTCTATCCGGAGCGGACAAAGGCCTTTACGCCGCAAAGGAAGCCGGGCGGAACAAGGTAATCTATAACCCCTGATGTTTCGCATAACGAAACGGCGAAAATACGGTTTGTTATACATATAAAGGAGTCAGTCATGGACGAACCACAAGAGAATCCTCAACCTGAAGATATATCAAATTTAAAAATTGAAAACGAAGGCTCCCCTCTTGGCGCGAATCTATCCGGCATGAGTTCAGCTGAAGTAAAAGAATACATCATCAATTTTTTTTCTACATTGAAATTAACTGAAAAGCAGATCCAGTGTCTTGATGAAGAAATTGCCAAATGGCAGTCGAGGATGGATCTTGCCGGTTCCAAAGGTTTGGCGGAACTGGTTCTGGAAGCGGAAAACGAGAAAAACAGGCTGATTGATAAATACGCGGCGCTGAAAACTGAAGCGGAGCTGCTCAAACAGCAGATTGAAGAAATGCGGCGGCAGCTTCCCCTGCTTGCTTCCTGCGACAGGAGTATTGATACTGATCTGCTGGAACAGGAACTGCTCATTGCGGCAGGCCGCATGCCCGGCGATGAAGATAAAGTTCGCGCCGAGCGCAGGTTTAAGGAAATGGAGAAAGAGCAGGCAGCAAATGCCGCGCTTGAGGAACTTAAGGCAAGAATGAAGGGATGAGCGGCAATTTAAGAAGCAGCGATCTACTGCCGGTATAACGCAGTCAGTGAATCCTATAACGGGCATTTTTTAACGAATAACTCTATTTCAAATTCTCCGAATTCATTATATACTGTTAGCAATTATAATCAAACTATAAGTTTTGTTATAATCACAGAATTAAAGCTGCTTATCCCCAAGGTTATTGAGTATTTATGATAAACAATAAAACCAACAATTCAAACGAAAATCAGCCCCCAAAAGTAGATATAAAATATAAGAAAGAGTTTATTGGCAATGCGGTAAATAATTATAATGAGATAGCCTCAAAAGTTGATGAGCATATTCGTAAAATTGATGAAAAAAATAAAAAAGCCTTCAAAATACAACCTCAGAAATTATCAGATACAGAGTTTAATGAAGATAATACTTTATATTACGAAGCTTCTTCAAAAACCAGATTCAGGTTTGATCCGGGTTTTTTTATTTTATTTTTGCCAATAATCATATTATTGCTTTTTATCGGATCATTAGTATACGGTGAAATAGACGCTTATATTAAAAAACGTGAAAATTCCCAGCGGCTGTTAATGTACCGTTTTCAGGAATCAGCTGATCGATTTTACGCGCATCGTATAATAGACCCGTCTCTGGTCATGACACCGGAAATTGAGAGTGAAATAATGCGGATAAAACGGGAAATAGATAATGAATTAACATATGGAAAATCCGATCGGTTATCCAATACATGGTTATATTATTTTGACGGCGATGGAAATAATTCCAAAGCCGATTGTGATGATTTCGCCTTTCTTTTCTGGGAAAAATCTCAAATGTCTGAATTATTGAAAGATAAAATATTTTTCGCTGTTTCTGATGATGATATATTCGCCCATGCTTTTAATTTAATCTGGATTGACGGGGAATGGCACGCCATTGAACCTCAGGATTTAAAGAAGGCTTTGGGTTTTTCCTATGCAGGATATGTCGGTATTACCGAAGATGTCTTTAAAATATGGTTAAAAAAACAGCAGGTTATCATATTTGATGTTGGTAATATGAATCACGCAAGAGCAATTGTTCCGTTGTTAAATCATTAATATTAACTCTCGCAGGCAGCCGGTACTAAAAAAAGTTTAAATTTTTTTTCGTTTCGGTCATGCGTTTACGCACTTTTAACCCATATATAGTAAATCATTTTTTGGAGGTCTTTATGAAGAAGCGTTCGTTTGCTTTTTTATGTTTTTACCGGGTTTTCGCGGTTTTTATTTCATTTTCGGGGTGCGCTGTCGCCGGGTATGAAGAAATTGAAAATAACGCTGTGCTGACTCTTATGACATGGAATATCCATAACCTGTTTGACGGGAAAGATGACGGTTATGAGTATGTTGAATTCCAGCAATCATCAGGCTGGTCAAATGAAAAATATCTGGGCAGGTTAAATACCATTTCCGGCGCGATTGACAAAATTGATACATTACCTGACATCATCATGCTGCAGGAGATTGAATCACTTGATATTCTTGATGATATCGCGCTTTCAATAAACCATGATTATAAATGGAGCCATTTTGCGAATAATCAGGAATCCGCGGTTGGTTTGGGAATTTTAAGCCGTATTCCTTTAACGGATATAAAATCACATTCAATTACCATTGACGGCGACACTACGCCGCGGCCTGTTCTGGAAACAAGGGTTCAGACTGAGTACGGTGATTTTATTATTTTTACCTGTCACTGGAAATCCAAAATCGGCGGCGATAATGTTACAGAACTTACCCGCATGGCTTCTGTCAGGGTAATTCTGCGCCGTATTCATGAATTATGGGGGAAAGAACCGCAGACCGGATTTATTATCGCAGGTGATCTCAACGAGAATTTCAATGAGTTTTATTTACAGGGCGCCTCTTCAATGTGCGCGCTCCTTCCCGACGATCCGTATTGCGCGATTCTTGCAGACGAAGGGCAAAAGGATTTCATTGTTGTCAGCGGAAATATGCCTCCTGAACCTGTTCATTTTCCGGCACAGACTGTTGTTCTTTTTTCTCCGTGGGTAAATGAACTTGAAAACGGTTCATATTATTACAAACATAACTGGGAAACAATTGATCATTTTTTGATTTCCTGTCAATTTTTTGACAACAAAGGCTGGGAGTATGATAATACCGTCGTAGTTAATCATGAACCTTTTGCAAATTCCGGAGGAATACCTGTTTCATATAACCAGAAGACAGGTAATGGATTAAGCGATCATCTGCCTTTACTGTTGAAATTAAAAATCGGGAATGGGAACTAACGCTTACTTTTTAGCAGCGGCCGCCGGTTTTGCGTCCACCCTGTTAAGCATTTTTTGCAGTTGTTCTTTTTCAATTAAGTCGATAAGGCGCGCTTCTGTATACCTTTTGGCTTCTTCCGTGAATTGCCCGACAGTGATGCATACGCCTTTTCCGGCTTTTACTTCCTTAAGGTGCGAACCGAAGTCTCTTACTATCAATTCTCCGATGGACCCTTGAGTTCTTACAAACCTGAACATGATTAAATCGGACCATTTTGCCGTATCAATTTCCGCGAGAATATCCGCCCATTCATTTTTATTTACGGATATGTTTGTTATTTTGACTTTTGCTTTTGGGTAATATGTCATTACTATCTTCCGGCAAAGAGCGACAAAGTCCGCTGAAGAGCCCATAAGGAATGTCTGTAGATTGCGGTTCGCGTTTAACTCAATATACTTGCCCAATAATACATTAACGTCTTTATATGAAGGATTATCAGCTTGTAACAGCTTAAGATAGGGAATTGCCCTGCCTATTTCATTCATCTTTATTAATGTTGTGGAAAGTTTGTACCGGAGTTCCGCGAGAATATCCGCTTTTACGTTCAGGTGTTTAAGGCCGATTTCAAAGTCCTGAACCGCCGCTTCATATTGTCTTGTGTCAAGATGGATGGTTCCCGCGACAAGACACGCGTTTGGCCCCATCACAGGATCCGCGCGTAAATGATTAAAGATGCGCAATGCCTGCTCAACCTGATTGGCCTCGTGATAACACTCCGCCAGCGTATAAAGCGATTCCTTGTCGTCCGGGGCAAGATCAATTGCCTTGCGGATAAAACTCATCGCTTCTTTTGGTTTTTTCAATCTGAAAAGGGCGTGTCCCATATAGCGAAGCACAGCCGGGCTTTCAGGATCCTGAATGCGCGCCTGCTTTAAAAGAAGAACCGCTTTCTCATAATTTTTTCGTTCAAATTCCAAAGCTCCAAGTTCGTAATTAACCTCAAAGTTATCCTGCCTGTAAGTTCTCGCCGTTGAAAAACCTTTATACGCCTGTTCCAGCATATTAAGTTTACGCGTTGAAATTCCGTAACGCAGATAAACTTCAAAATTATCAATACCCTGCGGATGGCTCAATGTTATCTGATCTATGAGCGTTTCGTATGTTTTCATCGCTTTGTCCCAGTTTTGCTCTTCAAAATACGCCGTAGCCATGGTATAAAGCGCGCCCGCATCATTTGGATTTTGTGCCAGCTTTTTTGTAGCTTCCTTTAATGCCGCTTCGCGATCTTTGGACATTTTGCCGCCCAATGACGCGCCGGAGAGAAAATTCCTTAATATAAAAATAAGGCTTACGACCAGTACTATAGCAAATATGCCTATAAGAACGGGACTCATAATTCTTATTATCGGTTGTTTTTGCGCATTTTTGTACCCGTTTGCCGATAATAATATATAATAATGACCGTTATCGGTCTTGACAAAGGCAATTTGACAAACTAAATTTAAAAAAAACCTGTTTTTTGCCTAAAAAAGGAGTCAATCCAATGGCATCAACTATCGGTATCAAGATCGCCAATGGTGAATTTTATCCCCTTGTTGAAGAGTATTCTTTAATAAAAAAAAGACTAGTTCTCACCACGGTTCATGATAACCAGCCCAGCGTTCAGATTGATCTTTTCAGAAGCCCTGTCAGCAACATGACCGATGCTCAATATATCGGCACGGTTGTTGTAGATAAAATTAAACAAAAGTTAAAAGGCGAACCTTCCATAGAGATGATTATCTCGTCAGATGAAAACGGTAATATTATAGCCGACGCCATTGATCTTGATAAAGGCTCAAACGGCGAGCATTATGTTTTAACTGTTTCATTAAAATCCATGGATGAAAGTACGCGCGATATTGATATTCCCGATTTTGAACTTGAATCAAACGAAGAGCCGCCTTCAGGTTTATACCAACACGCTGAAAAAATACGGCAGGCCAAAAAAAAGTCTCCAAAACCCTGGATCTTTGTTTTAATCGGTATAATTCTTATCCTTGGGCTTTTGGCAGCCTGGCTTTTCTTTTTCGGCGGATTGGATGTCGCGCGCTCTTTAATTACAAGGCTTACCGCTGTAAAAACCGTGCAGGTTGAACCCGTAACACCTGTTATCGAACCTGTTAAACAGCCTGAGCTTATTATACAGCCGGAACCGGTAATTCAGCTGGAAACCGCAGTTCAACCTGTGCTTGAACCTGTCCAGCAGGTAATTGCTCCTCCGCCTGTTATCCAAGCTGCGGCTCCCGTGCAGATTCAGACCGTAAGAAGCAGTACGCAGCCAGCCTCTTATAATGTTCCCGCAGTAATTCCAAGAGAAGGCATTAATTATGTGATACGATGGGGCGATACGTTATGGGATATTTCCGAGACTTTTTACCGCGATCCGCGGCGTTATCATATAATTGCGCGGTTTAACAATATAAGCAATCCGGCCCATATTATTTCCGGAAGAATAATCCGTATCCCTCCAAGAAATTAGTTGTTTATCTTTTGAAATAATTATTTTTACCGCAGAGGGCGCAGCTTGCACATAAATAAATGCCGGATTAATGTAAAAAACCCTGTGAAACACAAATCAACACTGGGCGCAATCCTGTTTTCTTTCATTTTTATATTTTTTTCTTCATGTCCTGTGTCGCAGGCTCAGGAAGAAGAGAATCCAAACGCATTTTACAACGGTTTGCTGACTGACTCAATTGACGATAAAATAAAATTGTTTGAAAAATCCCTGTCAAACCCCAATGTTTTTATCAGGCAGGCGGCTTCCGATCAGCTTGCTTCTTTAATGACACAGGATGTAAAATTTTCCGGCGCGGTAATGGAACATGTTCGATCTGAAGCGTCAGAACTGTGGGCGCATGCGTTTAATGTTACGCGAAACATGAACAGGGAAAATGTCCTTTCTTTTTTACTGGACATTGGGCAGAACGCAAAGGAAGCAAGACAATATGTCCTGAACGAATGCGCGGTACAGGGTTTTATTTTCAATGAAAGTGAGGAGACAGCAGTTGAAGGGCATTACGTTGTTTCTGCTTCGCGTTACAATGATGCGTTAAACACATTCCGCGCCTTTCGCATTGACGGAAATTGGCCAGAGCAAATACCGGAAATATTTTTGGAATTTCCCAATCTGATAAATGATCTGGGAAGAGCTTTTCAATATACACCATCAGGGAATGAGGGGCTCAATCTTTTTATACAGTGGGAAGAAAATCTTCCATCTGTTATTGCAGAAGGCAGGGAAGATTTACGGTACAGACTTATCTTTTTCGCGGCCCGTATTGCAAGGCGTTTGGGGCAGAATGACCGCGCTTTTTCTCTCTTTGAACAAGCGCTTTACATTACTTCTGATAACGCGCAAAAAGACGCGTGTATCTGGTACATACTGGACTCATCCATGTCAGGCTCTGTTAATATCATAATGGAGCGTATTGAACGTTTCATTCCTCTTTTGAATAATGGCGGCGCAGTTAATGATATCATGGAACGATATTTACACCGTCTTGTTTCGGCGCGGGACTGGAGAAGGGTAATAAGAACTTATGACCTTATAAAAAACATTGACGGTTTAAATTTAAAAGCCGGCTTTGCGTGGGTAATTGCAAGAGGTTTTGAAGAAGGCTATCTTTCAGCGGAAGACAGGCGGTTGGCGGAAAACGCGGCGGGCGCGCAAATAAGCGCGTCAGTTTTTATGCGCCTTGCATATAACGCAAGCGATGTAATTCTGGTTCCCGCGATTTATTACCGCATGAAAAGCGCCGCCTCTCTTGGTTTGCCTTTTATGGAATTTTCAGATGATGTTCCCGAAGAGGACGAACTTTCCGGCGCAGCTCAGTTTCTTCTTGGCTTTTTTGAAAACGGCGCGGCGGTCTATTCAGTTCCATACATCAGATCTCTTGAAACAGCGTTAACTCCGGGCGAACTGCGCGCTGTCGCCTTTGAACTGGACAAAGCTGAAATGTACATTCAATCCATGAGACTTATATCTTTATATATTAACAATGAAGGGTATGTTAAAAATAGGCGTGATTTGGAAATAATGTACCCGCGTCCTTTCCTCGATTTAATAGAAACAAACGCGAAAACTTTTAATATCGCGCCGCAGCTTCTTTACGGGCTTATCCGTCAGGAGAGCGCGTTTCAGATCTCTGTCGGTTCAAGCGCCGGAGCAGTGGGACTAATGCAGCTGATGCAGGCGACCGCGCGCGATATGGCGGATCGTATAAGACGCGCGGGAGGCCCAAATTTTATAAACGCGAACGGCAGCGTTGACACGGTAGATTCTGAAACTAATGTTTATATCGGCTCATATTATTACAATTACCTGCTCAATCTGTTTAACAATAACGAACAGCTTTCACTTATGGCGTATAACGGCGGACTTGGCCGCGTAAGACAATGGCGCAGCGCAAGCAATCTGCCCGTCGATCTGCTTGTAGAATCTGTCACAATTTTCGAAACCAGAGATTACGGCAGAAGAATACCGGCGCTTGCAAAAATTTATGAAGAGCTGTATTACCGTTGATTTAGAGCAGCGCGTTTTCCAGTTGTTCTCTTGGGTTTGTTCCTTTTTTTACTTTTTTTGCCGCGGTAATAAATACGCGAAGATCGCGTCCGTTGCGTTCATATAGATTTTCATAAAAATTATCAGATGTATAATACAGCCTGAATAATTCAAGATAAGCGTTATTTACAGCCAGTGTTGAGAAAAAGCGGTAATTGTCATTTGAAAAACGGCTTTCATATTCTGTGTCAAAGCGTTCTTTCGCGTTATTAATAATTTTTTCTTTCTCAGATAGTACTCTGTCTTTATCGTTATTACCTGAATAAAGCGCATTCAATTCTGAAATCAGTTCTTGAATAAAGTTTACATATATTTGGCTTTCTTTTTCCGAGGCAAGCATTTCCCGGTATTCGGCGGAATCTGAGCCAAAGCGCGTTTCCATAAAAAGCCGCGCGCCTTCGCTGCCGATAAACTGCGCAAGCTCTTCGTTAAAACCAGAGTGTCCTTTTATAAAAACTGTCGCGTGAACCAGTTCGTGTATGATAAGGTCAGCGAGCCTCCACGGAGAATAATCGCGCATAAATGAATAAAGCGGATCTCTGAACCAGCCAAGAGTGCTGAAAGCGTCTACTCCCCGTATCCATACGTCAAGATTCATTTTTTCCAGTCTTACCCGCTCTTTTTGCGCGTCTTCAACATTAAAGAACCCCTTATAGGGAAGCCTGCCTACTACCGGATAATTCCATTCATGGCGGCTGAATGAATCTTTTGCACAAGCCGATACTACTGCCGCTAGATAGCTGCGTTCTATTTCCACATAACGGGTGTAATTTTTACTTTCCGCAAGACCGAGTTCCTCAATCGCGAATTTGCGGATATCCGTAACAAGGCGTATAAAACCTTCGTCGCCTGAATCTTCCAGAGGAACAGCGCGGTTCAGGTAGCCAAGCATTGCCGCGCCCTGTGTAAGCGTGTAACAGCCTGAAAATAGACCGCAGACCGCAAGGAGAGCGGCGGCGGCGAATAAGGGCGGTAAATGATAAATTCTGATACCCTGCATGGTTCCAATGCTCAGTATGTTCAAATTTCATTATTTTTGCTATGGTTTTGAAAGACTTCCACTTGCATTTTATTAATTATTATTCTATTATTGCCAAAGGATTTTTCCTGTTTTTCCAAAGCGATTTTCCAAATCAGGATGGGCAAAATGTCCGAAATCTTTGGAAATTGCTCATAATTTATAGGTTAGGAGTAAAATATGGCAAGACCGATAACTTTATTTTCCGGGCAGTGGGCAGATATACCGTTTGAAAAATTTTGTGAAAAAGTAAAATCATTTGGCTATGAAGGAATTGAAATTGCATGCTGGGGAGATCACCTTGATTTAAAAAAAGCGGCAACCGATCCAAAATATGTTGAAGAACGAAAGAATATACTTAAAAACAACAATCTGAAAGTGTGGGCAATAGGAACTCATTTAATCGGCCAGTGTGTGGGCGATAATTGGGATCCGCGCCTTGACGGTTTCGCTCCTTCAAGCCTCGCCGGAAAACCCGAAGAAATCCGCAAATGGGCAGTTCAGGAAATGAAATACGCGGCGGCTGCGGCAAAAAACATGGGTGTTAAAGTTGTTACAGGTTTTATGGGAAGTCCCATTTGGGCATACTGGTATTCTTTTCCCCAGACGACAGAGCAAATGATAAATGACGCCTACGCGCAAATAGTCAAACTATGGTCTCCGATTTTTGATGAGTTTGACAAGAACGGAGTGAAGTTCGCGCTGGAAGTGCATCCGACAGAAATCGCTTTCGATTATTATACCGCGGAACGGCTCCTGAAAGAATTTAAAAACCGTAAAACACTGGGCTTTAATTTTGATCCATCTCACCTGATCTGGCAGGGCGTTACTCCGCACATTTTTATCCGGGATTTCGCTTCCAAGATTCTGCATGTGCATATGAAAGATACCGCCGTTACCCTGGACGGCAAAGCCGGCATACTCGGCTCTTTCCTGACATTCGGCGATGTAAGGCGCGGCTGGAATTTCCGCTCTCTGGGCCACGGCGATGTCGATTTTGAAAACATTATCCGCGAACTGAACGCTATCAACTACAAAGGCCCGCTCTCCGTTGAGTGGGAAGACTCCGGCATGAACAGGGAAGTCGGCGCCAAGGAAGCCTGCGAGTTTGTCAAAAACATTAATTTCTCCCCGTCCGATGTAGCGTTTGACGACGCGCTGAAGACTGAGTAGAGATTTGAATCAGCTTGACTGGGAAGAATGCATGAGTAGTATACTGTTAGTAGCTTTTGGTTTAATTATTCGGTTAGTATTATTTTTTTCATCCAGTAAAGATCGAAGAAACATATCATATTATATATAATGTTGATATTTTTAAAAACTAATTAATGGGCGATTAACTCAGTGGTTAGAGTGCTACCTTCACACGGTAGAAGCCACCGGTTCGAATCCAGTATCGCCCATTAATTTGTTCTTAAAAATTGTCTTGTTTTTATCAAACAGCCGCAATCACACGGTAGACGCTAATTTGCAGCGCCCGAATGGGCGTAGATGAATTATGGCAGCATAGCGTAGCACAAATTAAAGTTACCATAATGAACCAAGCAAGGGCTGCTTTAGCAGCCCGACAGTGCGCTCCGTTCGAATCCGGGCGCGCTGCTCACGCTGAAGCGTTCGCGCGTTATTCATCTTGTTAACATTTTTTGAGCGCCACGCTGTGTAAATATTAATCATCTACACGCATTCGCGTGCATAAATGAGCGCCAGTATCGCCCATTAATTTGTTTTTTATAATTGTCATGTTTTTATTAAACAGCCGCAATCACATGGTAGACGCTAATTTACAGCATCCGAGTAAGCATAGATGAATTATTATAAATATTGACATTATTATATATATTTCACATAATGCAGAAATGATACGAAGAAAAATAATCGCTGTTTTTTTATTTTCGGCGAGTTTATTTTTATATGCGCAGGAACAAGCCTCTGAGATCGATTATGGCAAGTATCAGGTAATAATTAACACATTGCTTTTTAACCTTAGTGAAATAATGGAAAACAACAGTGCAAGCGATATTGTATATGAGACATATATGCTGGCTGATAACGCCGTTCGCAATAATCAGGTATACGCGAGAATTGACGCGGATTTAAAAACTGTACTGTCAGGGATGACTTTAAGCGTTTATGATACAGGAGATGTTTACCTCAGTTTTGGTTTGAGGTTTCTGGATACATACAGACCTGACAGCGGTATTCATTATGCAATTTTAATTCATGAGTACAGGCATTTACATGATTATCTGAAATACGGAGAGAATTATGTAATCGCAAGACGGGATGAAAAAGAAGCGTATTGGTATGAACTGGACGCGCTGAGAATTGAAGCTGAGTTTATCAAGCATTATCTTTACGGGAATTTTCAATTAAGCGCTTTTGAAACATATGTAATGCATAGTCTTGAAAATAACAATTTGAATACAGCTTCTGTTTTTATACTAAAAGAAAGCATGGATTGTTTTTTTTATTTTCATAATCTTGAAATAAATTATCTTGAAAACAGAATAACCAGGGAAAATGTTATTCTTCTTCTGGAACAAACAGGAAATGGGCTTATCGGAGCATTTGGCGCAGAAGAAGACGGCTTTATTGTTTTCATGCGTTTTATTGAAATTTCCACTTTCAGAAAATACCTGACAATAATATTCGTAACTTTAATGAATAATCCCACAATGACGTGGAGTGAAGTATTTGAATTGTACCCTGAGACCGGGCGGATATATTACGAAATGAGTTTTATAATTGAAGCACAAAGATTATATCAGGCGCAGTATTTATCTTTAATATATGATTTTTGGGAAGATGATATTATAAGCAGAAGCCGTTAAGGGCTCACCGATCGTTCGCTATTTGGGAGGGTAGAGAATGAAAAAATCAATTTTAATTTTCCTTGTTTTCTTTTCGGGAGTGTTATTTGCAAATGACTACAAATGGGATCTGGTAAACGCGCTGATCGCCTGTGATTATCCGGCCGCACAAAGGCTTATCAGCCAGAATATTGACAAAGTAAGCGCTGACGAGAAAAGGCTCATTGCCAATTTCGCTGTTACCTATCCGCAGGGGGAAACAACATTAATGGTGTTGTCTCTATTAAGCCGGCACAATGTGCGCCCTTCTTCCTTTGATTTATATACAGCGATAAACCGTTATCAGTCAGATGATGCCGTTCAGTTTATATTAAACAGCGGAGTTTCAGCTAACGGAGAGATACTTCTTCTGGCGATGGAAAAACAGAGATTTAATTTCGCGCGCCAGTTTATTCTTTCTGGATGCGATGTTAACTATCAATACCCCCTTTCCAGCAGTTATTCGGACGGAATGTCGCCTTTAATGTACGCGTCAAGAGCCGCTGATTTTGAACTTGTGCAGCTTCTTGTAAACCGCGGCGCTAACATTAACGCAAGGAACAGGGACGGTAATACGGCTTTATCAATCGCGCAAATGAACGGCAATGCCCAAATCAGCGAATTTTTAGTGGAAAGGGGAGCGGTACAAACCGCATATGAACCGGTTCCTGTTCAGCCGCAAAGCCAGACATCATCCGGAATCGCAGGTCTTTTAAATTCACAGAACGCAGTTTTTCAAACGGGAACATACAGGCTTTCTTCAGGGGATCGAAACCTGACATTCACGGGAACCGCCAGTTACGGAAATATCAGTTTTATAAGCGGCTCAAGGTTATACACAGGAGCTTATCAGGCTGCCGGAAGTACATTGACGCTGGTTATGGAAGGGAGATCCTTTGTGTATAAAGTTGATTCCAATGTTTCATTTTCAGGTAACGGAGAAACATGGATTAGGATTGGAAGCTGATTCCTTTCAGCCTTCAAGATCAATAATCGACGGCATGTTAGTATTGGCGAAAGCGCCGCGCTTTTTTGACGCGTAAGGATTGTTCCGCAGGGATTTTATTTCCGCGCGCAGTTCAAGCATCCGTTTGGAAAGAAGCTCCTTGTTCTTTGTTGAGCGCATAACGGCTTCGCTTTTTAGTTTTTCAAGGGAGGCTTTAAGTCCCGGCACTTCATCCTGCGCGGAAAGGTCAGGCGCGCGCAGGCCGGGACTTACTATCGTATAGTACATCTCTTCAAGCGGATCTATAACTTTTTGAATTGAGAAAATATCGGCGACGATTTTTTCTTCAATCTCGACATATGATAAAAGATTTTCAACGCTGCCTGATTCAATTACATTTTGCTGTTTATCAAGCAAATCAAGATACGAGCGGAACCTGTCCCTCTGCTGTGTCAGCAGGGTTTTAAATCTTTTTAAAATCGCCACTCTCTGGGCGAGTTCCTTTGAATCAATATCTTTTGCCATTACCGCTTCTTCCGTCATTATTCCTCCCTATCCTGCAATATTCAAGCCCACAACAGCGTGATGATCATTCGGAGTCTGGTTAGCGACCGCGCTCCATGTGTTTCTGAGGTCTGAAAGCATATCCCTTACAGTTATCATTCTTCCGGTGTCCTGTTTGATATTCGCTTCAACGAGCTCCCTGTTAAACCATGTGTAAAGCGAGAAAAGGTTTTTGGATATCTCCCCGCCCTGTTCAAAATCAAGGGATACCATCAGCTCTGTCAGTATTTCTTCGGTCTTCATTATCGCTTTGCTGATCTGCTCAATTCTGCCGGGATCTTTTTTATCGTTCTTGTTAAGACTTAAAAGCTCTGTTGCTTTTGTCAGCTGCCTTACAGCCTCGTCATACAGCATGACGATAAGCTGCCCCTGACCCGCGGTTTTTACTTTTGTTTCCTTGTACGTAGACGAAGCGTTTTTATATGCCAAAACAGTCCCCCAAAATATTATCGGTATAACGATTATTTACTTTAGCGTATTTTACCACGCATGATAAAAAAGTTCAGGATTCAAACTGGCTGTAATATAATTCCGCGTAGAAACCTCCTTTTTCAAGAAGCTCCCTGTGGTTTCCGCTTTCGATGATATCTCCCTCGTTCATTACAAGAATAATATCGGCGTTTTTTATTGTTGAAAGCCGGTGGGCGATTACAAAAGATGTGCGTCCTGTTGTCAGCTTGTCCATTGCTTTCTGGATCAGGTGCTCTGTCCTTGTATCAACAGAGCTGGTCGCTTCGTCAAGAATCAGCATCGGCGCGTTTTGAATCATCGCGCGGGCGATTGTGACAAGCTGTTTCTGTCCCTGTGAAAGATTTGCCTTTTCATTCAACGGAGTGTCATAACCCTGCGGTAAAGTCTTTATAAAATGATGGAGTCCGGCTGCCCTGCATGCGGCTTTTACCTGTTCCTCTGTTATGCCTTCCTTACAATAGACGACATTTTCCCTGATTGTTCCCTCGAACAGCCATGTATCCTGCAGCACCATGCTGAACTGTTCATGTACATATCTTCGAGGCACGCTGCTTATCGGGATATCATCGAGTAAAATATCTCCTTCGTTTAAATCATAGAAACACATTAAAAGGTTAACGATAGTGGTTTTTCCCGCGCCTGTCGGTCCTACAATCGCGATTTTCTGCCCCGCTTTTATAAATGCGGAAAAATCATTAATAATGGTTTTTCCCGGAACATAACCGAACTTTAAATGTCGGAATTCAATATCGCCCTTTATGTTTGTCAGCTGATTTGATTTTCCGCTTTCGTCAGCCATTTCCTCTTCTTCATAAAATTCAAATACCCGCTCGCTTGCCGCCGCGATGCGCTGCAGGCTCTGGAAAACCTGCGCCAGCTGAGACATGGGCTGCGTAAAAAGGCGGATATAGATCATGAACGCGACAATTACGCCGAAAGTGATTGTTCCTCTCATCGCGAGAACCGCTCCTGCGACACAGACGGCGACATAGCCGAAGTTTCCGATGAATTGCATAAAAGGCATCATAAGCCCGGAGAGGAACTGGCTTTTCCAGCCGCTGTCATAAAGGCTGTGATTCACTTTTTCAAAAACGCGTTTTGCTTCTCCTCCGGCGTTATACGCTTTTACTACATTATGGCCTGAGTAAATTTCCTCCACATGGCCGTTGACTTCTCCCAGATTTTTTTGCTGGAGCACAAAGTATTTCTGCGATGTTTTCATAATGCCGCCCATAAAAACAAAACCAAACGCGCTTGTTACAATTGCGGTTAACGCCATGATCCAGTTATTATAAAACATCATAATTACAGAACCTGCCAGCATTGTAATGGAAGTCACAAGGCTGCCGATACTCTGGTTCAGCGTAACGCCGACAGCGTCAACGTCATTTGTTACGCGGCTCAGCACGTCGCCGAAACTTGTTTTATCAAAATATTTTAAAGGCAGCCTGTTGATTTTTTGCGAAATGCCTGTGCGCAGATTCCGGCTTATCTTCTGCGCGATTGTCGCCATCATATACCCCTGAATAAAATTGATGACGGCGGACGCGGTATAAAACACGACAAGTAAAAGCGCGGTATTTCCCACAGCGGTAAAATTAATTGCACCTAACACAGGCAAGCCTTCGATAATCGCGGGCATTCCCTTCATTATTTCATTTGTCATTTCCTTTAATTTATCCGGGCCGATTATTTGAAGCACTGTCCCTGTCGCCGCGAGTATCATCGCGATTATCACAACAGGAAGATAACTTTTACAGTAGACAATAAGTTTGCTCATTGTTTTTTTAAAATCTTTCGGCTTCTCGACAACGCCCATTCCCATCGGGCCTCTTTGCCTTGCCATTGGCCTTACTCTTGATTGATCGCTCATGACGCCGCTCCTATGAGTTCTTCCTCGCTTAGCTGGCTCATCGCTATTTGCCTGTAGACTTCGCATGTTTTAAGCAGTTCCCCGTGTTTTCCCTTTCCCGCGATTTTTCCTTCATCAAGAACGACAATTTGATCCGCGTCCATAATTGTCCCGATACGCTGCGCTACAATCATGCTTGTAACATCGGCTGTTTCTTTTTTAAGGACG
>JAIRQF010000123.1 GCA_031256635.1 Treponema sp. | reverse complement strand
AGGAAGACTACCTGGTCGATAGGTTGGAGGTCTAAGCATGGTAACATGTTCAGCCGACCAATACTAATCTGCCGTGAGGCTTGACCATATTATTGTTCCCTATTAAAAACGCGACAGCGGTTTTAATTTAGAAGAATCATTACATCTCTTTGGGATACCATGATTCTTCAGAATGGGTTTTAGTATTAAAACCCTGAAAGATTTTTGCAATTATTGTCTGGTGATTATGGCGAGGGTGTTATACCCGTTCCCTTTCCGAACACGGAAGTCAAGCCCCTTTGCGCCGATGATACTACATCTCCAAGGTGTGGGAAAGTAGGTCGTTGCCAGACTTTTTTATTTCTTTTCTATGCGCCAGAGTGAATCCGGCGCTTTTTTTTATTGTTAGCCGCAGCATCGAACCAAAGGTTCGCACTAACCGAGTTTTGCAAGCGGCTATTTATGTAAGTATTTTTGTTGCCGATATTATCAATATGAAAAAGAAATATTTATTTTTGCTTGTTCTGTCTGTATCGGTTTTTGTTCCGTTTCAATTAATTGCCCAGAGTGCGGAAAGCTTACGTGCGGAAATCTTCCGGCAGGAAGGTATTGCTTCATGGTACGGCAATGAATTTAACGGGCGTCCGACTGCATCAGGCGAGATATTTGACTCGTCGCAGATGACAGCGGCTCATCCTACTTTGCCTTTTAATACCATGCTTGTTGTTATTAATCAGCATAACAACAGAAGCGTTATTGTCAGAGTAAATGATCGCGGGCCGTTTGTTTCCGCAAGAATAATTGATATTTCCAGAGCAGCCGCGGAACAGCTTGATATGATTGTTACGGGAACAGCGCCTGTGATAATTCAAAGCATAGAACAAATTGTTATACCGTCGTCTCCTGCCGGTACGCATGCGGAACCGCAGGCTGCGTTATTAACAACGTTTGTTGAAAATATATACATAACAGAATCTCCTGCACAGGTGTTTTCTTCACAGCCGCAGACGGTACAGCCTCCTGCATTGAGAATAATACCTGATATCACAATAGTGCCGGCTAAAAATTACCGTTTACAGGTCGGCTCTTTTACAACTGCAAGATATGCTGTTGACGCGTTTGAAAAACTGAAAAACGCGGGGCTTGATCCTGCTTATGAGCGCTTTACTAACAGTAATAATGTTGAATATTACCGCGTAGTTGTTGCGGGCGTCAGGGGAACCGATATACAATCAGCCATTGAAAAAATCAGCGCCGCGGGTTTTATTGAGGCCCTGATTCGCGAAGAAAATTAGAAAGCAGCGCGCAAAATTTAAAAATGAAAAAACAATTTAATAAAGCCGCTCTAAGAGCTGATTTTCTTCTGCTCCTTACCGCGGCCATTTGGGGTTTTGGTTTTGTGGCCCAGCGTTCCGGAATGGAATACATCGGGCCGTTTGCATTTAACGGAATTCGTTTTATTTTAGGAAGCCTTTCTCTGCTTCCTCTTATTCTTGTCAGACGAAATAAAGTAAAAAACTCCGGTTCTTCATTACAGCCGCTTCGTCAATTGATCATTCCCTCCATTGCGGCGGGGTGTATTCTTTTTATCGCCGTAATACTGCAGCAGTTCGGAATTATTTTTACAACCGCGGGAAACGCAGGTTTTATTACAGGGCTTTATGTTGTTTTTACTCCTGTTCTGGGAATCTTCCTGGGGCGAAAAACCGGGTTTCCTACATGGATTGGTTCGCTGCTTACGCTGACAGGCCTTTATTTCATCAGCATTGCGGGACGGCCTTCAATTAACCCGGGCGATATTATTGTTATTATAAGCGCGGTTTTCTGGACTGCGCATGTTCTCCTTATTGACAGATTTATGCATTCCGATGTTAAACGCGATGTAACGGTTGACCCTATAGAATTATCCGCCGGACAATTTGCTGTTTGCGGAATATTTTCCTTAATTTGCGCGTTTCTTGTTGAGCCGTTTGTAGTTCAGACAGTAGAAAATATTGATTCTTCGCTTTTAAGCGCGGGTCTTTTTTCGTGGCTTCCTTTTCCCGCATTGATATCCGCTCTTGGTGACGGGACAGTTTTTTTGTCCGCTGAAGCGCTTGTCTCAATTTTATACGGCGGCCTTTGTTCAGTTGGAATTGCCTACACTCTGCAGGTAGTCGCCCAGCGGGATGCGCCGCCGGCGCACGCGACAATCATTCTTTGTTTTGAAGGCTGTTTTGCCGCTCTTGGCGGAGCATTGCTGCTTTCAGAAAAAATCGGCGGCTGGACATTGCTGGGTTTTTCGTTAATGCTTGCCGGAATGATGGCTACCCAGCTGGATGCCCAAAAAAATGTGAATGTGAACAATGTTAAGATTGATACTCCGTTGTAATTTACAAATTGTCTTATCTTTCAAAAAATATAATAGAGTTGTTCGATAACTTCAGTTATTGAACAACTACCTTATAAAAATCGCAGTTTTGCAGGGCGTTAGCCCGAAAAACTGCTTAGCCGCAGCATCGAACCAAAGGTTCGCACTAAACGAGTTTTGCAAGCGGCTATGAATTATATAAAACCTGCTCAAAGCATTGCTTTAATTAATTAATAAAACGATAATTGTAGATATAAAGGAAATTTAATAAATATTCTGTCTTTCCTGATTTTTTTTCGTATATTTATTATATCGGGTAATTTATGGATGAAAACGCCGTACTAAAGGAAACAATCAAGGCTCTTGAACGCAGAAAAAAAATGTCGGATACCATCAACAGAGCCGGCGCGATTTTTCTTTCAAATTCGGATGAAGATTTCGATAGTATGATGACAGACGGCATGGGTCTGATTGCGGATATGGCCGATCTTGACAGGCTGAACGTCTGGCGTAATTATTCTAAAAACGGTTGTTTATACGCTTCGCAGGTTTACCGCTGGGACAGAGAATCGGGAGGTACCACGCCTCCCATCCCTGAGCTTATGAATGTCTCGTATTCAAAATTCGCTCCGCGCTGGGAAGGTCTGCTTTCAAACGGAGAGGTAATTAACGGCCCTGTAAATACGCTGCCCAACGGGAAAGTATTTGAAAAATTCGGCTCAAAGTCTGTATTAGTTACTCCCATTTTTCTAAAAGGGAATTTTTGGGGTTTTGTTATTTTCAGCGATCAGCGCAATGAACGCAGTTTTGATGAAGAATCCGTAGAAATGCTTCGTTCCGCCGCCTTCCTGTGCGCTAACGCGATTATTCGGGCGCAAATGGAGCGCGAATTAACAGAGGCGCATACATTTTACGAGGCCATTATAAAATCCGCGCCTATTGGCCTTACAATTTTTGATGAAAATATCAACGTTATTGATTGTAACGAAGAAATATTAAAAATATGCGGTACCACGAAACAGGACTACATTGATAATTTCTATTCATTTTCACCTGTAAATCAATTTGACGGAGAAAACACCGTCGTAAAAACTCAGAAAATATTAAAATATTTGATTGAGACAGGCGAGAATGTCGCATCCGAATGGCTTCATAAGTCAAAAGACGGCGAGGTCATACCATGCGAAACTACAGTGACATCCATAGAAAGAGACGGTAAATACACTATACTGGCGTTTACTTATGATCTTAGAAATATAAAAAGAATGGAAAAAGAGATCAACAGAACGGCAAAGATAAATCAGGCGATATTGGACTCCATGCCGGTAGGTCTTTCTGTTTTTACCGGTAATCCTCCGGTGATTACTGATTGCAACGCTGAACTTATAAAAATGTTCAATGCTCCAAAGCAGAGAATTATTGATCGTTATTTTGAGGATTTCTCAGCGGAATTTTTGCCTGACGGGCGTCCTACACTTCCTATAGCTTTTGATATTATAAAACGCGCAAGCGTCGGCGAATCGGTAAGGATCGAGTGGCCTCATATAACATCTGACGGCGAACTGGTTCCATGCGATCTTACGCAAACATGCGTCCGTGTTGATGATGAACTGGTTATTCTCGCGTTTTTATATGATCTGCGTAATATCAAAAAAATGGAAAAGGAGATTAACAGGGCTGCCCGAATCAATCAGACGATTCTTGATAATCTGCCGATTGGCATGGCTTACTTTGACGGCACTCCGAGAGTTACCAATGTTAATGATAAACTTGCCAAAATGTTTAACGCTCCCAGGCAGCAGCTTATAGATCGCTACTATGAGGATTTCTCTCCTGAGTACCTTCCTGACGGGCGAAAAGCGCTTGATGTGGCTTTTGAACAAACAAACCGCGCAATAGCGGGCGAAACAATGAGATTTGAATGGCCTCACCAGACTGCATCCGGAAAACCGGTACCTTGCGATATCACTCTTATGCGGGTCATGAACGAAGATGAATTTATTGGAATTGGTTTCCTGTACGATTTAAGCGATATAAAAAAACTGACTAAGCATATGCATGAGCAGGATGAACTCTTAAAGGCGCTCAATAATGTATCCTCCATTTTGATTGAACCTGAAACGCACTTTGAAGATTCTCTTCAAAGGGCAGTGTGTATTATTGCGGAAGCTGTGAATGTTGATCGTGTCTGCATTTGGAAAAATTACAATTCAGATGGCGGAGATTACTGTTCGGAAATTTACGAATGGGACCGCGGCAATTTCAGAACACGCGCCGAAAACGGCATTCATACCGAAGACCTTAAATATAGTGAAAAAATACTGTTAAAAGAACTTGCGGCACAGGGGAAAAGCGTCAGTTTGCTTGTGCGCGATATGCAGTCCAATCTTAAAGATCATCTTTTATCACGCGGCATAATTTCAATATTTATAATGCCTGTATTCATACAGGAAAAATTCTGGGGATTTATCGGTTATGATAACTACACAAAGGAGCGCGTATTTAACGATAACGAAGAGTTAATCCTTCGTTCCGCCAGCAGGACAATTGTAAATGCAATCAGCCGCAACAATATAACGGTGCAGCTTGAAAACGCCGTAACAGAAGCCAATGAAGCCAACAGGCTAAAAAATATAGCCCTAAAATCCCTTGAGAGTATTCTTAACGGAATTGACGCGCTGATTTACATCACGGTTCCGAGATCAGGCGAGCTTCTTTTTATCAATAACTACATGAAAAAAATCCTTGGCAAGGAAAGTGATGATCTTGTCGGAAAGCTTTGTTATAATATCCTGCGCAGTACAGACAAGAAATGCGAATTCTGCCCGTGTTTTGAACTGATCAAGAATCCGAACCAGGTAATTATCTGGGATGATTATGTCGATGTTTTGAACGCGCATATACGCCATTCGGACTGTTTAATTGACTGGCCTGACGGCAGCAAGGTTCACCTTCAGCACGCGGTTGATATTACGGAGCTGATTAACGCGCGGGAACAGGCCGAACAGGGAAACCGTTCAAAGAGCGCGTTCCTTGCCAACATGAGCCATGAAATCCGCACTCCCATGAACGCGATTATCGGAATGACCGTTATTGGAAAATCCGCGGATGACGTATCGCGCAAGGATTACTGTTTTGAAAAGATAGAAAACGCCTCGCAGCATTTGTTAGGTGTCATTAATGACATTCTTGACATGTCAAAAATAGAAGCGAATAAATTCGAGCTGTCGCATGAAGAATTTGATTTTGAAAAAATGCTTCAGCGCGTTGTTAATATTGTCGCTTTCAGGGCGGATGAAAAAAAGCAAAAACTGACGGTTCATATAGACAAATCAATTCCGCGCACTTTAATCGGTGATGATCAGCGCCTTGCGCAGGTAATAACCAACCTTTTGGGTAATGCCGTAAAATTTACCCCTGAAAACGGTTTTGTCCGCCTTGAAACCCGCTTTTTGGGCAGGGAAGACGATTTTTATTCGATTCAGATTGCCGTTAAAGATTCCGGGATAGGTATCAGCCCCGAGCAGAAGCAGCAGCTTTTCCGTTCATTTCATCAGGCTGAATCGGGCACATCGCGCAGATTCGGCGGCACCGGATTGGGGCTTGTTATTTCCAAAAATATTATCGAACTTATGGGAAGCCATATAGAGCTTGATTCGGAAATGGGGAAAGGTTCGTCGTTCTCTTTCGTTTTTAAGGCAAAACGCGGAATTAAAACAACGCCGGGCTTGTCTGATATTGGATTGAACTGGGGTAATATCAGGGTGATGGCGGTTGATGACGATCCCGATGTTCTGAATTATTTCGATGAGATTATGCAGAGATTCGGCGCGAAATGCGACACCGCAAAGAGCGCCAGGGAAGCATTGTCCCTTATCGAAGCAAACGGCATGTACGATATTTATTTTGTTGACTGGAAAATGCCGGAGATTGACGGGATTATGCTCGCGAAACAATTAAAAACGCAGTCCAAATCGCCTGAACATACCATTATAATCATGATTTCCGCCGCTGAGTGGAGCGCTGTCGCGGATGAGGCGAAGAAAGCCGGCGTTGACAAGTTCCTTTCCAAACCGCTGTTTCCTTCGGCTATCGCGGATACGATAACCGAAGCAATCGGATTAAATCACAGCCAGGAAAAAGATATTTCAGACAGCCGCGAAATTTTCAAAGGATATAAAATCCTTCTTGCCGAGGATGTGGAGATAAACCGTGAAATTGTGGAAACACTGGTTGAACCGACTTTTCTGTTAATCGACTGCGCCGAAAACGGCGCTGTCGCCGTTGACAAATTTAAAAATTCGCCTGATGACTACGATTTAATTCTTATGGACGTGCAGATGCCGGAGATGGACGGATATGAGGCCACCCGCAGAATACGCGGATTGGACCATGAAAAGGCAAAACAAATCCCGATCATAGCAATGACAGCTAACGTTTTCAGCGAAGATGTGGAAAAATGCCTCGCGGCAGGAATGAATGATCATGTGGGTAAACCGCTGGATATCAATGAGTTTTTCAGAACGCTGCGGAAATATCTGACCGGTAAAGGCAATCAAACATAAGTAATGCAAAAACAAAAAAAAATAACAGTACCGTTTTTCCAGAGGTCTATCCGCGGAAAAACAATTATTTTTTCTTTAGTTTTATTTTTGGCTGTTTTTTCCGCCGGGAGTTTTGCATTCATTACGTTAATGGGGAGGTTCATGCTTAACAATACCGGGCAGGAGTTGATGAATACGCTGGAACTTAAACGGCTCAGGCTGGAAGCGTCTGTTAACAGCGAAATTGCCATTGCGCTGAAAATGGCGGATTCCCCTCTGATTAAAAGGTATTTTGCTGACCCTGAAGATTCCGATCTTGAAAAACTGGCTCTTCAGGAATTTTCTGCATTCAGGCGGGCATTCGCCGGAAACTCTGTTTTCTGGGTAAATGATACGGACAAAATGTTTTATTCCGACGACTTTGAACCGTTTTTAATTGATCCCCTGAACCCTGATAATTACTGGTATCACATGACTTTATATGAGACCGAAGTATATAACTTTAATATTAATTATAATCCGGATTTGGGCGTAACAAATTTATGGATTAACGCACCTGTTTATGACGATGAAAATAAATTTACCGGAATTGTCGGAACAGGAATAAATCTGTCTGATTTCATTAATACCTTATATGAAGATTACTCAGGGGCTGCGAATACGTATTTCTTCAATGCCGCAGGTGAAATTACCGGAGCCATGGACATAAAACTTGTTGCGGAAAAAATCAGCATAAAGGACGAGCTCAGTCAATACTGGCATGAAATACAAACAGGGATAAATGAGCTTGAATACGATGGAATTAAATTCCTTCAGACAAAATCTGTAAGAGGCGTAGCTGTTGTCGGAGAGATACCGGCTTTAACATGGTATATAACCGCCGTTCAACCCGTCAGTATAACCGATTCGCTGAAAACAGGCATGACCGTCCTGTTTGTCGCCATGATGATAATAATGATGATTGTTGTTATATCCATATATGCAGCCAACGAATCAAGGCTGGCTAAAGGACGCGCGGAAGCCGCAAGAGAAGCAGTTATTTCAAGCATTGAATACGCAGGAAAGATACAAAGAAACCTTCTTCCCAGCGAAAGCGTTTTCGCCGAAGCCTTTTCCGATTACAGCATCATTTGGAAACCAAGGGACATTGTCGGCGGCGATATATACTGGATTAAAAATTTTAAGGAAGGTACGCTCCTTTGCGTCTGTGATTGTACGGGCCACGGAACTCCCGGCGCTCTTTTAACCATGCTTGTCGTATCAACATTTGAATCCGCAGTTACAGAAAATAATTATAAAAACACTCAACAGGTTATATGGGAGCTTGAAAAACGTTTAACATCCGTACTTAACGCTAAAACAGAAAACGAAGAAGATGAAAACCTGAATATAAAGGACGGCTGTGATTTGGCAGTCCTGTTTATCGCAAAGGACGGCAGCATAGCGTTGTCATCCGGTCATACGCATGTCTTTGTATGCGACGGAAAGAATGTCACCAATATAAAAGGGCAGAGAATAAATGTCGGCGAAGGAAAAATTAAAAACAGCGATGAAATAAAAACTGTTAACATTCCCTTTAACCCTGATAATAAATTCTACATCGCTTCGGACGGCCTGTTTGATCAGCCGGGCGGCAAAGAATCCGGTCCGTTCGGATATAGCACGTTCATGCGCATCATTCTGGAAAACCACGATAATGAACAATCAATCATTTCTGATAAAATATGGGCGGCGTTTGAAGATTACAGGGGCGATGTGCCAAGAGTTGATGATTTTGAGCTTATAGGTTTTAAGTTGAAAAATATTCAAATCTAATGGAGAATATAGCAAGAGGTTCAGGAAAAAAAATTCAAAACTTTTTGTTTTACTGATGAGGCTCTTGCAAAACTTCAGTTTTGTAAGAGCTTCCTTTAAATACCGCAGTTTTGCAGGGCGTTAGCCCGAAAAACTGCTTAGCCGCAGCATTGAACGGAAGGTTCGCACTAACCGAGTTTTGCTGCGGCTATGATATTATTAGATTAGGAGGGTTTAATAATGGCATTTCGTCTGGAGAAACATAAAACAGCTTCAACGCCTTATATATTAATAGATGAAGAAAAAGGATATATGAAAATTACGGGCCGGAGCTTTCATGAAAATGTTATTGATTTTTTCAGGGAAATAAATGACTGGCTGGACGGTTATCTAAAAAAGGATTTCGGCACTTTTACGTTTGATTGTATTATGGATTATTTTAACAGTTCCACAGTGAAAGTTCTTTTGAATTTAATGATGAAAATGGACAGCCATTCCTCCGGCGGCAATAAAGTCATCATTAACTGGATAACTTCCAGTTATAACGAAATTGTTATTGAGTGCGGCGAAGATCTGCGTGAAGAAATTAAAAATTTAACTTTTAACATGGTTATTAACGAAGATTAATCAGGACCGGGAGTATATTTATGATTATTGACATGATTGGCTGGCATAATATGCTGAATGATAAAAAAATCAATCTGGTTTATTCAGGGCCATTGTGGTCGGAAGGAATCGGCGTGCTTGCCGGAACTCTTAAAGAACGCATGGAACATGACAAGGTGCCATTGAACACATCGCAGGAAATTTTTTCTGTGTTTGTCGAACAATTGAACAATATGTTAATGTACTCCGAAGAAAAAGAAATATTTGATAATACAGGCGGCGGATCCCCGGAGTCTGTGAAAGGGACTTTTATTCTTGGCAAGGACGGCAATACCTTTTTTATTCAAACCGGAAATGTCATGAAAAGCAAAAATATCGAAATGGTAAGAAACAGAATTGACTATTTAAATACTCTTGATAAAAAGGATCTTCGCAGTTTTTACAAGGAACAAATGCGATCCAGCGATAAAAACGCCGCAAGCAAGGGAGCGGGTCTTGGTTTTATTGAGATAGCTAGGCGGATAAGTTCCAAAATTATATATTCTTTTACCCCGTACGGCGATGATCTTACATTTTTTGCGCTTTATGTAACTATTGGAGGAGATAATCCTGAATAAATACGGTAATATTTTTGCATTAAAACGCAGCCTTGTATTTAGTTCCGCATACTGATACAGTTTTTTTAGTATGACAGTACATCTTTCTCCCTACCGCCTGAGCAAAGCGCGGGAAGCTTTTCACATATTTAATATTTTTAACGCTGTCTCATGGAATTTACTTGTAGGTATTATTTTAACCCTTTTTGTTTTACGTTTGGGCGCTTCTCCTACATATATCGGGCTTATCAGCGCCGCCTTCTATATTTCATTATTTCTGCTGCCGGTCGGCAAATTACTGGCAAGACGTTTTTCCATTATCGGAATTTACAGTTTTGGATGGATTACAAGATCAATTTGCATGATATTGGCCGTAGCCGCGCCGTTTGTTGATTACTCCGGCAACAGAAATTTAGCGCTTTTTCTAATCATGCTTGGTGTGCTTCTTTTTCATCTTTTTCGCGGCATCGGGATGATTGGCAATAATCCTGTCCTGAATCTGCTTGCATCCGGCCCTGACAGGGGCAGTTACATGACGCAGATTCAGATAATGAACAGCGCGATCGGAATGTTCGGAAGTTTTCTGATAGCGATGGTTCTTGGTCTGGAGCCGCCGATTTTTATTTTTTCGATTTTACTCGGAGCGGGAGTAATCACAGGGATTGTAAGCGGTGTAATGATAAAAAAAGTTCCGGAGCCTCCGCGTGAAAATGAAGGAACCGCAATGAAGCTCTCTGATATTTTTAAAGAAGCTTTTTCACAGGATTACCTGCGCCATTTTATTTTTATCTTCTTTCTTGTCGTTCTTGTATCCGGTGTTACGCGAACTTTTGTGGTTGTTTACGCGCGCGAAGTATTTCATCACAGCGACGGCCTTATCTCGCTGTATTCTGTTTTCGGCGGATTTGGTTTTCTTGTTGCCGGCATGCTGGTTAAATTCCTTGTGGATCGCCTGGGCGCGAAGCCGCTTTTTCTTGTCTGCCTTGTGCTTGGATTAATCACATTGATTCCCATTGTATTTTTTCCGCTGTCCGCCGTTGAGAATGTTACCGCTTCAATTCTTTTTATGTTTTTTCTGTTTTTTATGCTTAACTTCGGTTATCTCGGATCCGAAGGAATAGCGCAGACTTATTTTCTTGGTTTGGTTCCCGCCGAAAAAATGCTTGATATGGGGATTCTGTATTTTTTTATACTGGGCATCGCGGGAGCGAGCGGCACATTTCTGGCAGGGCTTCTTATCGACCTGTTTCGTTTTATCGGATTTTCTCCGTTTGTTTCCTACAAAATTTTATTCATCATTATGATGGGTTTGACCATACTTGCCCTTACAAGGCAGGGTAAAATGAAGCCGCTGGGTTCTCTTCCCCTGTCAAACGCGCTGGAAGTAATTTTTTCGTTCAGGGATCTTCGCGCAATAAGCCTCCTTGAAAAATTAAATAAGGCAAAGGACGCCGATGAGGAAAAAGTTTTAATCGGAGCGTTACACGATACTCCGTCCCACCTTGCGATTGACGGTCTTCTTGAACGCGCTCGCTCGCCTGGTCTCGCTACACGAACTGATTCGATTAGGGCGCTTGAACAGCTTGACAAACTTGATAAAAACGCTGAAAACGCGCTAATCGAAGATATAATAAATAACCCGTACACAACGGCATATATTTCCGCGCGCACTCTGGGAAAACATCATTGCACAGCGGCCATTCCCAGGCTTCGAAAGCTCGCCCATTCAGGCGATTATATGCTTGCAGGCGAATCCATTATCGCTCTGGCCAAAATGAATGATGAGGCATTCCGTCCCGAAATTGAAAAAATAATTATTAATACGCAAAATCCGCGCCTGCGGATAATGGGAAGCGAAGCGCTTGGGATTTATCATAACGCGGAATCGATACCGGTATTGCTGGACATTCTCCGCGGCAATGATAAAATGCCGTATTTAAGGGACGAAATAATTCTCGCTGTCGCCGCAATTACTGATACTCAGAAAAAGTTTTACAAGATCCTTACGCGCTATTTATCAAATAATTCCCTTGCTTCCGCGCTCGCTTTCGATGAGATAGAGGTTACCCATGAATTTGTTAAAACAACTTTGAATAAAAAGACAATATCCAAAGACAATGTCGCAAAAATTATCGAATGCTCCGGGAATTTTCAAAACGCAGTCAGCGCTTACGCAAAAGATAAAAACGGCGAAGAGCTTTCCTTATGGATTACGGCGCTTCCTTCGGAATATTCAAGGAGTACTGCCGCTATCAGATCAATTTTTTCACAAACAGTTCTTGATGATGAGTTGAACTCATATGACTGCCTGCGTCTTTTAATTATCCATTGGGCGGCGCAGGAATTAAAAATTTTTGCCGCGATGGCAAAGTAAAAATTTCCGGAATAAGGAGAAGATAATAATTTATAATGTCTGAAAAATCAGCGGCTTGCGGAGGACAGCAAAATAATATAACCGATAATAATATACCCGTGGAACAGAAAAATCCCGCCAGGGCGGATCCCGCTTCATTGCTTGGAACTGAATCTATCGGCAAGTTGCTTTTACGGTATTCAATTCCCGCAATAACAGGAATGGTTGTAAACGCGCTTTACAATCTTGTAGACAGAATTTTTGTCGGTAACGCAGTAAATGAAATTGCTCTCGGAGGCATCTCGCTTGTCATGCCCTTAATGACTGTCGGCATGGCGTTCGCGATGCTTTTTGGTATAGGAGCCGCGAACATGATCTCCATGCGGCTTGGACAGGGTAAAAAAGCTGAGGCTGAAAACGCGTTAAACCACTGCTTTTTTCTTTTGGCCGCTTTCAGCGTCATCATGATGGCAGCCGCCCTTTATTTTCTTGGCCCGATAATGTCATTGATGGGTGCGGAAGAAGGGAGCGAAGCAATAGTTTACGGAAAAAACTATTTTCGCATAACACTTTACGGAATAGTATTTTTTATGTTAAGCTTCGGACTGTCTCACTGCACAAGGGCGCAGGGCTTTCCGAACATAACAATGATAGGCATGATTATGGGAGCTGTCCTTAACATAATTTTTGACGCTCTTTTTATAATATTGTTTCAGTGGGGAGTTGAAGGCGCGGCGCTCGCGACAATTGTTTCACAGGCCGCGGTAACTGTTTACATTATGTTTTTCGCAATGAGCAAAAAAGCGGCGGTAAGATTAAAGCTGCGCGCTTTTAAACCGGACCCCGTGGTAATAAAGCAGATAATGGCTTTTGGTTCAGCTCAGTTTCTGCTTCAGTTTTTAATGTCCGCGGTGCAGCTTTTGAACAACATGAGCATGGGGTGGTACGGTTCGCAGTCGCTCGGCGTCGCGAACGGCGGCGATATCGCGCTTTCGGGCATGAATATACACGGCGCTATTTTAATGATGATACTTATGCCCGTTTTCGGAATTAATCAGGGAGCGCAGCCGATACTCGGGTTTAATTACGGAGCGAAAAAATATAACCGGGTGTTAGGCGCATATCTGGGAGCCATAACCGCCGCCACTATTATCTGCTTTGCAGGTTTTGCGCTGATTATGATTTTTCCCGTTCAGCTTGTCAGGCTGTTCGCACCTGACGGAAGCGGCGCTCTTATGCAGTTTGCTCCACGCGCAATGCGCATCATGACATTAATGCTGCCGCTTGCGGGTTTCCAGATTGTATCAACAAATCTCTTTGTTGTAACAGGCCGGCCCAAAATATCAATTTTTATGTCCATGCTCAGGCAGTGCATCGCGCTGATTCCGTGCATACTCATTTTCGGCAGGATTTGGGGGCTTTGGGGCGTAATTGCCGCGGCTCCTGTAGCCGACGCCTTCGCGTTTATTGTTACCGGAATATTGATATTATTCGAGATAAAGAAGTTGCGCAGCTATAAGTTACTAGTAAGTTAGGTTGTAATTACTTCTAACCGATAATATAAAAATAGAAATGGCGGCATTCATGTTAAAGAAAATCAAGGTTACGGAAATATGTTATGGTAATTTCTAATTATTTTTTTAGTCATATTAAGGCATTTATTAAAAAGTTTTTTCCGAATTTCCTAAAAAGAAAAATAATTTTTAACTATATGCGGAAACAGGCTGTTGAAAGATGTAAAGTAAAAACAAAGTTAGGTTTTGAGGTTAGTGTCTGCGACCATTGTAATTTAAACTGTGTTTGTTGCGAACATTTTTCACCGATTGCTGATGAAAAATATCTTAATGTAGAAAAATATGAAAAAGATTGTTCCAGAATTTCTGAATTTACTGGAGGGGAAATTAACTGGCTCCATCTAATGGGTGGAGAGCCTTTATTACATCCGCGTTTAAATGATATAATGAAAATCTCCCGTAAATATTTCAGTAAAGGTTATATAGAACTGGTAAGTAACGGTATATTACTGTTAAAACAAGATGAATTATTTTGGAATATTTGTCGTAATAATAACATTGTTGTGGCAGTAACACAGTATCCAATAAAATTGGATCTTAAGTCTATTGAACAAAAAGCCAAAGAAACAGGTGTAAATTTCAGATACTATTTTATTGGACACAAGACAATGCACAAAAAGCCATTAGATATTAACGGCAAGCAAAATATTGGTGAGAATTTAAAATTGTGCCATATGTTTAATACCTGTGTTCAATTAATTGATGGAAAATTATATACTTGTATTGAAATGGCGTATATAAATTATTTCAATAAATACTTTAATAAAAATCTTATTGTGGAAGAAAATGATATTATTGATATTTATAAAATTAAAACAAAAGAGGAAATGTTTGAGAAATTGGCAAAGCCAGTTTCATTTTGTAAATACTGTAATATAATTGAAACAAACTTTGGGATTAAATGGAAAGTATCAAAAAAGGAAATATCGGAATGGACGTAAATACTTGTCGTATTTATTTGTGAAGCATTTGATTATAAAGGCCGCCATATTTATAGATATTTCAACATAGTTTTTCTATTATCCGTGATGTTAATGAATTAATTTTTTGTCATTTATGCTGTACTTGACATGTAATCAATTATCAAATAACATAAAATTATGGGGAAAAAGGGCATTGGTTCCGCCATTATTGTAAAGTTAATCGCGGCGCTTACTGTAGTTTTTGTTATTGCCATTGGAGCCGGACTTGGTTTCACTCTTGCAGAGACTGTAAATATTAAAAACGAGGAAAATTTTGCCGAATTTGCGCCCGCGCTTCCGACAAGAATTCTTGATATTAACGGCACCCTTATTACTGAATTCGCTTCCGATGAAAAACGTGAACTTGTTTCATTAAACGAGCTTCCAAGACATTTAATCCACGCTGTTCTTGCCCGCGAAGATCCTGATTTTTATAATCACAGGGGATTCAGCATCAGGGCGATTACCAGGGCCGTATGGGGGCAGCTAAATTACTATTTATTCGGCAATGCGTCTTTGGGCGGCGGTTCCACAATTACCCAGCAGGTTGCGGGAACCTTATATACCGACAGGTCAGAGGTGACAATTAAAAGGAAAATTATTGAGCTGTGGTGGGCTTTCCAGATGGAAAGGCGTTATACAAAAAATGAAATCCTGGAAATATATTTGAATTATATGCCGATGGGGCCCGGAACATACGGTGTTGAAACGGCAAGCAGATATTTTTTTAAAAAGAGCGCAAGAGATATCACTGTAGCGGAATCGGCGGCATTGGCGGTTTTGCTTTCAGGCCCAAGCCGTTTCGATCCGTTAAAGAATCCGAATCTGGCCATGGACAGGCAGCATTTTGTACTTGAGCGCATGATCGAGTTCGGCTATATCAGTTCCGAAGATGCGGAAGCATCTTTCGCGGAATACTGGGATAATTTTGACTGGACGCAGCCTGCCCTTTCGGCGTATCTGACCCGTGAGGATAAAGCTCCGTGGTTCAGCGAATATGTGCGGCGCGAACTTGAAACGCTGATGTACGGAACAAGGGATTACTTCCGCGACGGATATGTTGTGCATACGACCCTCAATCTGGAACATCAGGCGTTAGCTGAAAGATATTTCGCGGAAGGGCTTGAAAGAGGCAACAGGGAATATATCGCGCAGAGCAGAAGCAGCAATAATCAGGCGATAAGGTACGCTCAGCCCATTGTGGATTTAATGACACTTATGTTTGATTTAACTGATGTTCACTCAGTAGCGCTTGGCCAGAATCAGGCTAAAGCTGTTTCACGCTATACAAGGACGATTAATCCCGTAGTGGACATGATGGCCCTGGCTTTCGGTATTCCTGAATTAAGAGACATAACAGGCCCTGGTTTTGCCATGCTCAGGGAAACTACCGAGCAAAATGTGGTGGAAGGCGCTCTTATCACAATTGAGAATGAAACCGGATATATTACAGCAATTATCGGCGGATCAAAATATGACGAATCAAATCAATTGATAAGGGCTACACAGGCCGCTGTCCAGCCCGGATCGGCTTTTAAACCTTTATATTACTCCGCCGCTATTGATTCCCGCAAATTTACGTCCGCAACCATGATATATGACAGCCCGATGGCGTTTCACAACGAAGACGGCACTCCCTATATTCCAAGCAATTACGGCGGAGCGTGGAGAGGCCCCATGCTGCTTTACAATGTGCTGTCGCAGTCTTTAAACATACCGTCTCTTCATATACTTGAGAGGACAGGCTTTGACGCCGCAATCAGCAGGGCGGCGGCCCTTTTGGGCATAACAAATGAAGCTCAGATACGGCGTCTTTTTCCGCGGGTGTATCCGCTCGGGCTGGGAATAACTTCAGTCTCTCCCTTACAGATGGCAAGGGGTTACGCGATTTTCGCGAATCAGGGGCGTGATGTTACTCCAATTGCGATAAGAACAATCGAAGACCGCAACGGAAGGGTGATTTTTGATCCTGAAAGGGATGTCAGGCAGCAGCAGCGCAGGATGGCGAATAACGGCCAGGTTATAAGCCCGCAGAATGCTTTTATCATGACAAGATTATTGGAGTTCGGCATCTCGGTCGGAATTCTCGGGTACGGCACCGGTTACGGTTCGAAGTTTACGTACAGGGACGATGAAGGCAGAACATTCAGGATGCCCATGGGAGGAAAAACAGGGACAACACAAAACTGGGCTGACGCGTGGGCTGTAGGATCCTCTCCCTATTATACAACCGCGATGTGGTATGGTTTTGACAAGCCGGGCAATTCGTTAGGTGTAAACCAGACAGGCGCTATTTTAACAGGCCCTTCCTGGGGCGATTATATGCGGGATATTCACAGGGGCCTTCCGCAAAAGAATTTTATTCGTCCGTCGGGTATTGTTGACGCGGTTGTCTGCAGAACTTCCGGTCTTCTTGTAACCGAGCATTGCAATCAGGGTGTAATAGGCCTTCCTTTTTATGAAGGAACGGTTCCGGGGCGTTACTGTGACATGCACGGCTCTTCGCAGTACAGCGGGCCCAGGCTTCCGGCTTCAACAGCGCCGTACGGTGATATGGATTCCTTCCTTGACGGCATCAGGCTTGAACTTGATTGGGATTTATTTCCTGAATTGCAGCAGCAGCCGCAGAACAATCAGAACTACAATCAAATACCCAATCGTTATTCTGTTCCTGATTATGATCCGTTCCAGGGTTTGGATTTTCCGGTATTAACAGTTCCTGATTTTGATCCGTATCCTTTTACCCGGACTGATACGCCGCAGTTCAATCCTCCCGAAATTAATTCCGGAATATCGACCGGTTCTTCCATTAACCAGAATAGCGCGGCATACGATGATTTCAGCCCTGCCGATGTTTCCCGTTTGGATTCAATTATTCAGTTTATCCCTGATAACAGCGGTTATTCAGGCAGTCAAAATGAAGAGGATAATTATCTCCCTCCATGGGATCAACTGGATTAATTCCGGGGTGGGTGTTCAAAATGTTATACTTGACTTAAATAAAAGTATCATTTATCGTAAAATCTTGTTATTATTAAGATTATGAAGAAACCGCAAAGCGCTTTCTTCAGGCAATAATTAAAATCCTTCCGGGATTTTAATTATTGCA
>JAIRQF010000102.1 GCA_031256635.1 Treponema sp. | reverse complement strand
GGTTTCGCCATGGTGGAAGCGGGATTTACCCGCGCCAAGAATGCCGGCAATATCATCATGAAAAATCTGATGGATTTCGGCTTGGGGTCAATCAGTTTTTTACTGCTTGGTTATTGCCTTCTTACCGCGGAAGATTATATATTCGGACTTGTCGGGATTCCGAATCTCGGCGTTTTTACAGATTATCAGAATTTTAATTATTCCGATTTTATTTTTAATCTTGTATTCTGCGCGACAGCGGCGACTATTGTATCCGGCGCGATGGCGGAGCGCACAAAGTTCAGCGCGTATTGTATTTACAGCATCGTAATCAGCGCGGTTATTTACCCTATCGAAGCCGGATGGGTATGGAACGCGAACGGCTGGCTTTCTCAGCTCGGCTTTCTTGACTTTGCGGGATCCGCCGCGATTCATATGGTAGGCGGTATATCAGGGTTTCTTGGAGCAGCGTTTCTCGGTCCCCGCATCGGTAAATACACAAAGGACGGAAAGGCGCGCGCGATTCCTGGCCACAGCGTAACGCTCGGCGCACTTGGGGTTTTTATCCTGTGGTTCGGCTGGTACGGCTTTAACGGTGCGGCCGCCGGCAGCATTGAAGAATTAGGTTCGATCTTTGTAACAACAACTTTAGCGGCTACATCAGCCGCGGTCGCGACAATGTTCTTTACGTGGATCAAAACCGGAAAGCCCGATGTTTCAATGTCACTTAACGGCGCGCTGGCGGGATTGGTCGGCATTACCGCAGGCTGCGCGTTTGTCGATGTGGCCGGCGCTTTGGTTATTGGCCTGGTCGCAGGAGTTCTTGTAGTTCTTGCGGTTGAATTTATCGATTTAAAATTGAAAGTAGACGACCCTGTTGGAGCGGTTGCGGTACACGGAGTATGCGGTATCTGGGGAGCGTTGGCTGTCGGCTTGTTTGCTCTGGAAGGCGGCCTGTTTTACGGAGGCGGCGCCGCGCTGCTTGGAGTACAGTCTCTCGGAGTTGTTACAATAGCCGCATGGACATTCGCGACTGTCGGCTTGACATTCTTCATTATAAAGAAGGTTAACGGACTTAGGGTAGCCAACAAGGAAGAAATTACCGGCCTTGACATTACAGAACACGGTCTTGCAAGCAGCTATGCTGACTTCATGATTACCAATGTTAGTTCCTCCGAAGCGGCCGCAGTTCCGTCTGACGTCGCAATCCCGGTTGTAAATAATTCCAAACCCGGCGCGAAGATGACAAGGGTTGTCATCATAACAAAACGGAATAAGTTTGAAGGACTAAAAGCCGCTTTCGACAAAATAGGCATTACAGGAATGACAGTAACTCAGGTGCTTGGCTGCGGAATGCAAAAAGGCGGAAAAGAGTATTACCGCGGAGTCGCGCTTGAATCAAATCTTCTGCCCAAGATCAAAGTAGAAGTAGTTATTTGTAAAGTACCGCTTAAACTCTGTGTTGATACGATCAAGAAAGCGCTCTATACTGGAAACATCGGAGACGGCAAGATCTTTGTCTATGATGTTGAAAATGTAATTAAAGTGCGCACCGGCGAAGAAGGCTACGACGCTCTGCAGGACGAAGTTTAAATATCAGGTGATTTATGGCGATTGATAAAAGGGCAGGCAGCATACCAAAGGCTTGCAGTACAGGACTTTCAGGGCTTGATCAGGTTATTAACATGCTCAGGCTCGGCGATAATGTTGTCTGGCAGGTTAACTCAGTTGAGGATTACCTGAAAGTCGTACGCCCTTATATTGAACAGTCAAAAAGAGACGGACGGCGTCTTGTTTATTTCAGGTTCGGAAATCACGAACCTATAATGAACGACGATGAACCTTCTGTAGTTTATAAACTTGACGCGTCTGTCGGATTTGAAGGTTTCGCGACCAATGTGCATGAATTAATCGAAAAGGAAGGGCTAAAAGCCTTTTATGTTTTTGACTGCCTAAGCGACCTTTTGGAATTCTGGTATTCAGATCTGATGATCGGAAACTTTTTCCGCGTAACATGTCCCTTTCTTTATATTCTTGACACTGTCGCGTATTTCGCGTTGATAAGGGGAGTTCATACTCATTCTACAATTGCGCGCATCAGGGAGACAACACAGCTCCTGCTTGACCTTTATAATATTGACGAGAAGCTCTATATCCATCCGCTTAAAGTATGGGAAAGGTATTCACCCACAATGTTTTTCCCCCATCTTATTGAACCTGATAATGTTGTCCCTATTACATCAAGCGCGGACGCGGCGTCTTTATTTTCAGGCATCGAACATAAAATTAAAGCGCGCGATTACTGGGAAATAAATCTTGAAAAGGCGCAGTCAGCTCTTGATAATGATGAGGAAAATCAATCAGAGATGAAGAAACTTCTTATCAGTCTTATGATAGGAAGGGAACCGCGGATAACAGAGCTTGCAGATTCTTACTTTTCTCTGCGTGATATTCTTGATATCGCGTCCCGTGAAATCGGAACAGGTTTTATCGGCGGAAAAAGCGTCGGCATGCTTCTTGGCAGAAAGGTTGTTGAAAAAGACATGCCGGCAATTGATGACGGAGAGGAGCAGGATTCCGCTGCTCTCCATAATTTCTGGGAGCCGCATGATTCCTGGTATCTTGGATCCGATATTTTTTATACTTACATCGTGCAAAACGACTGGTGGGAACTTCGCTGCAGACAGAAAACACCGGAAGGCTTTTTCGAACTCGCGGGTGAATTAAAAGAAAAACTTCTGAAAGGGAAATTTCCCGATGTTATACGCGGGCAGTTTTATCACATGATGGAATACTTCGGATGGTCTCCGATTATTGTAAGGTCGAGCTCTCTTCTGGAAGACAACTTCGGAAACGCGTTTGCCGGAAAATATGAAAGCGTTTTCTGCGCGAACCAGGGAACGCCCGAAGAGCGCTTTGACGCGTTTGAACAGGCGGTGCGCACTGTCTACGCAAGCGCAATGAGCGAAGACGCCCTTGTCTACAGGCAGGCAAGAGGTCTTGCGAACAAAGACGAACAGATGGCGATTCTTGTTCAGCGCGTTTCAGGAGATCATTACGGCGAGCTGTTTTTTCCCCATATTGCCGGAGTCGGGCACTCTTCTAATCTGTATGTGTGGAATAAGGATATGGATCAAAAAGCGGGAATGCTCAGGCTTGTCTTTGGACTTGGAACGCGCGCAGTAGACCGCGTATCCGGAGATTACGCGCGTCTTGTTCCCCTCGATCAGCCGGAAAAAGGGCCGCCTGTTCACTACGGAGATGAACGCAAATTCTCGCAGCACAATGTTGATGTTCTTAACCTAAGGGAAAACCGTATGACAGAAACGCAGGCGGATACCCTTTATAATCAGGATTTAAAAACAGATAAAGATATTTTCTTCAGTGTTGATACCGCCATGCTTTCCCGTTTACAGGAGATTGGCCGCAGCGTTAAAACAACGCCGGTAATGCTGGATTTCAAAAAATTGCTTGCAGAAACCCGGTTTCCGGCATTCGCGAGAAAAATAATGTCTTCCATAGAAGCAGCGTACAATTACCCTGTTGATATCGAATTCACCGCGAATTTTAACAGCGAAGGAAATTTCAGATTTAATCTGCTTCAGTGCCGCCCGCTTCAAACAAAAAGATCGGGTAAAATGACTGCGGATATCAGTATTCCAAAACCGGATAAAGAGAAAATATTTTTTTCCTCTGCAGGAAATTTTATGGGCGGCAATGTCCGGCTGCTGCTGGAATATGTAATTTTTGTAAAGGCGAAAGAATACCTGGCTCTTACTGAGCGTGATAAGTACCAGACTGCCCGCATCATCGGAATGTTGAATCTAAAATTAAAAGGAAGCAGTATTATGCTGATTGGACCCGGCCGCTGGGGAACAACAACCACATCACTGGGCGTACCTGTTCATTTCAGCGAACTGTGCAATATGTCAGCTTTATGCGAGGTATCATACAAACAGGGTGACTTAATGCCGGAGCTGTCTTTCGGCAGCCACTTTTTTCAGGATATAGTTGAAGCGGATATCTTTTTCGCCGCCATTTTTGACGGAGAAAATGATGTTGCGTTTAATCCTCAGTATATTTTAAACAGCGCTAATTTACTTGAAGAGCTTGCTCCGTCAGAGAAAAATTACGGGCATGTTATTCATGTTTCAAAGGCGGATGGATTGACATTGTACTCTGACATTACAAGCCAGGAAATTCTATGCGCGTCAGGATCAGGATGAGCCTTTCGTAAAACCTTCTTCAAAGTTATAAAGAAGAGTTTGTATATTATCAAGGCGCTCAAGAATAGTCGATATTTCTTTAACCTGTTTAATGGCGTCCTGTTCGTCTCTGCTGGGAAGCTGACCGACAATCGCGCCGCAGGATTTGCAGATTACAGGATACCAATAATTATTATTCGGCATTTGAATCGGTCTACATGTAAATTCTGTTCCTTTACAGGTACAGGTTGGTTTTGTGTCCATAAGTCACCTCTTTTTTGTTTTCTATTATTTATTATAATTATTTTTATCTGAAAAATCAATGATTGATATGGATGGCTTAAAATGGATGTAAAAATATTACCAAAACTCCTTGGCGGCTCAGTTAAAGCCATTCCCTCAAAATCGCAGGCGCACAGGGCGCTTATCTGCGCGGCATTAGCTGATAAAACGGTAAACATCGAATGTGACAGCGAATCAAAAGACATCGCTGCTACAATTGCGTGTCTGTCCGCGCTCGGAGCTGATATCCGCCGTAAACAGGGCGGCTATATCGTGCAGCCTTTGAATCGGGAGTATATTGATTCCGCCGCCGTTACGCTGCCATGCTCAGAAAGCGGAAGCACATTCCGTTTTCTTCTGCCGGTTGTCTGCGCATTGGGGAGAAAAGCGTCATTCATTTTGGAAGGGAGGCTTTCGCAGCGTCCTCTCTCTCCCTTGTATGAAGAACTCCTGCGCCATGGATGCTTACTTTCTGTGCAGGGAGTAAACCCATTTGCCGCTGAAGGAAAACTAGCGCCCGGTATCTACTCGCTGGACGCCGGTGTTTCGTCGCAGTTCATAAGCGGATTGCTTTTCGCTCTGCCATTACTTGACAAAAACAGCGAACTGCGTCTTTGCGGAAAGATAGAATCATTTCCCTATATTGAACTTACAATGTCAATGCTGGACTCTTTTAATATAAAAATTGAGTATAAGGACGGTGTTTTTTTAATACCCGGCGGGCAAACATACAGTTCCGCAGGCGCAATTCATGTTGAAGGCGACTGGTCAAACGCCGCGTTCTGGCTGACAGCCGGTGCGTTAGGTGAAAGCAGCGTTACCTGTACAGGACTTGATTTACAGTCAAGGCAAGGCGACTGCGCTATTACGGATATCCTCGCTCAGTTTGGCGCGCAGGCAGAAAAGAGCGGCGGCTCCGTAACAGTGTCAGGCGGCAAACTGCGCGGGATTGAGATAGACGCGCATGATATTCCCGATCTTGTGCCAATCCTTGCCGCAGCAGCCGCCGCCGCGGAAGGAACCACTGTTATACGCAACGCAGAGCGGCTACGCGGCAAGGAAAGCGACAGGCTTGCCGCAATATCTTCGGTGCTGAACGGACTGGGCGCTGATGTGCGGGTAACAGAAGACGGTCTTATAATAAAAGGCGGCTCGTCTTTAACAGGAGGGAAGGTTTCATCCTGGGGGGATCACAGGATTGCGATGGCCGCCTCTATCGCTTCTGTATTATGCAAAGAGCCGGTTGTGATTCAGGGAGCGGAAGCTGTGAATAAATCCTATCCCGGATTTTTTGATGATTTCCGTCTGTTGGGCGGCATTGTATCTGAAATTGATGTGAATAATAAATTAAAAAACATCGCGCTTATTGGCATGCCCGGCTGCGGAAAAAGCACGGTCGGCGGATGTCTTGCTCAATTAATGAGCCGCCCGTTAGTTGACATTGATGAATTGATTGTAAAAACCGCGGGAAAAACCATACCGCAAATATTTGCCGAAGACGGAGAAGAAGCGTTTAGGCGGCTTGAGACGGAGATACTTGGTATGGAAGCGGTAAAGAGCGGCATGATAATCGCGACCGGAGGAGGCGTTGTAACAAGAGGGGAAAATCTTGACCTTTTACGGCAAAACTGCCTGATTATTTATTTAAAACGCGAATTAACAGAGCTTGTTACAAATGACCGTCCGTTATCCCGCAGTGTTGGAATTGAAAAACTTGCAAAGCAGCGGCTGCCTTTATATGAAGCATGGAGCGATTATGTTATTCAGGCGGAAGAAAATCCGATGCAAACTGCGCTACAGATATTAAAAAATTTAAATTTTTCGACAACCTGAGCAAAACTGATGTAAGTTCATCACCAAATCATCTGAAAAAAACGCGTTCGTTACTTTTCATTTCTGCACACTGCTCATTGCGATTCTGCGATCCCTGATAGCTGCAAGTTTTTCTTCCAGTTTATCTGATTGTGAATTATTTATCAGCGTTTTTAACTCTTCAAGGCTTTTTTCAAATTGATCGATCCTGTCAAGAAGAGAGACGCGGTTTTCAATGAAAAGCTCTGTCCACATCGGCGCGTTAAGCATTGCGATACGGGTAAGGTCTTCGAAGCTGCCGCCGCCAAAGCGTGTTATTTCAGTGTCGCTTTCGCAGTCAATTAAGGCGGCAGCTATTACGTGGCAAAGCTGGCTTGTAAAAGCGATTTTCCGATCATGCTCCGCAGGCGTTACCTGAGTTATACGCGAAAATCCCATGCTGTAAATCAGGTTTTTAAGAAGCTCAATGTTTTGCGGTTTGTTGCATGACAGGGGAGTCAAAATATAATTTTTCCCGTTAAAATTACATAACTGCGAATTGCTAAAGCCGCTTTTTTCCGCTCCGGCCATCGGGTGCCCCGGGATAAAATCCAAACAATCGCTTTTTCTCTCTTCGCAGAATTTTTGCGCCGCTTCTGCAATGCTCTCTTTGGTTCCCGCGATATCCGTGACTAGGCAGCCCTTTTTAAAAGTATTTTTCCATTGTTCAAGAAAGCCGGGTATTAAAGACGGATTCAGGCAGAGGAAAACAATGTCACATAACGCAAGCATTTCTCCCGCGTTAGCCGCATCAAAACCTTTGTCTATAAGCCCTTCCTGCCGCGCCGCTTCAAGTGTCTTATTGTCTTTGTCGCAGGCAAAAAGGCGCGTAACGCCGCATTTATCCCGGAGCGCCCTGGCTATCGCGCCGCCCATAAGGCCCAACCCGGCAATACCGATATTGCAATCACTGACATTTTTTTGCATAAAAATTTTTTAAATAATTTTCCCTTCAATTTCCGCGTACTTTCGAAGAGTACTCATAAGATTATCAAATTGATCGGGCGTAAGCGACTGTTCTCCGTCGCAAAGGGCATGCTCCGGATCATTGTGAACTTCGACGATAATACCGTCGGCTCCGGCGGCGATTGCGGCTTTTGACATCGCGGGAACCATCCATGAAAGGCCAGTGGCGTGACTTGGATCCACAATTACAGGAAGGTGAGTCTTTTTCTTAAGCGCGGGAATAACCGCTAGATCAAGAATGTTACGCGTAAAGTTATCAAAGCCGCGAATCCCGCGCTCGCAAAGAACAATCTGGCTGTTTCCGCCTGCCATGATATATTCAGCCGCCATAAGAAGCTCGGTCATTGTGGAAGCCATTCCGCGTTTAAGAAGAATCGGCTTTTTGCTGCGGCCAAGCTCTTTTAAAAGATTAAAATTCTGCATGTTTCTGGCTCCCACCTGAATCATGTCAATATCTTCAAATAATTCAAGCTGGCTTATTTCCATTAATTCGGTAACGACAGGAAGCCCGCTTTCTTTTTTTGCTTTAACAAGAAGATCGATGCCTTCGCATCCCATTCCCTGAAAACTGTAGGGGCTTGTCCGCGGTTTAAAAGCGCCGCCACGCAGGAAAGCGGCTCCTGATTTTTTTACAGCCTCGGCGACAGAAACAAGCTGCTCGCGGCTTTCTACAGAACAGGGTCCTGCGATTACCGCAAAAGAAGAGCCGCCGATTTTCGCATTTTCTTTTTTAAATTCAAGCACCGTATCCAAAGGATGAAATATGCGGTTGGCTCTTTTATAGGGTTCCTGTACGCGGATAACTCTTTCGACTAAATGATTCGCTCTTACAGCCTCATCGTTTATTACTGTAGTGTCTCCGACAAGTCCCAGAACAATCTGCGACGCTCCCTGCGAAGCGTCCACCTTTACTCCCAGATTTTCAAGGTCTGTGATTAATTTTTTTATCTCATCTTTACTGACACCGGGTTTTATTGCTATTATCATCGTTGTCTCCTGATACAAAAGTATATCGAATAATGTATACTAATTCCATATTACACAGGTAATTAATTTGAATGAAACAAAATTAGAAAAAGAAGCGGAAGCGGCGCCTGCCCTTGCTACAGACCGTATCGGAAAAGAACCTATTGGTAAATTATTGCTCAGTTTTTCAATTCCGGCAGTTATCGGAATGCTTGTTAACGCTCTTTATAACATTGTTGATCGTATCTATTTGGGGCATGGAATTGATCCTCTGGCTATCGCGGGCATCGGCCTTGTGATGCCTGTTACAATGATTATAATGGCCTGCTCCATGCTTATCGGCATCGGAGCGAACTCTCTCTTTGCGATTCGTATGGGTGAAAAACGCCACGACGAAGTTGAAAAAATAATGGGGCACGCTTTTCTGCTGCTTTTTCTGATTCCCGCAATTGGCATAATCGCGGCTCTTGGCTTTATGGATCCGATTCTGCGTAATATTCTGAAAGCGGAAGGAAAAATTTACGAATACGCCGGAACATATTTGCGCATAACGCTCTACGGCGCGATCTTCGGCGCGATGAGCCCGGGACTTACCCATTTTATCCGCTCTGACGGGCACCCGAAAACTTCAATGATTGTTCAGCTGACAGGAGCTGTTTTAAATATTATTCTTGATCCCATTTTTATTTTTGTTCTGGATTTGGGTGTCGCGGGAGCCGCGTGGGTCACAGTCATTTCCCAGTTTTGCTCTCTTGTCCTTGTTTTGGGATACTTTAATTCAAAATGGACGCGCCTTAGGTTCCGCATAAGATACATGAAACTGGAAGCAAGACTCACAGGTCAGATTATTGCGATTGGGTTCGCGCCTTTTATTATGCAGTTCGCGATGAGTTTCGCAGGCATCCTACAGAATGTAACAATTTTAAAATACGGCGGAGAGGACGCTCTTACTGCCATGACAATTTTCTTTACTGTCTTTACCGTTATCTTTATGCCGATGATGGGAATTGGGCAGGGCGCGCAGCCGATTATCGGTTATAACTACGGAGCGAAACAGTATGATCGTGTTAAAAAATGTTTTAAGCTTGCGATAATCGCTTACACAGTTTTTCTTACAACAGGTTTTCTTGTTATTCAGACAGCTCCGGGCTTTTTATTTTCTCTTTTCAGCAAAGACAAAGGCAGCCTGCGCGATCTTGGAATGTTAACAATGCGTATTTGCGCCAGTATGTTTCCCTTTGTAGCGGTTCAAATGCTGGGCGGACAATTTTTTCAGGCGATCGGTAAACCGGTTCAGGCTTCCGTCGTGAGTCTTTCGCGGCAAATTTTATTTTTAATACCGGCGCTTTTATTTTTACCGGCATTGTTCGAAGCAATCGGACTTCGTCCCATATACGGTGTTTATTGGGCATTCCCTTTGGCTGATATTTGCTCATCTGCAGTATCCTTCATTTTTATTTTCAGGGAATTTAAGAAAATGAAGAATGACTCTCCTTCAATATCAGAACAGAATGCGGTTTTATCATGTAGTACTGAGGAGTAATACATTCCCCGCTTAATAAATCTGTTAATTCGTTTATGCAGTGAGAATTTAAATCAATAAAATCATCACGGTCTTTGATATTGACAGCTACAATGATTCGCTGGTTTTCATAACTGCGTTTAAACATAAAAGGACAGTCATATTCCAGATAGAGCTTTTTATAACTTCCGTATTTAAGCGCGCTTTCATTTTGTCTTATTGAAATGAGTTTATTAATGTACCCTGTCAGAGGTGCGCTGAAATCATACCTTTTTTCAATATCAATATAAGGCCTTAGCGGACTATCTGAATATTTTTCCTTCTCTCCCCTGATGCCCCACTCGCTGCCGAAATAAACGCAGGGAATCCCCGGCAGTGTAAAAAGAAGCGCGTACAATGTATTTAAATGCGCGGGATTGGAAACCGCGCTTGCAATGCGGTTTTGATCATGATTATCCAAAAATGAAAGAAGAGGCAGCCCGTTAGCGGGAACGGAAGTTTCAAGACAATGCGCCAGTTCAAATAAATTATTTTCATTGTGGCTTGAGTATAAACTTTTATATAGAAAATAATTTGTTACGCTGTGCAATGTTTGCGCGTTTACCCACTTTGAATAATCACCGTGCACAACTTCGCCCATGAGCCAGAAATCATTTTTCTTTTCTTCTGTTACGTGCCGAAGCTCTGTCATAAAGTTTTTATCAAGAACATCTGCGGCGTCCAGCCTCATGCCGTCAATATCGAATGTATCGATCCACAGACGCGCCGCGCTTAAAAGATATTCTTTTACACTGGCGTTTTTCAGATTGAATTTCGGCAGCTTAAAATGCCCGCTCCATGTGTCGTATGTAAAAGGATCACCCATCGGGCTTTGTTTTGAAAAATCCACTCCTGAAAACCAGCCGGCGTAATTCATGTTGCGGTTCTGCAATTCCTTAAAAGCGAAAAAATCCCGCCCGCAATGATTAAAAACACAATCTATGATTACCCTGATTCCGTTATCATGAAAAGTTTTAACAAGAGACTGAAACCCGCCGTTAGTGCCGATACGGTTATCAATTTCATAATAATCCGTAACATCATATCCGTGTGATTTTGATTTTAAAACAGGACTGAATAATACGGTATTAAAGCCCATGCCCTTTATATGCGGTATCCACTTTTCAATTTCAGATACGGTATTGCGCCGCTGCGTATAATCGTTAACAGCCGGCGCGTTCGCAAGAGAAAGCGCGTAAATGTGGTAAATTATCGCATCTTTGTACCATTCCATAAGTATTTACTGTTTTTCTAAATATAATATAATTTGTTATTAATTGGAACCGCATGAAAAATGTTAAAAGAAAATTAAAGTGATAAAGCGGAAACAGGACGATTTTTATAATGCGGTACAGGCGATTGTAAATTTTTATAAAACGGTTCGTTGACATATTCAGGAACAGAATCTATAATTTTTTATGAACGAATATGATATAATGATGACTTGGGATGATGAAGCCTCTGTATGGATTGCTGAAAGCAATGACATACCGGGACTTATTCTTGAGTCTTCTTCATTTGATAACCTGATTGAACGGGTAAAATCTGCAATTCCCAGCCTTCTTGAACAGGATGGAAAAACGTTTCCTCAGGCAAAACTACATTTCAAGGCTGATCGTCTGGCAATTGTAGCATAATGGCTAGTTATGAGAAAGATGTAAAATCCAAACTATCTCAAAATGGCTGTTATTTATTATGGCGAGGAAGGGGTGATCATGATGTATGGTTCAGCCCTATTACGAAATTACCTATTACGGTAGATCATAAAATAGTCTCCCGTCATACCGCAAACGGCATAATGAAACGTGCAGGAATTAATTGGCATTTTTAATATAGAGGTCTTTTTTAATTATTTAGAAAAATCAAAGTCAGGTATAAAAAAAACGACGTGCAGTGAACACAAGCCATTTTACGGTCGTTTTTCACCACTTGACACTTCTCCTTTAATTTGCTAATTTTAAGCTCCCGTTATAATTAATGAAAAGGTGATAAAAAGGTTATTAACATGAAGACAGTATTTGCAAAACCCGCGTCGGTAGAACGGAAGTGGTTTATCATTGACGCAGAGGGGAAGGTTCTGGGCAGAGTGGCGGCAAAAGCCGCGTCCATTGTCCGTGGAAAAAACAAGGCGATTTTTATGCCTAATCAGGAAATCGGGGATTTTGTAGTAGTAATAAACGCGGATAAAATTACGGTGACCGGCAGAAAAGCCCAGCAAAAGATGTATTACCGCCATTCAGGCTATATAGGCGGACTTAAAGCCAATAATTTCGAGAGCGTAATGGCAAGGCATCCGACAATGCCTCTGGAAAACGCCATAAAGGGAATGCTTCCGAAAGGGCCGCTGGGAAGAAAGATGGCGAAAAATGTAAAAATATACGCCGGAACAGAGCATCCGCACTCAAGTCAAAAACCTGAACAGATAGAGGCATAAAGGAAAAATTATGATTAAAAATCTTGGAATAGGCACAGGAAGAAGAAAAACTTCGGTAGCAAGGGTTTATGTACGGGACGGAAGCGGAAAAATCGTTATAAACGGCAAGGAATTAGCCGTGTATTTCCCGCAGGGCGAACATGTGCTAATGGTGCGCCAGCCTTTAATGGTAACCGCAAGCGAAAACAAGTTTGATATATTGATAAACGTTTACGGCGGAGGCAACAACGGTCAGGCATGCGCATGCCGTCACGGGCTTTCAAGAGCGCTCTGTCAGGTAGATCATACCAATTACGCAAGCCTTCGCGCCAATGGCTACCTTACCCGCGATCCCAGAATGGTCGAACGCAAGAAATACGGACGCCCCGGAGCCAGAAGACGCTTCCAGTTCTCCAAACGTTAAAAATCAGGACAGTATGGGAGACAATAATAACCATACTAATCCCGATTATAAAAAAGCAGAAAAAATTGCGCTGCGTTTGATCGCAAGGGCGGAACAATGCTCATGCGGTCTTGCACGCAAGCTGGAAAAACGCGGCTGTGATGCCGCCGGCATAAGCGAAGTCATTTCCCGCTTATGTGAACTTAACCTCCTTGATGACAGCCGTTTTGCCCGCATGTGGTTGCAGTCCCGTCTTCGTTTTGCGCGAAGCCCGCGGAGACTGCTCTCATCATTATACGCCCGTGGTATTGATCACGACATCGCGCAAGCCGCGCTGAAAGAAGCGCTGGACGAACAGGCGGAATTTGCCATGCTAGAAAAATTCGCAAAGAAACGCGCAAAAAAAGCGGAAAATGTTATGCGCAATATAAAGTTTCAGTTAAAAAACGAAGGATTTTCGGCATCAGCAATTCAGCGGTTTATGGAAGAAGATTAATATGGAAGTATCAAACTTCGTTTGGTTCAATAACTGAAGTTATCAAACAACTCTATTAAAAAAACAGATCCATAAGAGCGCCGACAGCCTGTCCAATCGGGATAATGGTAATATTAAAATAATTCTGAATAATAATAATTAAAAATAAAACCGGCATTCCTATTTTTCTGATTTTTTCCTCTGTATCATAACTGAGGTTAAGACCGGAAAAAACAATATGACTGCCGTCAAGCGGCGGTATGGGCAGCAGGTTAAAAATAAAAAGCCCGAAGTTGATCGAAGAGGCAAAGTATAAAATAAAATAAAGATGAAAAGAGAATTGGCTTACGCTCAAATTATAACTGGCATGAAGTACAAGCAATAACCTAATGGATAACGCGAATATTATTCCAAGCACAAGATTGGAAAATGGGCCTGCAGCGGCAATCAATGCCTTATCGCGGCGTAAATTTCGCAGATTCTCAGGATTAAACTGTACAGGTTTGGCCCATCCGAAACCCGCGAAAATAATAAATAAAAAGCCAATAATATCAATGTGCTTAATTGGGTTTAATGTGAGCCGTCCCTGATCGCGGGCGGTATTATCACCCAATTTCCAAGAGCAAAAAGCATGAAAATACTCATGAACGGTAAGACCGATAAGCACACCGGGTAAAAAATAAACAATTCGCTGCCAGTCCATTAATTCAACATTATATCATACAAATGTATGGCTTAGCCATACTTCAATATTTGCCGATCTATTTGATAGCAGCTAAAGTTGTTATAAATTCGATTATTCAGGTTTATCATAATAAAACTATTTTAAGGTGTGTTATATGTTAATTGGGCTTACCGGAAAATACTGCGCGGGAAAGAATTTTATCGCGTCTTTACTTGAAAAAAGGGGACTGCCTGTACTTGATGTTGATAAATTGGGTTATCAAGCGCTTGAATCAGAAAAAGAAACAATTTTTACGCAATTCGGCGCGGATTTAAAAAAAACAGACGGAACTTTGGACAGGAGCCTTTTGGGAGAGCGCGTATTCGGAAAACCGGAAAAACTTGCCGCTCTTGAAGCAATTGTGCATCCTGCGGCAAATCTTTTAACCGAAAAATGGATAGCGTCTCAAAAAGGAAGCTGCGTAATAAATGCCGCGCTCCTTCACCGCTCTTCGGTATTCAGAAAACTGGAAAAAATAATTATCGTTACAGCTCCATATTTAATAAGGTTTTTCAGGGCGAAAAAAAGGGACAAACTCCCTTTTAAAGAAATAGCAAGGCGCTTTAAAAGTCAAAAGGACTTCACCTCTCAATATTTATCTTCAAATGCCGAAATTTATAGAGTAGGAAACTCAGGATTTTCCGGCATGCGAAAACTGAAACGCCGGATTGACATGATTACAGAGGGGATACATTAAATGGAAAAAGAAATGAGAAAATTATTACTGGTTGCAGTATCTGTCGGCGTTTTTTTGCTTGTTACAATAACTGTCGCGCTGGTTCTCACTACACCTAACGCGCAAAGGCAGGAAGCGTCCTTAACTTCGCCTCTTCCGTATTCCAGCGGAAGAGTACTTCCCGCGGAAACCGGCTCAGGCAATATTATAGAACAACCCGCGGTAATCAATATTCCGGAAATAATTCTAACTGTTGATAATCCCAAAATAGAAAATGATATTCTGGAAACTGTTATAATTTCTGACAGAAATGACACAGACAGTCTGACAATCAGGATTCCTGTACCTGTAGCAGCCGTAAATACATCAGCCTCTGCGCCTGTTGTAAGGCAGCCGGTTCAGACAACAGCTCCGGTTTCAACGCCAAGCGCCGCAGCTTCTGTTACTCAAAATACCGCAAGTGCGGCAGCGGCCGGTTCATCAAGAACGGCGGCGGCGACAAGAACAATAAATGATTTCTGGATTCAAATAGGAGCCTACAGCGCCATGGTCAGAGCCGAAGACGCCAGAGAACTTCTTGCCTCCAAAGGCCTTGTATCAATTATAGAAAACCGTGAAATTAACGGTCAAAACCTGTTCCGCGTGCGTCTTGGCCCTTACACTTCCGAAAGGGAAGCGAACCACTGGCTTGCAATTGTAAAGGAAATCGACGGTTTCACAGACAGCCAGGTACGCCAAACAGTCAGACAGCAATAAGAAAAAAACAATGAGGAGCTAAAATTTTAACTTCTAATTTTTTTAACTAAACAAATTCGTCAGCTTGACCCAATCGATCAATTTCCATTATCATTCATATAGACAAAAGATACCGTCTTGTGTATCATCATGTGATAATAACAGGAGCGGCGCGTACGGCAGCCTAAAGGCTGCCTATTATTACTCCGTAGTTGGGACTTTTCCTGCGCCGGCTCGTGTTAATTTTATTAGGATAGACAGCCCTTAACGGGCTGCTTTACTGGAGCGGTGTCCGAGCGGTTTAAGGAGGCGGTCTTGAAAACCGTTGTGCCGAAAGGTACCGGGGGTTCGAATCCCCCCTGCTCCGTAATAAAAAAATGCTGCGCATTTTTTTATTTTGAAGTTTTACTTTGTAAAATTTCATGATTTTTATAGATTAAAGACATTCCTTGGAGCGGTGCGAGAGCGGCCGAATCGGGCTCCCTGCTAAGGAGTTGTGCCCCGAAAGGGTACCGGGGGTTCGAATCCCCCCTGCTCCGTAATAAAAAATGCTATGCGTTTTTTTATTTTGAAGTTTTACTTTGTAAAATTTCATGATTGTATTTAAGGAAGCTGTAGCTCAGCTGGATAGAGCAGCAGATTGCGGATCTGCAGGCCGCACGTTCAAATCGTGTCAGCTTCAAAAATCTTGCTTGACACTCTTTTTACAAGCAGTTAAAGTAAAACACCAGCGCAATAGGAGAGATGCGAGAGCGGTTGAATCGGGCGGTCTCGAAAACCGTTGAGCCCTCACGGGTTCCGAGGGTTCGAATCCCTCTCTCTCCGAATAATGATAAACGTATCAAAAAACTGGAATGAAAATCAAAAAAATCTCGCAGTCTGCCTTACAAACCAAAATACTTTCACAAAAGGCATTGCCTTGTTACTTGAAATGCACAGTTTACTGCATGATAAGAAAGTATATGCTGGAAAAATTGACACATATTACGACAAATTATGGGAAAACATGAATGATGAAACCTGCAGAATAATTTCCAAAAAAGAGACATCAATATTATGGAATATATGGCATATTACACGCATAGAAGACATTGTTTGCGGCATTTTAATCGGAAACAGGGAAACTGTATTCAACGATGAAATCCGGAAAAAACTAAATATAAAAATTAAAGACACAGGAAACGCAATGTCTCATTCAGAAATGGAAACATTTAATAAAGAAATAAACATCGGCGAATTAAAAGCATACAGATTAAAAACCGGAAAATCCGTAAAAAAAATTATCGAATCATTAAAATATACGGATATAAAAAGAAAAGTAAGTAAAGAACAACTGGAAAAAATAAAGCAAAATGGCGGCGTAACAAATAATGAAAAATCAATATGGCTGCTTGATTTCTGGAGAAGGAAAAATATTTTAGGATTAATCATGATGCCGGTAACAAGACATCAGATAGTTCATTTAAACGATTGCTTTAGAATTAAAAAGAAATATAATGATTGTTGCGTACAAGATAAAGGACAAGTCAGATAAAAAACAAGCGGTGAAAAATTGGAAATAGACGACTGATGAATTAAACACCGTGGAAATCTTCTATTGTAAAAACCTGTAATTTATGATAACGTTATATCCTGTATCAGGAGAGATGACCGAGCGGCCGAAGGTGTACGATTGGAAGTCGTATGTACCCGGAAGGGTACCGAGGGTTCAAATCCCTCTCTCTCCGAAAATAAATTATTAGCGAAGAACTTTTTCACTAATATAAATTTATTATAAGATGGAAGGTTGGGATTTGAAGGGTTTTTACGGCCCGAAGGAACCGAAGGTTCCGTAGGGTAAACGCGCAGGACGCGCGTTTAGTAAAAACCCCGGTCTGGAATGAGTATACAGGATGTATGCGAATGGAAGACAAATCCCTCTCTCTCCGTAAGGAGTCATTATGGAAGAACAGGTAAAAAACGCGTTGGAAAATGTCCGACCTTCTTTACAGGCTGACGGCGGCGATGTTGAATTTGTATCGGTAGATGATAAAGGCGTAGTCTCTGTTAAACTTACAGGGGCTTGCGGTCATTGCCCGATGTCGCAGATGACGCTAAAAATGGGAATCGAAAGTTACCTAAAAAAGGAAATACCGCAGGTTACTGCCGTTGTCGGCGTCTAAATCAAAAAAACAATCTGATAATTCTTGTCTCTTTCAAACATCCGAAACAAAGAGCGGTCGGTATAATAGTTTTCTGCCTGTCTGCCGCCGCGAAATGGAAGAGCGCCTCTGGGATGAATGTGATTTCATTTTTGTATCAGGCGACGCTTATGTAGACCATCCTTCTTTCGCGGCGGCGCTTTTGGGACGTTACCTGGAAAATAACGGCTTTCGTGTCGGGATAATTCCACAACCTGACTGGAAAGATATATCATCATACACTGTACTTGGAAAACCGCGCCTTGGTTTTTTGGTAAGCGCGGGCAGCATGGATTCAATGGTCGCGCATTATACCGCCGCAAAACGAAAACGTTCCGATGACGCGTATTCACCCGGCGGCAAAAGCGGAATGCGCCCTGATCGCGCCATACTTGTTTATGTCGAGGGTATCAGGCGCGCTTTTAAAAGTGCCGCAAAACTTCCTGTCATCATCGGAGGAATTGAAGCAAGCCTGCGCCGTTTTGCGCATTATGACTACTGGTCGGACACGGTGCGCCGCTCAATTCTCCTTGATTCAAAAGCGGATATTCTTGTTTACGGAATGGGAGAAAAACCGTTACTTGAAATCGCAAGCCGTCTTAAGGCAGGCGAAGATATCGGCAGCATACGCGAAGTAAGAGGAACATGCATCCGTGTTGCGGGAAATAAAGCCATTTCCGGGAGAGCAGCGGCGGAACAATGGAAGGACGCGATCTTTTTGCCTCCTTACGAAAATGTGAAAGGAAAAGATGAAGTTTCCTTACGCGCATATGCGGAACATTTCATGATACAAAAATTAAACGCCGATCCATTGACGGCAAAACCGTTAGCCGAAGAAAACGACAGCGGATGCTCGCAGCGTTATGTTATTCAGAATCTCCCTGCCCTTCCCCTCTCTTCTTATGAACTGGATCGATTATATGAACTTCCCTTTACAAGAGAAGCCCATCCGATGTATACGCAGGGAATCAACGCGTTAAAAGAGGTCTCTTTCTCGCTTGTTTCAAGCCGCGGCTGTTTCGGCGGCTGCTCTTTCTGTGCGATTACAGGACATCAGGGACGTGCTGTTACAGGCCGCAGTAAAGAAAGCCTGTTACGCGAAGCGCGCAGTCTTGTTAAACACGAAGATTTTAAAGGTTATATTCATGATGCGGGAGGACCGACCGCGAATTTTTTCCGCCCGGTCTGCGAAAAACAAAAAAGAGGCGGTTTTTGTCCGGAGCGCGAATGTTTATATCCAAAACCCTGCCCGAAACTGAAAGCGGATCACAGTGAATACCTGAAAACATTAAAATCGCTGCGTGAAATACCCGGCATAAAAAAGGTATTTGTCCGATCAGGAATCCGGTTTGATTTTATTCAGTATGATAAAAAAAACGGAAATGAGTTTCTGGAAACCCTGTGCGCCCATCATGTAAGCGGACAACTAAAGGTTGCCCCGGAACATATCAGCGATAATGTACTTGACGCTATGGGAAAGACCGGCTGCGCCTGTTATGAGCAATTCAGAAAGGATTTTACCGCTTTAAACAAGCGGCTTGGATTAAGACAGTATCTTTTACCATACTTTATCTGCGCCCACCCCGGCGCCGGCATGAAGGAAGCGCAGGAACTTTCGCGCTACCTTAAAAAGACAGGATTTACGCCTGAACAAACACAGGAATTTTATCCCACTCCCGGAACATTATCCACCGTGATGTACTACACCGGCCTTGATCCGCGCACAATGGAGCCGTTATATGTTGCGAAAGGCAGCAAAGAAAGGCGCAGGCAGAAAGATATAATAACAAATCATGTAAAATGAAACTGAACATGAACGATAAACCTGTACTTGACACAATGTATAATTTTGCCAAAAATAAAGTATAAAAATTATTAGTGTTTAAGAAGGAAAATATGTATAAAAAACTTTTTATTGTTTTTCTATTATCAATTATATTTTTGTCATGCAATCAGAACAAAATCGAACAATTGAATACAGAAGTCTCATTTGGTCAGGATAAGATAGGACAATTGAACAATGAAATATCAATCCTTAATAATAAAATATTATCGCTTGAGAAGGAAAACAATGATTTAAAAAATGAAATTAATTCATATAAAGAGATTATTTCGGAATTAAGAAAACTGTTTAATTGAATTATTCAATATGTGATGAATGTTTAGAAGCATGAAATATAATTTTATTCCTAGATGATAAGGAATATTGAGGTGTTAAATTATAAAAATTTTTAAAACAAGAATTAGATAAAGAATCTACTAAAAAGAAACCGAAAAAGGAAAACAAATAATGCCTTTAACATGGAACGAAATCAGATTAAGAGCGTCTCAATTCTGCGATGAATGGAAAGACAAATCAAGAACCGCTATAGAAAAATCAGACGCTTATGATTTTATGACTGACTTTTTTAATGTTTTCGGTGTTTCAAGAAAAAGGGTTGCTATATTAGAAAGCCGTATAAATATCGGCGTAGAGAAAGATTTATTTGGTGAAAACATATCATCAAAAAAAGGTTATATGGATTTATTCTATAAGGGTAACATCATTATAGAAATGAAATCGCCTGGAAAAGATAAGGCAAAAGCTTATTTACAAGCTAAAGAATATGCGGAAAATTTAAATGATAAAGACCTTCCAAGCTGTATTTTAATTTCCGATTTTTTATCATTTGATTATTACTACCTGGATGAAAATAAAAACCCTGAAATTTTTTTATTGGAAGATTTAGTGAACAAAGTAGAACTATTTGGCTTTTTGGCAGGTTACAAAGATGTTGAATATAAAGCCGTTAATCCAGTAGATATTGAAGCCGCCGAACACATGGGCGAATTGCATGACGCATTAAAAGAAAATAATTATACCGGGCATGAACTTGAAATGTATCTTGTCAGGTTATTATTCTGTTTATTTGCCGATGACTCAGGCATATTTGATGAAAAGAAAGTATTTTTTAAATATATATTGGATACCAAAGAAGATGGTTCTAATTTAGCACAGGAATTAGGTTTATTATTTGAAATGTTAAATAAACCTAAAGATGAAAGACAGAAAAACATAAGTGAAATATTTAAAAAGTTTCCCTATATAAACGGCAGCTTATTTGAAGAAAGATTATCAACAGCGGCTTTCAATTCTAATATGCGTATAACATTATTAAATTGTTGCAAATTGGATTGGAGCAAAATTAAACCTGAAATATTTGGCGCAATGTTTCAGAGTATAAAAGATAAAGAATCAAGGCGTGAATTAGGCGAACACTACACAAGCGAAATAAATATATTAAAAGTAATCAAACCTTTATTTCTTGATGATTTATGGAATGAATTTTATATGATAAAAAAATTATCTAAAGCATTACGAATGCAAAGGTTATTGGATTTTCATACCAAATTACAAACATTGAAATTTCTTGACCCCGCTTGCGGCTGTGGTAATTTTCTGGTGGTAAGTTATCGGGAATTACGTTTGCTTGAAATCAAAGTATTAACTGAATACCTGCAAGATCAAAAAATATTAGATATTGAATTGATGATTAGAGTAAATGTTGATCAATTTTACGGCATAGAAATTGTAGAATTCCCTGCGCAAATAGCAAAGGCGGCATTATGGCTTATGGATCATTTAATGAATACTATTGCCTCAGAAAAATTTGGCAAATATATTGTTCGTATTCCTTTAACAGCTACACCTAATATAGTTATTGGCAATGCTATTACAATTGATTGGGAAAATATTGTTTCAAAAAATGAATTAAATTATATTTTAGGTAATCCTCCTTTTGTGGGATATAAACTTCAAACAGAAAAACAAAAAAGTGATTTACAAGTAATTTTTAAAGATAATGTAACTGCTAAAACACTTGACTATGTTACTGCATGGTATATAAAATCTTCTCAATATATCCAAAACACAAAAATTAATGTTGCTTTTGTATCTACAAATTCAATATGTCAGGGAGAACAAGCATTAATTTTATGGAATAGCCTGTTTAATAAATATAATATTAAAATTAACTTTGCACATCAAACTTTTAAATGGAGTAATGAGGCAAAAGGAAAGGCGGCAGTTTATGTAGTAATAATTGGATTTTCTTTATTTGATGCTCAAAAATTATTATTTGTTTATGATGATGTCAAAAGTGAGCCTCATTCTTATTCACCAAAGATGATAAATCATTATTTAATCGAAGCGGAAACAATATTTATTAAAAAGAAATCAACTCCAATTCAAGAGAAAACACCGGAGTTATCTTATGGAAGCGAACCGAGAGAAGGTGGTTTTTTATTACTCTCTTCTGAGGAAAAAGATGAGATTTTAAAAAAAGAACCAAAACTAAAAAAATATATTAAACGTTTTATGAGTTCTGATGATTTTATAAATAATATTTATCGTTATTGCTTTTGGCTGGTAAATGCAGACACCGCTGATATTAAAAATTCAAAAATATTAACAGCTCGTTTAGAACAGGTACGAAAATTTAGGGAAAAAAGCCTTCAAAAACAAGCAAACGCTTCCTCTGAAACACCTTCGCTTTTTACAAGCATAAGACAGCCTAAATCTGATTATTTACTTATACCAATTGTTTCATCTGATAACAGAAAATATATACCTATAGGTTATATAGATAAAAATGTTATTACAAGCAATGCCAATTTTACACTTCCGGACGCTTCGTTATATCATTTTGGTATTTTAACGTCAAAAATGCACATGGTATGGACAAGTTATGTTTGTGGCAGATTAAAAAATGATTATCGTTATTCAAATACAATAGTTTATAATAATTTTGCTTTTCCTAATCCTACTGTTAAACAGAAGGAAGCAATTGAAAAAGCAGTACAAGAAGTTTTAAATATACGTGATAAATTTCCTAATTCCAGTTTAGCGGCCTTATACGACCCTTTAACAATGCCTCTTGAATTATTAAAAGCACACCAAAAATTGGACAAAGCGGTTGAAAAAGCCTATGGAAAAGAATTTACCAATGACACAGACCGTATTTCACATTTATTTTATTTATACCGGAAAGAAACGGAAGGATTACTGGTAGAAAAACCAAAAAGAAGAAAAAAATAATATTTTTCTTCCATGTTTTATAGACCTGTTGACACAATTCTCCGAGTGAGAATTGATAAAAAATCGGTCAAAAATACCCAATATCACCTATATTGGTAGTTAAAAAACAGTTTAAAACCGCATGTCTCACCTAATTTGGTGAATTGCTTTGTATTTTTAGGGGTGTATATTATTCATAAAAGCATATCGAACGGTTCGGCAGAAACACAGATATGCAAATCAATTTAGGAGGTATACACATGAAAAAGTATACAGCGGTTTTAGTTTTAGGTTTTGTTTTCTTCGTTTCCGCAGGAAGCGCGTTTGCCCAATTTACAGGGCAGCAAGTAATTCCGGGACAGACCATTGTTCCAGGACAACAGATTATTCCAGGACAGATTATACAAGGTCAATATGGATACGGATTACAAGCTGTCCCCGTTGTTCAAGCATGGACATACTATCATAAATCACCGATAGTAATACAAGGGAATATTGTCCAATTTTACGGAGCAAGCAACTTGTATATTTTCCGTGATTCTTCAGGCGATGTACTTGTAAAAATCGGACCAAAAGAATTACAGAATTTATGGTATCAGGGGATAAGTATCGCCGAAACCGATACCATTGAAATCTATGGCGAGGTTCATTGGCCAAGGCATAGCTACGGCACGCCTGAAGTTCATGTAAGATATATCAATAAATTATAACTTAATGATCCGCCGATTCCGCGCACGTTGTTTTAACAGCGTAAACACCGTTTGGGCAAGACTAAACGGTGTTTTTTGTTTAAATACATTCCATATTGTCAATTAATGTTTAATATGCTCTACATGCGTCGCAATACGAAAAGTAGCCCCTTTAGGTGATCCTGTTGAAATTACGGTACGAGGTTATGAGCTTTCCCTGCGGAAAGCAGATGCCGAACTAATTCAAGTAGAAGGAGTATAACATGGCTATAAAAATAGCGCTTGCCGGAAATCCCAACAGCGGTAAAACAACACTTTTCAACGCTCTTACAGGATCAAACCAGTTTGTAGGAAACTGGCCGGGCGTAACAGTGGAAAAGAAAGAAGGAAGATTAAAAGACAATAAGGATGTAACGGTAACAGATCTGCCCGGCATTTATTCGCTTTCCCCATACACACTGGAAGAAGTTGTTACGCGTAATTATTTAATCGATGAACGCCCTGACGCAATTATGAACATCATTGACGGCACGAATTTGGAGCGTAACTTGTTCCTTACAACACAGCTCACCGAGCTTGGAATTCCTGTTGTCGCCGCGATAAATATGATGGA
>JAIRQF010000171.1 GCA_031256635.1 Treponema sp. | reverse complement strand
TGTATTGTAGCCGTCACGCTGATACTGCGAAAGCTGTTTAAAAATCTTTGATTCATTTTTTTCCCATTCGCTTACCGACATCTCTCTGTTTTTAAAATAGTCATACATCGATTTTAAATAAACCTGATACGGTGAATATTCACGGCATTGATTTTCTACTGTACTTAGAACCGCTTCTGTTATATCAGTAGCTTCTTTCCAGTGCTTGTCAAACCATTCCTGTAACGCTTCTACGTTATGCGAAACCTGCACGTCAAGCTCGATGTTTCTGGTCAAGCCTGCGCTTGTAAAGTTACTTGAACCAACAAGAGCATATCCTGAAGTTATATTCATTGAAGAAGGAAATTGCTTTTGAAAATCCTCTCTAAGATATGTGATAAACGCTTTAGCATGAAATTTATTTTTATCATAAACGCGGCATTCAATTTTTTTTGTTTTTAAAGCCGCCATTATAGCTGGAAGCCCTAAAAGAAACTCATTTTTTTCCTTTTCTTCGTCTATACTTTTATCAAGCCCTGATAAAAAATATTTTTTTATTTCCTCTAAGGCGTTCTTTGTTCGTTTAGTTACCTCATTTCCAAGAATTATTCTGATTTTTTCAAGTTTTTGCCAGTTTCCATCCAGCTCTAAAAGACCGCCAATTTCAAAATACCCGGCGGCTATGTCCATCTGGCGTGAAATTTCACTCCATTCGTTAAGATATTTCCTTACTGACTGGCTTATTTCGCTATTATCGACTATGTAGAGGTCTTTTACTGCCATTTTAGTATTTTATCAGATAAAAAGGCTGGTATCAAGTAATAAAAAGGTTCAAATTATTTTAAAAAACCACAATTAAATAGATTTTACATGGATATTTTCTGCAATTTATTATGGTTCCAGAAAAAGATCGTCAGGCGTGTTATCCTGAACTGTGCCGCCGGTTTGCAAAAAGTTATCTGCATATTTAAAATATATTCCTCCGCCTGAGTCCGCGTTATTGCCGGTGATATTTCCGTCTTCAAGCGTAAAGCGGCTTTCTTCATCGCTTATGTATACAGCGCCTCCCGTCTCAGCGTTATTTTCCGTTATCTGAGCGGAATCGCGCATAAAAAGCAACTGCCTTTCTCCTAAATAAATTCCTGCGCCGTTTTGCGCGCTATTGCCGCTGATAATTCCGCTGGAATAGACTGCATTCCCTCTGCCAAGATATACAGTTCCGTTTTCCTGCGCAGTATTATCTGTAAAGCTGCCGCCGTCCATGATAAATTCAACGCCAAGCAAATAAATACCGCTGCCGTTTTTTGCGGAGTTGTTTTCAAAACAGGCGTATTCACCCAGAAAAAAACAAGCGGATTTTTCGGTAATTGTTTCGTTTTCATTTTCAATATTAAACATAATTATAGCGCCGCCTGAGTTATCGGCGCTGTTACCTTTAAACAAAGCGTCTCCGCCAATTGTAAGATTACTGTTTAGCGCATAAATACCGCCGCCTTCCGCCGCTTTATTGCCCTGAAAAACAGCGTTATCACCAAAGGACATACTTCCGTTTTGAATCCACATCCCGCCGCCGTAATTATTCGCGATATTCCCGGATAATAACGAGCTTCCATTAATGGTTATTTCCGCTTCATTTGCGAAAATACCTCCTCCGTCTCTTGCGGTATTACCACAGATAACCGAATTACCTTTCATGTTGAGATTGTTGTTTTCCAATAAATAAATACCGCCTCCGCCGGCAGCGGCAGTGTTGTTTTCAATAACTCCTCCGTTCATGGTAAGAATACTTTGTGATAAGAATATACCGCCGCCGTCTTGCGCGTAATTATTCTGAATTATAACCGAGTCATTTATAACAGATTCCCCGGCGCTCCTTAAATTAATCCCGCCTCCGTATGTGGCTGCGTTTTTGCGTATAATTGAATTTCCGCTGATATTAACAGTTGATCCGTCCGCCGCGTGGATTCCGCCGCCTGATCGGACAGCGATATTGTTCTCTATTAAACCGCCTGTCATAATTACGCTGAAAGAGCCGCGCTTTTCCCCGTTAAGAAAAACTCCCGCGCCATGCTCCGCTCTATTACCGGTTATTACAGCGCCGTCTTTAATAACAAGATCGCCTGCTTGATATATCATTATTCCGCCGCCGTTAAGTCCTGCAGAATTGCCGCGAATTAATGCGCCGTCTTCCAGGCTGATAACATTATTCATCATATATATTCCGCCGCCGCTTAATAATGCGTTGTTGTTTTGAATAACAGCTCCCTTTCCAATACTGAAAGAAGCGCCGTCAGTATATATTCCGCCGCCATGGCGGGATGCGTGTCCGTCTTCCATGAATCCGCTTTCAAATGAAAAACCAGATCCTTCTCCGTTTAAATAAAGATTCGCTCCCCGGACAGCGCGGTTGCCCCGTAAAGCGGTTCTGTCCTTCATAATGAAAGTTCCATGATTCACATAAACACCTCCGCCGCCGCCAGGATAATCTCCTGCTGCAGAACCATTGCCTTTTACCAGCGCTTCGCCGCTCATTGTAAATGTTCCGCCGCTAAGGTAAACTCCTCCGCCTGATCCGGCGGCTTCATTTCCTGTTATTTCACCGCTTGACATATTAAAAACAGCCGGTATTCCGTCAACAGCGCCCATAATTACCGCGCCGCCTGAGCCTGATGAACGGTTATTTTGAATAACACCTCCTGTCATTGAAAGAACACTCGCTCCTAAATAAATACCGCCTCCTGACTGTGCAGTGTTTCCGTTGATTTGCGTATTGAGTAATTCAAAATTTACATTATTGAATGAATATATCCCGCCGCCGTTCCTTGCTTCATTTCCGGTTATAATGCTTGAGATTATCCTCAATTTTACTCTCGCATAAGCGAATATACCGCCGCCGCTTTGCGCTTTGTTATTTGAAATTTCTGCGTTGGTTATAACAAGAGAAGAGCTGTCCTTCTGAATATAAACTCCGCCGCCGGAACCGCGTTCCGCCGTATTATTGTTTATTTTTCCGTTTTCAATTTTTCCGATGCTGCCGTCAAACAGTATGCCTCCGCCGGAGTTTGCGGCAAAATTACCGATTGCTTTTCCGTAAAAATCAAGAACAGCTTTACCCCTGACAGCAATTCCCCCTCCGTTTTCCGCTCTGTTGTCTGAAATGCTTCCATACACGACAAGACTGCCTTCATCTATACAGATACCTCCGCCAAATCCGCCTTCATTGCCGCTAATAACAGCGTCATATCCCAGAACGAGACGGCCGTTTAATACATAAACTCCTGCACCGGTACTGTTCACTCCGCCTTTTAATGTGATGTTTTCCAGTGTTACGCGATTTCCGTCATCAATAAAAAGCGCGCGGTTTCTTCTGCCTGCGTCGATTACATTCACAGTTCCCAATCCGCGGATTATTATCTCCGGGTACGCATTTAACCCCTGAACCGAAACCATCGCGAACATCTGCATATCAGCGCCGTAATTTGTAACAGCGCCGTCAATATTGATTATCGCGGTTTCAAACTTTTCATTTGCGTAAGCGGATCGTATTAAATTAAGAGCCCGCTGTATGGAAACAAGAGGCTGCAGCATTGTTCCTGTGTTTCTGTCATTTCCTTCGATTGCCGCGCCTGCTCCAGCGACATACCAGACCTGCGTAGAATTTGCGTAAAGAAAAGGGCAAAATACAAATATCATTAAAATAAACAGAAAAAAAGAGCGGTATTTAAAATGATCTGATGAAAATTTAAACAATTTAGCCCATTTTATCTGTTTAATTTAAGAGTGTAAAGAGAAATTAAGAAACATCAAATAAAGAAAAAGCCGTCAGACAAAATAAAAACCTGGCCGAAGCCAGGCTTTTTATTATTTATCTTATATGGCAGATCGAAATGCCAGTTCTCAAAATCAGTTATACCCCATGTCATTTATCCGTTCCATCGGAGACACAATTTCTGTTACGCGCACACCGAAGTTTTCATCGATAACCACAACTTCGCCTTTGGCTATCAATTTATGGTTTACAAGAATGTCGACAGGTTCGCCCGCAAGTTTATCAAGCTCAATGATCGTGCCTTCGCCCATTCCAAGAATTTCTTTTATAAGTTTCCGCGTGCGGCCGAGTTCTACGGTCATCTCCATGGATACGTCCATGATAAGACCGATATTTCCGGCTTCGTGAGCGCCAAGACGCGGCTGCATTAAATTGGGGAACTGCACAGGCTGCACATTGGCTGTACCAAGTCCTCCCATTCCCATTCCGGGCATCTGCATACCCATTCCCGGCATTTGCATTCCCATCCCAGGCATTTGCATTCCCATTCCCTGCATCCCCATACCCATTCCCGGCATTTGCATGCCTTGCATTCCCATACCGCTCATATCCATTCCCGGCATCTGCGCATTCACTGGGCTTTGACCGCCGCCATTTAAACCATTGGAAATATCAGCTGAAGGTCCCGCACCGAGTATTTCCCACATCTGATGCGAAAGGTTGTCGCCCAGATTAAGGTTATAGTTCATAACGGCAAAGTCCCCTGCCGGAAGAGCTGCTGTCGCTTTGGGAACATTCGCGGCTACAGGAGAAGCTGCGGCTATTGATTTATTCTTGGTTTTGTCAGTCATCGCGGTAATTTGAGTGCCCACCATCTGGGATATCACTTCGCCGATAACTGACATTGCCATATCATCAAGCTGAATATTTTCTTCCTTTGTCATCAGGCTGGCAATAGCCCGCGCTGTTTCTTCAGGAAGGATAAAAATATGCTCACCGGGGAAACCGGAAGTGTAATTCGCCGAGATCGCGGTGACCATATCCGGAAGAGATGACATAAAACTGTCTCGATTAAACGCGTTTACCTGCGGCCCCGTAAGGGTTACAGAAGCGCCTGTAAGAGCCGCTAAATTGGCGGAAAGCGCGTTTGTAGTTGATGCGAAGAATGTCTGAAGCGCGTTTTTATCGAAGTTTACTTTCGCAGGAGGCGGCGCCATCGTTGCCGCGGGCGCGCTCGATCCGCCCATTGAAGAGGAATCTACACCGGATAATAATGCGTCTATTTCATCCTGTGAAAGTGCGCCATCGCTCATCATAATAACCTCTCCTTGGTGCGGCCGGCCGGCTGCACATTTTTATTCCTTTAACGGCACGAATGCCGATTGTTATTAAATAGTTAAAAACTGGCATGGATGCCGGTTTTTAACTATAACTCTTCTCCTTCTGATGCGAGCTCTTCAAATTCTTCATGTCCAAGCTCGACAATCTTTTGCGTTATCTGCACCGCGATTTTTTTCCCGATAATGCCGGGGCGGCACAAAAACTTTCTTCGAGAGCCGATATTTAATGAATAGGGATCGCCGATACGCGTGTTATAAAGCCGTATTACATCCCCAATCTGTAAGGAAAGAACATCCCGGACGGGTACATTTATCTTTCCAATTTCGGCTGTTACATTAACATCGACCGTTGAGAGCTTATCCTTTAGAACATTAAGATTTTCTGTTGTGGCATTTCTTCGCACCGATGAATACCAGAATTGAGCGGAAAGTTTTCCGATGATTGGCTCAATTGTCAGGTACGGGATACAGAAGTTCATCATGCCTTCCACATCGCCTACTTTCGTTTCCAGCGTAACAAGAACGACCATTTCTGTGGGAGGGACAATTTGCGCGAACTGCGGATTGGTGTCAATCTGCCCAAGGCGGGGACGAAGGTCGATAACTGTAGTCCACGCTTCGCGCATATTTCCAAGAATACGTACGATAATTCCTTCCATTACGGACTGTTCGATATCGGTTAATTCATGCTGAGATTTTGTACCTTCGCCCGTGCCGCCGAAAAGGCGATCTATTATTGAGAAGGTAATCGCCGGGTCAATTTCCAGAATAGCGTTTCCTTTAAGAGGATCCATATTGATGATAGCGAGAGTTGTCGGAGTCGGAATAGAGCGGATAAACTCTTCATATGTGAGCTGATCTACAGAAGCGACATGCACATGAACCATGCTGCGAAGCTGAGCGGAAAGCGATGTTGTTGTAAGGCGGGCGAATGTTTCGTGCATAATCGAAACAGTACGGATCTGCTCTTTTGAAAATTTATC
>JAIRQF010000165.1 GCA_031256635.1 Treponema sp. | reverse complement strand
CTTCTCCACCAGATCCGCCATTTTTTTCTGTTGCGCGCGGGGGTCTCGCACAAAAGTGAGAGTAACATCGGTGCAGTATCCGCCCAATTTTACTCCGAAATCCAGAATTGAAAGTCCTTTCCCGCCGAAAGAAGCGTTTGTCGAGGAAGGGAACGAGTGAATGGAAAAACTCCTGTCAGGCCCTGCGGCAAGTGTCGCGAAGCTTGTGCCTTCGCAGCCTTTTTTACGCGCCTGTGTCTCAATAAAAAACGCCGCGTCCGCCTCTGTTTTTATTTTCTCCGATCGTACATTTTTTTCCAGAGAATCAATTATCTCATTTGTGATATCTGCGGCTTTCCGCATAACAGCGATTTCTTCTTCATCCTTTACCGCGCGCAATTTATTTATATGGGAAGCGGCTCCTTTTTCCCTGCATAAAATATCATAGTCTGTTAATTCACCGACAAACTCAAGAAACGCGGGGTATGGGGTGATGCATGGTATTTCTATTTTTGAGCCTGCCGGGATACCCATTTTCTTCGCGATTACCGAAATAGCCTTGCATGGCTTTCTGTCAAAGTCACTGTATGAGACGATCATTACGGGAGACTGCGCAGCGTAAATTTTTGCGAGATTTATATCCCATGCGGCAAGGATTGCTTTTCGTTCTACCAAAAGAAAAAGAAGAGCGTCCCCCGGCTGTCCTGTGAACCAGCGGATATTTAAATCCCGCCTTGCTTCTGTATCTTCCAGCATCAGCAGGGCGATTCCCTCCTGCGCCATCCAGTCATAAATTTTATCAAGCCGGGACGCGAAGATGCTTTCTTTGGGAATACGAGAAGATTGTTTTTGCAAGATATGCCTACCGTTTTTCCTTTACTTTTTCCTTTTCTTTGGTTATCTTCGCTTCCAGTTTGTCGATCATTTTATCGATTGCTTTTGTCAGTTCAAAATCAACTTCCTTGACATGAACAGAAACTCCCCATCGGAAATTTACTGTGGCTTCAGCGTCAAAATCCTTTTCTTTTTTTATGGTAATAAGAAGATCCACAATCATGCTTTCTGCGTTGCGAATCCTTTCGATTTTTTTTCCAAGATACTCTTTTGCGTCTTCATGTAATGAAAAATGTACCGCTTTAATGTCTAAATTCACTCTGTACCTCCTGATTATTCCGCACTTTTCGGGTGCCGGTTTATCCTACGGGTGTAGGAAGAACCCATATTGAGTTCCTTTCTATATTTTGCCACAGTTCTGCGTGATAACGCAATTCCTTTTTGTCCTAAAAGCGCGGAAATCTCCTGATCCGGCAAAAGGCGGTTTTCCGCTGACAATATCTCCTTTATTATCATTTTTACGCTTTCTTTGGAAAATTGCGACTTGTTTGATCCTGTGCCGCTGATGGAATTTGTAAAGAAATATCGAATTTCAAAAATCCCCCACTCTGTTTGCATGTATTTTCCGTTTGCGGTGCGTGAAACCGTTGTTTCATGAACATCAAGCTCTTTTGCTATGTCTCCAAGCGTAAGCGGAGCGAGGAATTTCGGTCCTTTAATAAAGAAATTCCGCTGAAACTCCAGGATTGCGTTCGCTACACGGATTAATGTCTGGCTGCGCTGGCTTAAATGACTGATAAAAAGCCTTGCCTTTCTAATATTATCTTTCGCGAAATCCCTTGCGGCTTTATCTGTCGATTCGCAAAAAACTTCAAAATTGGGATTTATGCCAAGCACAGGGAAGGCTTCATCGTTCAGGTTGATGGTAAATCCATCATTGTTCCTGACCACTTTTATATCCGGCACTACATAACGCACATCATTGCTGCTGAAAGCGCAGCCGGGAAAAGGGGATAAATTTTTTAAAAGATCGCATAAACGGCGTGTATTTTCTTCGCTTGTTTTTAACTTTTTTGCCAGTACAGCGTACTTTTCCCGTTCGACCAGTTCAAGATTTTCCAGCACTTTCTCAATCAAATTATCTTCCTGTGAAGATTCAATGCTTTGATATTCAGAAATGTCTGACAATAGTGAAATTTGAACTTTCAGTGATTCCTTATAATCGGCGGTGCAGCATCCCTCAGGCTCAAGGCTTTGAACCAGTTTAATCGCTTCTGTTAATCTTAATTCAGGCTGCGGGAAAAGCGTTTCAGGTTTTTCCTTATGAAAACCGTCATCATCCAGATTTTGAATCAGAATCTCTCCTGTAATGCGCAGCTCATTGTCGATTGGTTCAAGCTGTATCTGGCGTAAAAGATGCTCCTGCAGAGTTTCCGGCCGTGTAAGTACTCCCTCAATAAAACGCCTGTGATCTTCAGAGGCTTTCTCTGTGCCGCGCCTGCCGGGATCGGAGGATGTTTCAAAATACTCGTATTTATCTTTACGTCCTGCGGCGCTTACATCGAGCGGGACTGTGCTTTTATCGTCAATTAGTTCCAGTGCGGGGTTATGTTCAAGTTCATGTTCAATTTTTTCGCGCAGTTCGGCAATCGGCAGTTCCATCAGTTTTATCGACTGCAGCATTTGCGGATTCATTTTGAGATGCTGCTGCTGTACCAAAGACGCGCGCTGGATTTGCATAATTATATGTTAAACCCGCGTATTGGAATTTACAATGTTTTTCTGGTTCCGCCCTTATTGCTTTCTCAAATCTTCAATATTTCCAATGCTGTCAAATCCTGTAAAATCGTAGTCAACTTCCGCCAATGTGATTATTGCGAAAGTCAGAGTTTCTACGCCTTCATGTAAATGACCGCCGAACGCCTTTTCTGTATCCGAGTGAACAATATGCGCGTGTACGCGCCCTTCTACAATATACCCGCTTATGCCCGCGATATCGGAAGCTTTTTCCCCTTTGACAAAATCATTGCGCGGCGGATTTTCACGCGTACCGACAACATGAAAATGATGACTCCTTGCGGATCCGATACCGCAAAGAATAACCGCGTTTTTTATGCCGTGATCTTTAGCGGCTTTTTCAAGGGAAAAAAGAAGATCATCACCCGGATTAAGCCGGATAAAAATCAGATTTTTAATTGATGTTCTTTCTGCAAGCATGGCTTATATTCCGTTATTCAACAGTTTCATCAAGGGGCATACCCAGATCGATATAAAGCTGTTTGCGCGATTTTTTATCTGCGCTCGCTTCCTGCCATGCGTATGCGGCAACATCCTTCGCTACTTTGCGCGGAACGGCAATGACGCCGTCACCGTCGGCCACAATGACATCGCCGGGATATATCGCGACGCCGCCTATAGCTATCGGAATGTCTTTTTCAATAAAACGAATGCGCGCCTGATCCATCGGCTGTGAAATAAAATATGACCAAACAGGGATTTTCTGTATAACCACTTCATCCGTATCACGGATTCCGCCGCCGTTTGTTACAAACCCGACTGCGCCCGCTTTTTTACAGTGCAGCGTATTGTTTGAGCCCAAAAGCCCGACATCAATATGCGCTACATCAAGGCAGATAAAATCGCCGCTTTGAATATCCTTGCTCCACGGGTCATTGCAGATTTCATTGTAGTACATGTTAACCCATTCACGGTATTTCTCCGGCGCAAGAGCGGGAACCGGCCCTTCATATGGAACATAGCGCGCTGTTCTTGCTATGCCGATTACGCTTGTCTCCGGCCTGAAAAGCGGACGGATTCTATGGTCGACCGAACCGTAATGATGGTAACCCATCCAATCCATACCGTCACGCACATCCGTAACCCGAAGTCTTTTAAACATTTCTATTAATTCAAGGTTTTCTTTGTTATTCATAAAGATATTATAACATGATATTTCCGAAGGTGACACTCCCTTTTTTGTCTGATAAGATTAATTCATGAGTTATCAACAAAAGTTTAAATCTCTGGGAATTGAAATTCCTTCGATTTTACTGCCGAAATCATCGCCTGAGTTTAACATGGAAAAATGGCCCGTGATCGCATGCGACCAATTTACGCAGGATCGCGGATTTTGGCGGAAGGTTAAGGACATTGTCTGTGCCTCTCCTTCAACTTTTAACATGATTTTTCCTGAAATTTTTCTTGCTGATGATGATGCCGCGGGCAGAATTACTGACATTCATTCGAACATGAAGCGTTATCTGAAAGACGGTATTTTTTCACCGCTGGGGCATGGCTTTATTTATCTTGAAAGAGATACCCCTTATCAGAAAAAACGCCGCGGCCTTATCGCGGCAATCGATCTTGAACACTATGACTGGCATCCTGACGCGCGCCCGCTTATCCGCAGCACCGAAGGTACAGTGCGCGAACGGTTACCAGCGCGCTGCAGCATCCGCCGCGGAGCGCCTCTTGAACTTCCTCACATACTGCTTCTCATTGATGATGATAAGGATATTCTTTTGCCTGCTCTGGGCGAAATGGCAAAAAGAAATACCCCTGTTTATAATACTCCTTTAATGATGGACTGCGGCAATGTTTCAGGCTGGTTTCTGGATACTGAAAATGATTTTTCCTTTATTGCGGATAAACTTGATGAACTTTGCCGCCGTTCGTCAGAGCGTTATGAAGGGCAGCCGTTTCTGTTCGCAGCCGGCGACGGTAATCATTCGCTTGCGGCGGCAAAGGAAATTTGGAATGAAATCAAGGAAGGGATTGGGGATCAGGTGACAGAGATAACTCATCCCTGCCGTTATGCGTTAGTTGAAATCGAAAATATTTATGACAGGGCGATTCAATTTGAACCGATACACCGTCTGGTTTTTGATATTGGTTATGAAGGGATTGTTTCTTTGCTTTCAAAACTGCCCGGTTTTTCCCTGCGTAATGTTAACAGCGAACAGGAACTTTCCGCATCTGTTTCCTCCGGTTTGTTACGTGACAAGCCGCCGGAATCCGCCGTACAGTACGGAAACCGCTTCGGCGTCATTTCTGAAGGCCGTTATGCGCTAATTGAAACATCAGCTTCCGGGATAGCAACAGCGTGTTTGCAGCCGCTTTTGGATGAATACGCAAAAGATAATCCTCAATTAATTGATTATATTCATGATGAGAAAGAACTTTTCCGCTTATCTGCCGGAAAAGAGCATACCGCAAACCTTAAAGTTTCGGGCATCCTGCTTCCTCCTGTGCAGAAATCAGGACTTTTTGAAACTGTAGCGCGACTTGGGCCTCTGCCAAGAAAAAGTTTTTCCATGGGACATTCCTGCGAAAAACGCTTTTACCTTGAGTGCCGTAGTCTCATATAATAAATTTCAAAATTTTTTTATTTGCGTTTTTAGGAAAAGTCAAGTATAATATTCGTTATGGTGAAAGAAAATACTATAAATGTTAATAAAAGCGAAATAGTTGTCTGGAGTGATAAATACGCAACCGGAATTGAATTAATAGACGGCCAGCATCATGAACTTGTTGAGCTGACCAATCAGTTATATATTGCATGCCTTGCAAAAGAAGATGTACTTCAGGTTGTATTCAAGGATGCGATGAGCCGTTTGGTAAAATATGTCCGTTTTCACTTTGACGCCGAATCAAAACTCCTGCACGCGATAAATTATCCTGATTACCGAAGTCATAAAAAAATGCACGATGATCTTATAAAAAATATTCTGGATACCGCTCAGGAATATAATGAAGGCAAAAAATTTGTGCCTAACAATCTTGTCCGCACTTTAAAAGACTGGATTTTCGGTCACATAGCGGTTTACGATAAATTGTACAGCGCCTATGTGATGGAGCAGATTAGGATAGGTGCAATGACAAAAAAAACGCTTAAGGAAATTGAAAAATCTTCCGCAGCAGCGGCGGTAATGGCATAATTCATTAATAATTTAAAAGCAAAGCTGTTCTGAATTTTTAGCTCAGCGAATAACGCTTTTCCGCCGCCACCATAAAAGCCAAAAGAGCGCGGCGATAATCCTAAGTACAAAAATTATCGCAAAGGTATATCTGAATCCGTTTAAATCAGTACCCAATAAATGATAGAGCGCTACGCCAGCTGCCGGCATGACCGCGTTGGATAAACAGGTAAGGCTTGCGAAAACCGACATGTAAAAGCTTCGGTGTTCTGCTTCTGTAACCAGTAAAATACATTGAAATAAATTAAGAGTGATAACGCAAAAAGGTATATGCGCGATAAAGTGTAAAATAATGAAAAGATACGGCGCGGCCGGACTTTGAAGGCTGACAGATATAATCATCAAAACAGGGCATAAGCTTAAACCCAGAATACCGAAAGTGAAGGGCAGTACAACACCGTGCCGTTCATTTTTTCTGCTCCAGAATTTTAATGTTAAAAGCTGAATGCCCGCCGCTCCCAATCCCACAAGCCCAAGCTGCAGTTCATTCATTTGCAGATAACTGACCTGCCCTATAAAATACAATGTCCAGTCGAAATGCCATGTCATGTAAAAAAATAAAGCGACGGCCGCGAACAGTAAAAACTGTTTGTTGCGAAGAATGCTTTTGCACGCGTTTTTTATTTCTGTTAACGAAACCCGCCTGGGCGCTGTTGTCTGCTGTGCGGCGCTGAACTTTCTGAAGTTTAACGCCGCAAGAAAAAATAATAATACAGCGCTGAAAAAGAAAGCTTGATGAGCGATAATTTTATTGTTTATTTCTCTAATATTGGTAAGAATAACGCCGGTTAAAACAGGTATTATCATATTGATAATAAGTGACACGCGCGTGCGCAGCGTCAGTACAAGGTTGCGTTTTTCAGGGCTCACAACGCCGGGAAAAAATGTCTGCCATGAAATATTATAAAGAGCGGCCATGCTTCCCGTAAACGCAAGCGATCCAAGAAAAAACTGAATGGAATATGAACCTGCCAACGGCGATATACCGCATAAAAAATAACCGAATATAACAAAAAAGATCATAACAATTACGATGCGTTTTTTATTTTGCAGGCTGTCCATGAAAAGACCGCCCGGAATCAGAACCATCAAAGTAAATATATGGGGAAAAAAATGCACAAGGCTTAATTGAAAATCACTCGCGCCAAGCCTGACAGCGAATAGACCAAAATTTGTATTTGCGATATTAACAGCGCTTACGGCAAGCAAGCCGTCGGCTGCATAACGCGCTTCAACCGGGCTGTTTCCTGTCAGTTTTTTATATAATGACGCCACAGAAGTCTCATTTTATATTTCATATTATTATTATAGACGAAATTTAAGAATATTTGTACAATAAAAGCCGCATTGTATTTTGCAGCCAGACGTGAAGAAATTATTAAAGTAATTGCTGACTCATTGTTACGTTTATTCTATAAAAAGGTTCAATCCCATTTCAGCGGTTACGGGATTTCATTATTGTACAGAAAGTGGTTGAAATCGCATAACAATTAAATCTGTTCGTCAACCGGCAAAGGAGCGCATACCTGTCCGCCGTGCAGTTCTTTAGGATATATTTTAATTTTTAATTTTTTTTCCAGCGAGGAAAGAAGCCGCATCTGTGTTTCATCCCCGATAGTGATCATGACGCCGCGTTTCCCTGCGCGTCCTGTGCGGCCGCTTCTATGAATATAGACTTCGCTGTCTGAAGGAACATCCATGGCGATAACATGAGTGATACCGCTGATATCAAGGCCGCGGGCAGCAAGGTCTGTGGAAACAAGCGCTTCGGCGCCGCCCTGACGGAATGAATCAAGGGCTTCCCTGCGTTCCTGCCCTGACAGCGGCTTTTTATTAACCTTTCCGAAAAGGCCCGCGGCGCTTACATGATGGTATTGGAGGCGTGAAAGAATGAGACCTGCTTCATCTCCGCGGCTTGTAAAAATCAGCGCTTTAATTTTTGTTTTTTTCTTTTTGCCTGTTTTCAGCGCGGATAAAAGCGAGCGGAGAGTTTGATCCTTTCGCCTTTTTTCGCTGAAAATTGCCCAGTGTTCAATTTTATCGCGCAGGATTTCATGATCGTCTGATTTAATAAATTTAATATTTTTTATGCCGCAGGCAATTGATAATTTATCCCTTGTCTTTTTATTCAATGTCGCCGAACACGCGGCTATTGTTAAACCGTTTCCGGATTCGCGCCTGATTATTTTGCATAACTCATTTGTTTCATCTGACATTTCATCGCTTACAAGGCGATCTGCTTCGTCAAGAATAAAATATTCAGGATTTAATTTTACTATTTTCTTTTTTGCTAGCAACAGCAGCCTGTTCGGGTTTCCAACTATAATATCAGGTTTATTTTTTCTTAAATTCGCAATTTGGTGATCGGGATTTACGCTGCCGATAACGAGCGCGCTGCGCAGGGTTGTGCCTTTTAAAAGAAAATCAAGTTCTCCCTTAATCTGTGTGCATAATTCCAAAGTGGGCGATGTAATAACAAAGCGCGCATTTATTCCATGCGTGTTTGAATTTAAATTTTGCGGCTCTTCGTTTGCTTTTAGCAGCTTATCCAAAACAGGCAGCAGGTATGCAAAAGTTTTTCCTGTTCCTGTCGCTGATGTAAAAAAGACGCTTTCTCCTTTGGACAAAACAGGCATTATTTTGCTTTGAATATCAGTCGGCTCTTTTGTGCCGCGCTCTTCAAGTTTTTTGATAAAAAAAGACGTTAAACTTAAATTTTCAAACTTTTTACACATATTAATTACAGTTTAAATATTGAATATTTTTTTAAAATATTCAATAACTGTAGTTATGAGAATAGCCATGTTTACAGACGCGTATTGGCCAAGGGTTAACGGTGTAACAGTATCGGTCGATTCCTTTTCGCGCGCTCTTGTTAATGAAGGGCATGAAGTAATGATTGTATGTTCATCGTATCCGCAGGAGATCGGAAATCCTGTCTCTCTTCAGAAAGAAATGGAATCAGAGAAACTGATGAAAATTGTTAAAGTACCTTCCCTTCCGTTTACTTTTTCAAAAGAAGACAGAATCGCCAAGCTTAATAAATTTAACTGGGTATTCAAACAGGTAGATGCTTTTAATCCTGATATTATTCATATGAATACTGAAATGGTAATCGCGGAATTCGGTTTTTTATACGCAAGAACCCATAATTTACCGGATATCTACACGCTGCATACCATGTGGGAAGATTATACTCCGTATTATTTCTCTTTTTTTCCTGCATGGTTTGTAAAACATGTAACCCGGAAAATAATGAAAAATATTATAAAAAGACCGTACCGCGTAATTGTCCCGACTTTGCAGATTGAGGAATTCTTAAATAGTTATAAACTTGATATTAAACCGTTTTTGCTTCCCACAGGGATTGACATAAATTTGTTTAAACACAGCGAAACAGAAAAAAAAGAATTCCGCATTAAGCTGGAAGAACTTTATCCCCATCTGAAAAATAAACGTATTTTATTATTTGCAGGCCGTATAGGAAGGGAAAAAAATATCGGATTTTTATTAAACATATTTCCCGATATTTTCGCAAAGCATCCTGACATTGTTCTGCTTATTGCAGGTAACGGTCCTGATCTTGATTATTACCGCGAAGAGGCGCGCTCTTTGGGTATTGAGGATAACTGTGTATTCCCGGGATATTTTATCAGAAGCGATTTGGCGCTTGTTTATTCAATTTCCGAAATATTTTTATTTCCTTCCTTGACAGATACTCAGGGACTTGTAACCCTGGAAGCAATGCTCTCAGGCACTCCTGTAGTCGCCATCGGCGCTTTGGGAACAATTACGGTAATGGGTGGAGATAACGGCGGATTTATGGTAAAGGACGATAAAGCCGAGTTTACCGCCAGAGTTATCGATCTTCTTGATGATCACGGCCTTCGCGAAAGAAAATCAAGGGAAGCGACGCTTCACGCGCAATCATGGTCAATTGATGAATTGACAAAAAAATTGGCTGCAATTTACAAGTCAGTAATATCCGATTATACGGAAGAGTTCGGTCATCGTATCGTTCCTGTGTGGGAGCTTGTTATTCAAAAAAGATGGTGGAAAATCAACAATATGATCTTAAAGAAAAAAACCAAGCGAAGCTGGCAAAAGATACTTTCCAAACTGAAAGCAATTGAGAATTGATTTTACAGGACGCTCTGTAAAAATTGCCTTGTGCGGTCGTTTTGCGGGTTTGTAAATAATTCTTTGGGTTTTCCTATTTCCATGATGGAGCCTTCATACATAAATACAACCCTGCTTGCCACTTCGCGCGCAAAACCCATTTCGTGACTGACTACAAGCATTGTCATGCCCGCGGATGCAAGCTGCTTCATTACAGCTAACACTTCTCCGACAAGTTCCGGATCCAGGGAGGAAGTGGGCTCATCAAAGAGCATGATGCGCGGCTCCATCGCAAGCGCGCGCGCAATGGCGACTCTCTGCTGCTGGCCTCCTGAAAGCTGCGCGGGGTATGTGTTAATTTTATCGGAGAGACCGACTCTTTCAAGTATCTGGCAGGATTTTGCGCGCGCTTCTTCCTGCGGGAGTTTTCGAACATGATGGGGTGAGAGCATTACATTTTCAAGGGCTGTTTTATGCGGAAACAGGTTGAAGCGCTGGAATACCATGCCGACTTCCAGGAGTATTTTATTACGCTCATCATTATGCATTTTTATTTTATTTACTCCGTGTTGGCAGTCAAAAATTAAATTATCTTCAATGTAGATTTGCCCTTCGTCTATTGTTTCAAGGCGGTTAAGCGTGCGAAGGTATGTGGATTTTCCCGCGCCTGAAGGGCCTATTATGCAGACTACTTCGCTTTGTTCCACAGTAAGTGAAACATTTTTCAGCACTTCAAGAGGGGTGCGTCCCGTTTTGTGAAATGTTTTATACAGCCCTTCTGTTTTAACCATTGACATAGACAGCTCACTCGTAGACCGAATATTTCTTTTCCAGCTTGCGGAAAATGAAAGTGAATACGGCGGTTATGATTAAATACAGAATCATCGCGGGAATGTAAACCAAGGGAGAACGCGTTGAATTTTCGATTGTTCTTGTCGCCCTTGTAATGTCAACTAACGCAATCATCGAAACAAGGGAGACGTCTTTGAGCATCAGAATAAATTCATTGCCTACAGGAGGTATCAGTCTTCTTATGGACTGCGGTATTATTACAAGCCTCATTGTCTGCGCGTATGTCAATCCAAGAGCGCGGGAGGCTTCGAACTGTCCCTTGTCAATGCTTTGAATTGCGGCCCTTATTATTTCCGCCAGGTATGCCGCCATATTCAAACTGAAAGCGATAAACGCGTAGATAAAACGATCCGCCTCGGCAGCTCCGGTGTTTATAAGAAAAACCGGAGATACCATGGGAAGAGCGTAATAGATAAAATATATCTGCATTAAAAGGGGAGTGCCCCGGAAGAAGAATGTATATACCGTACATAATTTATTTATGATGACATTCTTTGACATCTTCCCCAGGGCGATAAAGAGGCTTAAAACAAGTCCTGCCGACATGGCGCATACTGTAAGCGAGATTGTAATTCTTGCGCCGTTCAAAAGCGACGGAAGCCATGAGATTATCTTTAAAATATTTTCCTGAAATTCTACCACTGCTGCCGTGCTTCAGTTACAAGATCCATACCGCTGAAAATTTCCCTTGAAATTCGCAGCATTGTTCCATCGTTAAAAAGTTCTGTTAAAGCGCTGTTGATTGCGGTTGTAAGGGCGTCATTTCCCCTTTTAATACAGATGCCGAAAACTTCCGGCTCCGGGCTTCTCCAGACAATTTCAAACGGACTGTTTGGACGCGCGATATATTCGTAGGCGACAAGGAGGTCAGTTACAATCACATCAACCCTTCCCATTTCAAGCTCGGAGAAGCAGTGCAGTACCTGATCATATCTGCGGGGGATGTATCTTAATCCTGTATTTGCCGCAAGTTCTTCCATATAGAAGTCCGCTGTTGTATCAGCCTGGAATGCCACGTTAAGGCCTGCTGTTTCCAGGGGATTTCTCGCAGGAGGAGGAGAATTTTTTAAGACTACCATCGCGAGCGTGTTTGCTATGTACGGTTTTGAAAAGTTATGCGCGCGAAGCCTCGCGTCCGTGATGGTTACAGACGACATAATAACATCGTATCTGTTGGTTTCCACGCCGGCGAATATTCCGTCCCACGCGGTGTTTACAAATTCCGCCCGCAGTCCCATTTTTGCCGCCAGGGCTTTTCCCATTTCAACATCAAAACCTATCGGGGTTATGCCGTCAGATCCGTAGTATTCCATGGGCGGGTATCCGATATCCATGCCGATTGACAATACGCCTTGCTTAATTGTCATGCCGCCGCTCTGCTGCCTGCTTCCGGCAAATAAAATTACGCCCGCAGAAAGAAGTAAAGCGATAACTAATAATGTTCTTTTCATATATCCTCCAGAATAAAATCCTATGTAATTATATTTATATACAAAACCATGTCAAGGGAGCGTTTTTCCCGGTAACATTCTCTATGTGAGTATTCGGCGATTGTCTGATTTTATTAATGAAATAAAACCTGAAAATTATTAAAAAACATAATCATTTTATTGACAAAAAAATGTTGGCAATTTACGATTTATAGAATAAACACATTAATGGAATTAACATATTTTCATTTAAAATATTTTATTTTAATCAGGGAGAGTTACGTATAATAAAT
>JAIRQF010000050.1 GCA_031256635.1 Treponema sp. | reverse complement strand
ATGCTGGGATTGCAGGGTTCAGGAAAAACTACAAGCGCGGCGAAACTTGCGCTGCGCCTTAAAAAAGAAGGGCGCAAACCCCTGCTTGTAGCCTGCGACCTCGTGCGTCCTGCGGCGATGGAACAGCTTTCAGTGCTTGGAAAACAAATTGAAATACCGGTTCACAAGGAAGACGGAGCGAAAGACAGCGTAAAGGTTTATCAAAACGCGCTCTCCTGGGCGGGAAAGAATCTGATTGATACTGTAATAATCGATACAACAGGCCGTCTGCAAATTGACGAAGTTATGATGGAAGAACTTTCCCGTCTTAAAAACGCAGCCAAACCGGATGAATTGCTCCTTGTCGCAGATTCAATGACAGGGCAATCCGCCGCTGACATCGCAAAAACATTTGATGAAAAGATCGGGCTTACAGGGGTAGTGCTTACAAAGTTTGATTCCGACACAAGGGGCGGAGCGGCGCTGTCGCTTAAAACAATAACAGGAAAGCCTTTAAAATTTACAGGCACCGGCGAAAAACCCGAAGACTTTGAGCCTTTTTATCCCGAACGCATTGCGGGACGAATCCTTGGAATGGGAGATGTTGTAAGCCTTGTAGAAAAAGCACAGGAAGTAATAGACGAGAAAGAAGCCCTGGAACTCCAGAAAAAAATGGAGAAAGAAAATGTTACTCTTGATGACTGGCTAAATCAGCTAAGAGCTGTTAAAAAGATGGGTTCCCTGCAATCCATGCTGGAAATGATTCCCGGAATGCAGGGGCAGATCAGCGAAGATGACATCGATAAAGCGGAGCTAAAGCGTCAGGAAGCGATACTTAGCTCAATGACATTAAAGGAAAGGGCGAACCACCTGATCATAGGACCGACGCGCCGCAGCCGCATTGCCCGCGGTTCGGGCACATCAGTCGCGGAAGTGGCGCGCCTTATTAAAAAATTTGAAAAAATGCGCGGCATGATGAAAAAGATGGCAAAGAGTTCAAGGGGCGGAATGCCGCAGATGCCCTCCGGAATGGGCTGGTAAAAACATTACATTTTATTTTCTTTTACCCAATTGACAATTTCGTCAACCTTGCCGAACACAAGCCCTGTAACAGTATCCGCGCAGCCATAATAAATTGCGACTTTACCGGAATCCTTGTCTACAAGCGAAGCGACAGGGAATGTCACATTGGGAACATCACCCGCCAATTCATAAATTTCACGCGGATTAATTATGTACGGACGTGCGCGGACAATCACCTTCCACGGTTTTTCAATGTGCATTAATGCCGCGCCGAATGAGTAAACAAAACCATTGCAGCTTGTCAGCACTCCATGATAAAAAACAAGCCAGCCTTCGGTTGTTTCAATCGGGCACGGACCTGCGCCGATTTTAGTGCTTTGCCATCCGCCGCAGGGAGACATAACATGACGATGCTTTCCCCAGTAAATCATATCAGGGCTTTCCGAATAGACAATATCTCCAAAAGGAGTGTGCCCTGAATCGCTGGGACGGCTGTACATTGCATAATTTTTGCCGATTTTACGCGGAAAGAGCGCTCCGTTGCGGTTAAACGGCATCATGGCATTTTCCATCTGATAAAATTTTTCAAAATCATAAGTATAACCCAAACCCAGGCACGGACCGTGATAACCGTTGCACCAGATTAAATAATACCGATCCTCAATAAAAATAACGCGCGGATCATACTTATAGTCTGAATCAGGCAGTTCGGGATCTGTCTTAATAAATTTAATTGCTTTATCGTCAATTTTCCAGTTAATTCCGTCCTTGCTGCGCCCGGCATGAATATCCATGTGGCGTTCCGTATCGTCACAGCGGAACACTCCTGCGAATTCTCCATTAAAAGGAACTACGGCGCTGTTAAAAATACTGTTTGAAGTAAGCGTTAAATCCCTTGGAATAATCGGATTACGCGAATAACGCCACATCAATTCTTTTTTTGGATTACTAGAAGACGGTCTGTCCTCCCAGGGAATATTCGGAAGGCTGCTGCCGTTCACTATAAGATTACTCATATTTTCTCCATGATTTTAAAAAGACAAAAAAATCCCCGGCAAGCTTATGCCGGGGACTATAATTTCCTAGAAGAGCTGATCGTTTACGTCCTGAATCCTGGAATTCCAGTTTGCAGAAACTCGTTCAATAAGCTGAGAGGGATCTCCTTCATGATGCCACATTTCCCACGCAATATTACCGCGCTGCAAGCCGGGAATAAGAACAAAGTTCTTGTGGATATGCAGGTTTGTATCGCGGATTAAAGCAAGGGTTTCGTCAACTGCGCGGGAATCGCGGAAAGTGTTATACCAGCCGGATTTCCAGTCATCAGTTACAGGCGTATACCAAAGCGATAATGCGTACAATATCTGATCGACCTGTTCGGGGGTGAATGTAGCGGGAACAACAAGTACGTTTTCACGGGTGAATACGCGGGGAGTGGGTGATCTTGGTCCTTTGGGGAACAGTACCACGCCCCAGTCATCTCTCATGTTCTGAAGTTCGCCCCATACATAAGATTCATCGACTCTCATAGCGACATTGCCGTCAGCGAATTCCGCTTTGTACCAGTCCCAGTTGGTTCCTTCCG
>JAIRQF010000139.1 GCA_031256635.1 Treponema sp. | reverse complement strand
GCGGGAAGCGTTAAATGCCGCATAGGAGCCGCAATGCTTGAAACCGCCAAACAAAATGGAAAATTACAGCCCGGCGCAGTTGTAATAGAACCGACAAGCGGAAATACAGGCATAGGGCTTGCGTTTTCCTGCGCGTCTCTCGGTTATAAACTTATACTTACAATGCCTGAAACCATGTCTATTGAACGCCGTAAATTGGCAAAAATGCTTGGCGCCGATATTGTTTTAACTCCCGGCACTGAAGGAATGACGGGCGCTATAAAAAAAGCGAAAGAGCTTAATGCGCAAATAGCAGGCAGTTTCATGCCGTTGCAATTTGAAAACCCTGCCAATCCGCAAGTTCATCGTGAAACAACAGCGTTGGAAATTTGGGAAGACACAAACGGACAGGTTGATATTTTTGTCGCGGGAGTAGGAACAGGCGGCACTATCACCGGTGTAGGAGAAGTTCTTAAAGAGAAAAAGAAAACTGTCAAAATAGTCGCGGTGGAACCTGACGCTTCTCCTGTTCTTTCAGGTGGTTTGGCAGGACCTCACCGGATACAGGGTATTGGCGCTGGATTTGTTCCCAAGATACTTAATCGTTCAATCATTGATGAAATTATCCGCGTAACAAATGAAGATGCCTTTGATACAGCCAGAAAACTAAGCCGCGAAGAAGGAATACTTGCAGGCATATCTTCAGGCGCGGCAGTTTGGGCTGCTTTACAGATCGCCGCAAAACCTGAAAATAACGGAAAAACTATTGTAACAATATTACCGGATTCTGGAGAACGGTATCTTTCAACACAGTTGTCGAATTCGGAAGATTCATAGAATTATCCGCAATTATAGAAAACATCATTAGAATTAATTCTGTTTAAAGGGCATTAATTCCATATCAGGCGGTAAATTTTTTCTGAATAATTCTTCTAATGAAACGTTATTTACACAGTCATTAATTTCAATGACTTCTCCTTCATTAAGAAATATACAGGCATCAATAAAATTATCCATAAACTCAATAACATGGCTTGAAAAAAGTATCGTAGTATTTTTACTTTTATGGTATTTTAAAAGATTTTTAATCTTCATATTTGAAATCACATCAAGCCCGTTATTAGGCTCATCCCAGATAATTTTATCAATGCCGCCGATAAGGCTGATTACCATTTGCGTTTTCTTTTTCATTCCGGACGAACATTCCCTGAACCTTTTATGCAAATATTTATCAATTTCAAAGTATCGAATTAATTCTTTGGTTTCTTCAGTTAATTTATTTTTGCCTGTCTTTAGTATTGCCGCAAGCTCAATATTTTCAAGGCATGTAAGCCAGGGATATAAATAATCATCACTTGGCAGAAAGGCGATTTTTCTTCTAACGTCCGGAAACTCCTTGTCATTAACTGTCTTTATTCCGTTATGGGAAACAAATCCGGATGTAGGAGTGTAAAGTCCTTCTATACAGTTAAAAAGCGTTGTCTTTCCTGCTCCGTTATATCCTATAATTCCGTATATAATCCCCGGTTTAAACTCCAGATTGATATTTTTTATTCCTGAGTTTGAGCTGAATATTTTTGAAAGATTTTCACATTTTATCATAACAGCGACCATTCCTTATATTCATATCCGGCTTTTATAAATGTAACTAAAGCAGGTATAATTAAAAAAGCAAGAAATATTGTCTGCAATGTGCTAACCCAGACTGTTAAAATAATTATTAATGCAAATATTATTACTTTAATTAATATGTTTGTAATTGTAAGAGCGATGTTTACAACAGTAAACATCATTAATAAAATACAAAATAGATATTTAAACATTAATAAAGGATTTATAAAACTGCCAATAAGGATAAATGCCGCCAGAAAAACAGCGTATGTTCCCGCAAGAAAAAACACTGTTCTTTTATAATGATATTTAAAGGTGTTCCTTGATAATATTGCCTGAAATTTCCAGTTAATATTTTGTATTGACCCGATTATTCCGGAAAAACCGGCAGAGAATAAAATCAGAATAAAAACAAAAAAGACATTTTGATTGTTCGATTCCATAAGGAAGCCTGCTTCCCTAAAAGATTCAATTATGATAATTATGAAAAGAGAAACACATAATATAAAAACCGCCAGAAAATCCGGTGTTAAATAATCATAAACAATGCTTTTTATATAAGGATTAATTTTTAATACCTTTTTTTCTTTCTTTCTAATCTGTTTATTTATGTAATTGTAATTAATATACATTGTAAGAAAAGATAAAAATATGGATAAAAAAGGTATACAAATAAAGATAAAAAATAAAAATATATTTACAGCGGAATTCAACGCAATTATAGAAAATAAAATTAACAAAATATTGTTAAGGACAGCCTTTTTAATAAAAAATCCTGCGAGAATATTTTTATTTGGTTTTTTACTTTTTGAATATATAGCTAAAACAGGCGTTACATTGTAATATTTCAATGACGTAAATACCGAAAACAGCACAAGAAACGGAGTAATAATTAAAAAAGTCCTTGCTTCCTGAGTAATTACCATGTGCCTGTTGGAAATCGCGAAAATAAAAGCGCCCGCAATGATAAAAAGCCAGATAAACATTACAGGAGAGGATTTAAAGAGACTAACTGTTCTCTTTACCGCGATTTTTATCCAAAAAAGCGTTAATGTCATATTGTCACTCAAAAAGCAGAGAAAGAAAGAGCGCTTCTGTTATATCATGAAAAAAGTTCATCAGATTAATGTCCTTAATAACTTGCGCAAGTTCGCCATATTCAAAATGATGTCCTTTTAGCATTTCAGCTAACATGGCAGGATCATCATTTCCGAAAAAATCACCGAAAAAAGCGATATTATCGATTATTCCTTCTTTCCCGACATCAATAAGAATTTCAATATTGCCGCAGCCTTCTATTCTTCTTTTCTTCCGTATATTATACGGCACAGAAGAGCCGTAATTCCAGCTCCGCTTTGAATAAACATCCTCCTTGAGTTTCTCTATTTTATTAATTTCATCTTTTGAAAGCAAATATTCACTCATATTAAATTCGCTGAAAAGAAAATTCTTTAATTCCGCGGAAAAAACTTCGACAGGCATATCCTCTTTCATGAAAGGGCGGATATTAGCGACACGGCTCCTTACGGACTTAATGCCTTTTGACTGAAGTTTATCGTCTTTTACATTCAACGCGCCTGAAAGCATGTCAAGATCGCAGTCGTACAATAAAGTGCCGTGATGCATTACCCTTCCTTTTTTTATATACTGCGCGTTACCTGAAACTTTCTTTCCTTCTACGGTTAAGTCATTTCTCCCGGAGATTTCCGCGGAAACGCCGAAAGAAAACAATGCTTTTTGAATTAATTTACAAAATGATGAAAAATCAATTGTATTTTTTTTATCAGCGTCTGTTATAAATGTAAAGTTTAAATTTCCCAAATCATGATACACAGCTCCGCCGCCTGAAAGCCGTCTTACCACATTAATATTATTCGATTTAACAAAAATCGAGTCAATCTCCGCGATTGTATTTTGATTTTTACCGACAATTACCGAATTACTGTTGCGCCATAGCATAAAATAATTATAACCGCGGTTCAATTTATCTGAATGTTCATTAAAAGACGCAGGTCCTGAAAAATCAAAAATAAATTGTTCAAGGGCGAGATTAAAGTAAGGATCGGTACATGAGTTATTAATATAAAAATTCATATCAGGATACACTTTAATAATTATCAAATATGAGATACTATGTTATCAAGAGGTAAAACAATGTTAATAGGAATTAACCCTGTTATTAGCCCTCAGCTGCTTGACGCTCTCTTTAGAATGGGCCATGGAGATGAAATTGTCCTTGCGGATGCCTTTTTTCCCGGAGATACCTGTAACTCCAGGGTAATAAGGGCGGATGGTATTAAAATTCCCCCACTTTTAGAAGGAATTCTTGCGCTAATGAACCTCGACTCCTACGTTCATCGCCCTGTTGCAATGATGGCTTCCGTCCCCGGCGATAATCTTGATGAAAATGTTGAAAAGTCATACCGGGCAGTCATTGATAAGTACTGGCCCGAAACTCCCGCATTTGATCGTATTGAACGCTTCGCGTTTTACGAACGGGTAAAAAAAGCGTACGCCGTTGTAATGACAGGCGAGACAGTTAAATACGGTAATATTATCCTTAAAAAAGGTGTTATTCCGGTAAACAAATAGTTTTTATATTTTATGGAGGGTAAAATGGCGGTTAATCGTTTTAAAGGTGAATATCCAAAAATCGGGATTCGTCCTACCATTGACGCGCGAAGAGGCGTCTTAAAGGTCAGGGAATCTCTTGAAGAGCAGACGATGAACATGGCAAAAGCCGCAAAGGCGCTGCTTGAAAAAAACCTGCGCTATTCAAACGGAGAAGCTGTTAAAGTAGTTATTTCAAATACAACAATCGGCCGGGTAAGCGAGGCGGCGCAGTGCGCGCAGCAATTCCGCCGCGAAGGGGTCGATATCACTTTAACTGTCACACCCTGCTGGTGTTACGGATCAGAAACCATGGACATGGATCCTCAGACAATAAAAGGAGTCTGGGGCTTTAACGGCACAGAGAGGCCGGGAGCGGTATATCTCGCTTCGGTGCTTGCGGGCCACGCGCAAAAAGGACTGCCTGCTTTTGGAATATACGGCCATGATGTACAAAACGCAAGTGATACGGAAATCCCATCCGATGTTCAGGAAAAACTTCTTCGTTTTGGAAGAGCCGCTGTCGCGGCCGCAACAATGAGGGGAAAGAGTTATCTGCAAATAGGTTCCATCTGCATGGGCATCGCGGGTTCCATTATCAATCCGGAATTTTTCGAAGAATATCTTGGAATGCGGGTTGAAAGCGTTGATGAGATTGAAATAATCAGGCGGATGGAAAACGGCATATACGATGAGAAAGAATTCAAAAAAGCGCTTGAATGGACAAAAAAATACTGCAAGGAAGGTTTTGATAAAAATCCTCCTGAACTTCAGCGTTCAAGAGCCGAACAGGACAAGGCATGGGAATTTGTCGTTAAGATGATGTGCATTATAAAGGATCTTTTTAACGGAAATGATAATCTTCCTGCAGGCTGCGAGGAAGAGCGGCTCGGCCATAACGCAATCGCGGGCGGCTTTCAGGGCCAGCGGCAATGGACGGATTTTTATCCCAACTGCGATTTCCCCGAATCAATGATGTGTTCATCTTTCGACTGGGAAGGAACAAGGGAACCATATATTCTCGCGACGGAAAATGATACTTTAAACGGCGCGGGAATGTTATTCGGAAAACTTTTAACCGGAACCGCTCAGATTTTCGCTGATGTTCGCACATATTGGAGCGGCGAAGCCGTAAAACGCGCGACAGGCTGGGACTTAAACGGTAAAGCGAAAGAATCGGACGGTTTCATTCATTTGATTAACTCAGGCGCAGCCTGCGTGGACGCATGCGGTGAAATGAAAGACTCAGGCGGAAAGAATGTAATGAAACCATTCTGGGAAGTAAGCGAAGCGGACTGGAAGGCATGTCTTGAATCGACGACATGGAACGCCGCGGACTTTGGATATTTCAGGGGCGGCGGATTCTCATCACGCTTTATTACAAAAGCTGAAATGCCCGTTACCATGTCAAGGCTCAATATTGTTAAAGGAATCGGCCCTGTGCTTCAAATCGCCGAAGGCTGGACAGTGAATCTTCCCGATAATGTGTCCGACATTTTATGGAAACGCACAGACTACACATGGCCGTGCACATGGTTCGCTCCCCGCGTTACGGGAAGAGGCGCGTTTAAATCGGCATATGATGTAATGAACAACTGGGGCGCCAATCACGGATCAATTTCATACGGACACATCGGCGCGGATTTAATCGCTCTGTGTTCGATACTCCGCATTCCTGTCTGCATGCACAATGTTCCCGAAGATCAAATTTTCAGGCCAAGTTACTGGAACGCGTTCGGAATGGACAAGGAAGGCTCCGATTACCGCGCATGCGCCGCGCTCGGACCAATGTATAAATAGGAAGAAAGAATGGAATACGCAATTGCGGTGATCGATATTGGAATGACCAACAAGAAAGTGGCAATCTACGATGATTCACTGCGTCAGCTGGATGCCCGCTACCTTGTCTTCGATCCGCTTGTAATTAACGGAGTGGAATGTCACGACCTTGAAGCAATGGAAGAATGGTTTACGGAAGAAATAAAAACATTCGCGGAAAAATATCCTGTAAAGGTAATATCGGTCTGCACGCACGGCGCGACTTTTGTATGCATGGGGAAAGAAGGAAAAAACGCCATTCCGTGCGTGTATTATACTCATGAGCCGGGAGATGATTTTCACCGTAATTTTTATGAAACATTCGGGCGTAAAGAAGAGCTTCAGTCAACAACAGGAACGCCGGCGTTTAAAGCGCTGATAAATCCCGCAAAAGGTATATTCTTCGCACAGAAACAATTTTCAGATAATTTTAAGAATGTGACATCGGTGCTGCCTTATCCTCAATACTGGGGTTTCCGTCTTACAGGAAAAGCCGGAGTTGAAAGCACATACATGGGAAACCATACATATTTATGGGATCACAATGAAAGCCGTCTTTCATCTGTCGCGCAAAAACTGGGAATTGCGAAGCTGATACCCGATAAATTATACAAGTCATGGGATGTGCTTGGAAATATCAGCGATGATTTCGCGGCAAAAACCGGGCTTTCCAAAGATACAATCGTTACAATGGGTATTCACGATTCAAACTCGGCGCTCCTTCCGCATTTCGCGAAAAAAGGAGAGCGGGGTTTTATTTTAAACTCCACAGGCACATGGTGCGTAATCATGAACCCTGTAGAAAAATACGGCTTCGCACCCGATGAACTTGGAAAAGTCGTGTTCTTTAATATCTCAGCTTTCGGCACTCCGATAAAAACCGCGATATTTCTGGGCGGTCTTGAGTTTGAAACATGGTCGGATTTATTTATAAACCAGCACGGGCAAAGCGATATTCCCGGATGGAACGAAGATATATACCGGCGGGTATTAAAGGAAAAAAAACTTTTTCTTCTGCCGGAACTGACAAAAGGCACGGGCCAGTTCCCTGAATCAAAAGCCCGCATTTCAGATAACGGCAAAAGCTTTTATATCAACAGCAAAGAAAAAAGTTCCGCGGACTTTGAAACATCATTCGCTCTCCTTCGCATATCCCTTGTAATGGAAACTCTTACGGCTCTTGAACGTACGGGCATTAAAAGCGGCTATGATGTTTACATAGAAGGCGGTTTCAGAAAAGACGAGTCATACAGCCGCCTGCTCTCTTCATACCTTCGCGAAAACAAGGTGTTTTTAACCGACATAAATGAAGCTTCCGCTCTGGGAGCCGCAATGATCGCAAAAATGGCGCTTAGCGGGAAATCTTTAAAAGATTTGGCGCAGGACTTTGAAATAAGTTATAATGAACAAGGCAAGAGCAGTTTTCCAGAACTGGAAGATTACAGGCAGGTTTGGCTGAAAGAAGCGTGGCTCGGAAAGAAGCTGTAAAGTAAAAAAATTATTTAAAACAGGAGGTTCCGGGGTTGAGCGATTATCTCATACAAATGGAAAACATCGATAAAAGTTTTCCTGGAGTTCATGCCTTAAATAACTGCCTTTTTAATCTGAAACGCGGCGAAGTGCACGGTCTTGTGGGAGAGAACGGAGCCGGAAAATCCACGTTAATGAAGATACTTGCAGGCATTTACTATAAAGACAGCGGATCGATAAAGATCCGCGGCAAAGAAACAGAGATTCACAATACAAGAAACGCTCAGTCTCACGGCATCAGCATAATTCATCAGGAGCTTAATCTGATGAAACACCTGAGCGCGACCCAGAATATTTTTATCGGCCGCGAACATAAAAAAAATATTGGGTTTCTGGTAGATGATGCGGACATTAACCGCAAATCCGAAGAACTTTTCAAAATGATAAATTTATCTCTTGACCCCAAAGTAACAGTAGCCGACCTTACTGTAGCGCAGCAGCAAATGATAGAAATAGCAAAAGCCATGTCGTTTAACTTTGACGTGCTTATTATGGATGAGCCGACGTCCGCATTAAGCGAAAGCGAGATTGATGAACTTTTTAAAGTCATAAAAAAATTCAGGAACGAAGGCAAGGGGATTGTCTATATTTCTCACAGAATGGATGAGCTTCGCCGTATCTGCGACAGGGTTACGGTAATGAGAGACGGCCAGTACATCGCGACCAACGCGATGGAAGAGATTACCACTGAACAGATTATTTCCCAGATGGTAGGAAGGGAAATCTTTGAAAGCCATCATCCGCATGAAGATACGATGAAAAATGACGTTGTCCTGAATGTAAAAAATCTTAACCGCGGCCGTGTTGTCCGCGGTGTATCGTTTGATCTTCACAAGGGAGAAATTCTCGGATTCGCAGGTCTTATGGGAGCGGGAAGAACCGAGACAATGAGGCTTATTTTCGGCGCGGATAAAATGGATAGCGGGGAAATTTTTATCAATGATAAAAAAGTCAGTATCAGAAGACCGCGGGACGCGGTGCGCTGCGGCATAGGCTATTTATCCGAAGACAGAAAATTATACGGCCTGGCTTTGGGAATGACTGTCAAGGAAAATACCGTAATGGCATCATTGGAGAAATTCCTGAAAGTGCTCGGTATAATCGACGAAAAGCGGTCAAAACAAATTACGGACGAGTATATAAAACGGCTTAAAACTAGAACTCCTAGTGTAGATCAGGTGATAAACAATCTTTCGAGCAGCAAACAGCAAAAAGTTGTAATAGGCAAATGGCTTGTAAGAGACTGTGATATTCTGATTTTTGATGAACCGACAAGGGGAATAGACGTAGGCGCGAAAAGTGAAATTTACAAGCTGCTCAACGAACTCTCCGATCAGGGAAAATCAATTATAATGATCTCCTCTGAACTGCCGGAGATATTGAGGATGAGCCACAGGGTTGTAGTTATGTGCGAAGGAAAGGTAACAGCTGTTCTAAAAACGGAAGAAAGCAGTCAGGAAAAAATAATGCATTTTGCGACATTACGTGACAATACAGACATAAATGGAAAAGAGGTATAAGGTATGGCAATAGCGTTAAAAAAAGTAAAAATCAATTCAAAGGCGACACAGACAATTCTTGCGTTCGCAAGCCTGATTCTGCTTATAATAATCTTCTCCATTTTATCTCCCCATTTTCTTTCATACCATAATATAAATACAATACTCCTTGCTACAGCCGTAAACGGAATACTCGCTATCGGAATAACATTTATTATCATAACGGGAGGCATCGATCTTTCTGTCGGCACAGTAATGACATTCTGCTCCGTTATGTGCGCTGTTTTTATAACCAATCTTGGATTTCCGATTATTGTCGGTTTCTTTATGGCAATAGTAGCGGGTTCTTTGTGCGGTTTTGCAAACGGCACTCTTATTGCAAAATTGAAGCTTCCGCCTTTTATAGCAACCCTGGGCATGATGAATGTAACAAGAGGTCTTAACCTGATCATCTCTGAAATTAAACCTGTCTACATTAATGCGGAAGGTTTTTATGATATCGCAGTCGGAATGCCTGCTGGTATTCCCAATGGGGTTCTTATTTTGTTTCTTACGGCAATCATTGCGGCATTTGTGCTTTCCAAAACGATACTCGGCCGTTATACATTCGCGATAGGATCAAATGAAGAGGCTGCGCGTCTTTCGGGCATCAATACCGACCGCTGGAAAATCGGTATCTACACAATGAGCGGCGCTTTCTTTGGAATTGCAGGCGTTGTAATGGCAAGCCGGCTAAGTTCAGCGCAGCCGGCGCTGGGGCCCGGGTATGAAATGGACGCTATTGCGGCGGCTGTTATCGGCGGCGCGTCCCTTTCAGGAGGAGTCGGCAGCATACTCGGAACAATTATCGGCGCGTTCATTATTACAGTTCTTACTAACGGACTTCGAATGCTTTCTGTCCCGCAGGAATGGCAGATGGTTGTTACAGGCCTGATTGTAATTGGCGCAGTTTATATGGACATTGTGAGAAGACGAATAAAATAGGGTTTGTAAATAATGTGTACGCATTAAAGACAAACTTTTTTAAACAGATTTTCAGCGGTGGTACCGCAGAAAATAAACCATGAAGTTTTCATGGAAAAAAATTTTCCAATATGGGGGAAAAAATGAAAAAAGCAATTTTAATTGTTTTAATTCTTGCGATTGCAACAGGCTTTGCATTTGCGGGCGGCAGCAGAAATCAGCAGGCTGCAAAAGATGTCTACATCCCGCTTGTGTCCAAGGGGTTCCAGCATCAGTTCTGGCAGGCAGTTAAGCAGGGCGCCGAACAGGCGGCGGCGGAATTCGGCGTAAGAATTAACTTTGTCGGTCCTGAGTCGGAAAGCCAGGTTGATATTCAAATGAATATGCTCCAAACAGAACTTGGTAAAAACCCGACAGCATTGGGATTTGCGGCTCTTGACTCAAGAGCGGCCATTCCTCTTCTTCGCCAGGCTTCGCTTCGCGGTATTCCGATAATCGCATTTGACTCGGGCGTTGATTCAGACATCCCGCTTACAACCATTACAACTGACAATAAAGCTGCGGCAGCATTGGCGGCTGATAAAATGGCGGAAGCAATCGGCGGAAGCGGTAAAGTAGCGTTAATTGTCCATGATCAGACCAGCCGGACAGGTATGGACAGACGCGACGGATTTTTGGAGAGAATAGCTTCCAGATATCCGAACATTCAGGTTCTTGAAGTTCAATACGGCGGCGGCGATCACTTAAGATCATCTGAAATTGCGAAAGCAGTTATCAATGCGAATCCGGATCTCAGAGGTTATTACGGAGCAAATGAAGGTTCTGCGATTGGTGTTGTAAACGCAATAAATGAACTTGGAATCGCAGGCAGAATCGCTGTAATCGGATTCGATTCCGGAAAAGCCCAGCTTGACGCTATCCGTTCAGGCCTTATGTACGGCGCGGTTCAGCAGAATCCAGTCGGCATTGGCTATGAAACTGTTAAAGCGGCTGTAAGAGCCCTAAACGGTGAAACACTTCCAACAATTATTGACTCAGGCTTTGTCTGGGCGGACAGAAGCAACCTTGACACTCCCGCAGTAAGAGCGGTAGTTTACGAATAATTAAAAAATCCTTACAAAGGGACAGAATGAACTCTGCCCCTTTGTGAGTAGTCTGTTAAGTAAATAGAATCCAAATACGAGCCTGAAAATTTTCACCGCAGCCGGCATGGAGAATAATATGTATGAATACAGTAACCCTGTCATACCGGGCTTTAATCCCGATCCGAGCATATGCCGCGTTGGAGAAGATTTTTACCTTGTAACATCAAGCTTTGAATTTTTTCCGGGCGTTCCTGTTTATCACAGCAGAAATCTAGTAAACTGGGAACTTATAGGATACTGCCTTACAAGAAAAGAGCAGCTGCCCCTTGATGGCTGCCAGTCTTCAAGAGGCATATACGCGCCTGCCATCCGTTATCATGACGGAATATTTTATATGACAACGACAAATACGCATCTTAATGCTGACGGTAAACGTTACGGCAACTTTATCGTTCACACAAAAGATATAAAAGGGCCGTGGTCAGATCCCGTTTGGGTAGATCAGGGCGGCATAGATCCGTCGCTTTTGTTTACGGACGAGAAAGTATTTTTTTGTTCCAATGCCGGAATGCCTGATGATGAAAAGGGAATATATGTCTGCGAAGTAAATCCGCTTACAGGAGAAAAATTAACTCCTTCAAGATTAATCTCTAAAGGCTGCACAGGCAAATGCACGGAAGCGCCTCATATTTTTAAAATTAATAACATGTTTTATCTTATGTTAGCTGAAGGAGGGACTTCTTACGGACACATGGCTGTGGTTCAAAGAAGCCGCGGTATTTACGGCCCTTACGAAAGCTGCCCAAATAATCCAATTCTATCCAATGTAAAACTACACCGCTTTCCCATTCAGGCGATAGGACACGCTGATTTAATCGAAGATTCAAACGGAAACTGGTGGGCGCTCTGCCTTGGAATACGGCTTCCTGCCACACAGCTTCGCCATCTTTTGGGAAGGGAAACATTCCTTGTTCCGGTCCGATGGGAGAATGACTGGCCTGTCGCAGGAGAAGACGGAACTGTCAGCCTTAAAATGAGCGGACCGCTTCCGGCGCAGGTAAAGACTCCGTGTTTCGATATCAAAGAAAATTTTTCCAAAAATCAACTTTCTTTAAACTGGAATTATATCCGCAATCCTGACATGTCCTGTTACCGTTTTAAAGACGGATGTTTAAACTTTTACGGAAGCGCGCAGGGACTTTCGGATAAATCTCCGGTTTTTATGGGAGTGCGCCAGCAGTCGTTTTTTATGGAAAGCACCGCTAAAATTAAAACCGGTATGCAAAAAGGTACACGCGCGGGTATAACCGCTTTTTTAAATGAAGACTACCACTATGACCTCGCCCTTGAAAAGCGCGGCGATGGTCTTTATGTAACAGTGAACCGCAGAGTTCATGATTTTGAAGCTCTTTCTTTTCAGGCGCTTTTACCCGCCTGCGAAGAAGTTGAATTGCGCATAACTGCGGACGAATATTTTTATTATTTTGGCTACAACTGTAAAGATACTGATTGGCAAAGCGCCGGAAAAGCCATGACCGCCGGTTTATGCGCGGAAGGGACGCACTCAGGCTGTTTCACGGGTGTATTTATCGGCCTTTACTCATGCGGCGGCAAAGCTTCTTTTTCGGAATTCTCACTTATAAATCAAATAATATAACAGGAGAAAAATATGACAAAGAAAAAATATGTACAGGTTGGTACAGGCGGAAGAGCGCGCATGTATTACGAGGCGATTTCCACAACATTTAAGGACAGGGCCGAAATAGCCGCG
>JAIRQF010000088.1 GCA_031256635.1 Treponema sp. | reverse complement strand
TTCAAATAAAGGTCAAGGATTTTTTTCCTGTCTTTAATAGAAAGTTCGCAATTTTATCGCCCAAATTTTTACGAAGCGGTGTTTTTATGGAAGTAGCGTCAATCAATTGTATTTTACCTTTACGCTTTCTCTCTTTTTTATTTGAGAGTACCCAAATAAAAGTAGCAATACCAGTATTGTAAAACATCTTTTCTGGCAGGGCGATGATCGCTTCCACAAGGTCTTTTTCTATCATGTAACGACGTGCGTTGCTTTCACCTTGTCCTGCGTCGCCTGTAAAAAGTGAAGAGCCGTTGTGAACTTCTGCAATACGGCTTCCTGTCGGCGTATCTTTTTTCATTTTTGAAACATTATTAAGAAGAAAAAGAAGCTGACCATCGGAAGAACGAGGTATCATGTTGAATTCGGCATCTCCCTCAAAAGGAAAAATAAAACGGCTGTCAATTATTCCTTTTTTACCGCCCATTTTATCGGCATCTACTTTCCATGATTTACCGTAAGGCGGATTGGAAAGCATAAAGTCAAATTCACGGGAAGAATTATTATCGTTAGATAAAGTCGAACCAAAAGTGATATTATCAGCCTGCGCGCCGTCTCCTTTTAAAAGCAGGTCGGCTTTGGCAATAGCGTAAGTTTCACCTTGAATTTCTTGACCGAAATGACGAATGGAAACTTTCTTTTTCTTTTTTGCCGCAAGTTCCACAAGACGTGTTTCTGCAACTGTCAGCATACCGCCCGAACCGCAAGCGCCGTCATAACAGGAATATGTGCTGTCAAGAATTTTTCCAGCTATCGGAGTAAAAATAAAGTCTGCCATAAGTTCAACAACATCACGAGGAGTAAAATGTTCTCCCGCTTCTTCATTGTTTTCTTCGTTGAACATTCGGATTAATTCTTCAAATATGGTTCCCATTGAATGATTATCAAGACCTGGCAAACGCACTTTGCCTTTCTCATCAAGAATTGGTTTTGGACTTAAATTGATTTTTGGAGAAACAAGTTTTTCTACTATTGCGCCGAGTATATCAGCTTCCAGCATCGTAGGAATTTCATCACGAAATTTAAACTTAAGAAGTATTTCCTGAACATTTGGAGAAAACCCGTCAAGGTAAGCGTTAAAATCAGCTTTCAATTTTGCTTTGCTTGATCGAGCGGTAAGATCACGCAGATTGAAGTTGGATGAATTGCAAAATGCTTGTTTTGCTGCATTACAAAGAGCAGGCGTTTGATTAGTGATTTTATTTTTTGTAAGGTTCTTTTTCATGGCAAGAACCTTTTCTTTAGTTGGTTCCAAAACAGCATCAAGCCTGCGAATTACTGTCATTGGGAGTATTACATTGCGGTACTTTCCGCGAACATAAACGTCACGAAGACAATCGTCGGCTATTCCCCAGATGAAGTTAACAATTTGGTTGTGTATTACTGTGGTCATGGTTGGATTATAGCATGGATATTATAGGGTTAATAGTGTATAGTAGATGTTAGTTTTATTAAGGAGATTTTCGTCAATGGCAAAGTTACTTTTTACACCTGTAACACGTAGACTAAAAGATTTAATTATGGAAGTCGATAATGGTAAACTCGGGTTACCGGAATTGCAACGTGGTTATGTTTGGAAAGCTAAAAAAGTACGTGATCTACTCGATTCTATGTTGAAAGGTTGGCCTATTGGGTATCTAATGATTTGGGATTCAGCTGATAATTCAGATAAAGTAAAACAGATTGGCATTGAAAATAAGGCTTTCTCTTCACCAAAAAGTCTTGTTATTGACGGACAGCAAAGATTAACATCTCTCTTTGCAGTTATGCGAGGAAAGAAAATTGTTGATGAGGACTTCAAGGAAAAGCCTGTTATTATATCGTTTAATCCATTATGTCGAAGATTTGAAGTTGGTGATAATGCTACTAAACGTGCCGCAGAATGGATATATGATATAAGCGATGTATTTCTTAATGAATCACGTAGTTTTGAATACATTACAGAGAAAGTGCAAGCTATAATTGAAAGCCGCGAAAAAACGAGTGTTTTACTTAACAATGATGAAAAACAATTAATCCAGCAGAATATAATGGACTTACTTTCACTTGGTGAATTTAGTATTCCTACTTTAGAAATTAATGGAAATACTGATGAAGAAAGTGTTGCTGATATTTTTGTGCGGGTAAATTCCGGCGGGAAGCCTCTCGGTGAAGATGATTTTATTTTAACGCTTATTTCAGTTCATTGGCAGGAAGGCAGGCAAAAAATTGAAGACTTTTGCCGTAGTGCAAAAATTCCTAAACATGGTACAGCATATAATTTTCTGTTTGAACCGTCTCCAGCGCATATTATTCGTGTTGCGATGAGCTTTGGTTTTCAAAGAGCAAGACTTCGTTATGCGTATATGCTTCTTCGCGGACGGGATTTTGTTAATGGTGTTTATTCTAATGATCTTCGTACTCAGCAATTCGATAAACTTAAAGTAATTCTTGATAAAGTATTAAATATTGAAGTATGGAAAAACTTTATAAAATGTATCGAAGCAGCTGGGTTTGTATCAAAAATGTTAATTTCTTCTGAAAATGCTTTGGTGTATTCATATGCTATGTATTTGATTGGAAAATTCGATTATGGCATGAATGAAGCAACTCTCCGTAAACTCATAGTTAAATGGTTTTTTATGACATCGGTTACAGGTTATTATACTGGCGCACATGAGACAGACATGGAATCTGATTTAGCTGACTTGCGTGGCATTAAAACATCTGATGCTTTTTCGGCTTTTCTTGAAAATAAAATCAACGCTGTGTTTACTCATGATTTTTTTGAAATTACCTTGCCTAATAATTTAGCCAACTCTGCTCCGCGAAATCCGTCGTGGTTTGGTTATTGTGCAGCTCTGAATATACTTGATTCAAAAGTACTGTTCTCAACGCTGCATACTAGAGAATTGTTTAATCCATCTGCCAGTGGAACAAAAAATGCTCTGGAACGTCATCATTTGTTCCCAAAAGCATACCTTAAAAAAATTGGCATCACAGAAGATCGTGATCGTAATCAAAATGCAAATTTTGCTTTTATTGAGTGGCATGATAATATAGAAATACTTGACACAAGTCCGTCAGTTTATATGAAAGAGCAGCTTGCTAAAATCCCTATAGGTGAGAAAGAGAATATATACGCGGATCATGCTTTACCTGATAATTGGGAGCACCTTGAGTATTTCGAATTTTTAAAGCAACGACGATATTTAATGGCAAAAGTTATTAAAAGAGGTTTCGAGCATTTGCATTAGTGTCTGAATACTCGTATGTGTCCTAATACTCCATAATAAATGGAAAACATTGCTGGTGTAACATTGCCGCTTGATTACCTTGAAAAATGTAAAAATGCAGAAAGGATGTTGCATGACTTGTAGAATGTGAATGGTTTGAAAATGATTATAAGCTATACTAAACAGGAGAATTATTATGCCAACCCTAGAAACAATCCTCTCTGACATCACCACCCTCACTGTTGATGCAATCGTAAATGCGGCGAACTCAAGCTTGATGGGCGGCGGTGGCGTGGATGGCGCGATACATGCAGCGGCAGGGTCTGAGCTGCTCAATGAATGTATAAAAATTGCACATAGCCGCCGCCCGAATGAGCCGTGCTCGACAGGTGACGCGGTTATTACAGGAGCGGGAAAGCTGCCTGCGAAATATGTGATACATACGGTTGGTCCTGTATGGCGCGGCGGTACAAAAGGAGAGCCGGAACTGCTTGCTTCCTGTTACAGAAAGAGTTTACTTCTTGCGCAGGAAAATGGAATAGAAAGCATCGCCTTTCCGAATATCAGCACAGGAGTCTACGGTTATCCCAAAGAGAAGGCCGCGGAAATTGCAGTTAACACAGTCCGGCATACATTAAATGAAGCGCCCTGCGTAAATAAAGTAATTTTTGTTTGTTTTGATCATGAGAATTTTTCGTTGTATAAATCGAAAATGTAGGTTGTATATTCAGCTAAATTATTTTTATCAATATGATCAAAATATCTGCTTATAAAATCAATATGTGATATAATAACAATATGATTAATATTTATATAAATGATTGTTAAATCGTTTATTTTTTTAATTTTATTCAGGGAGTAAGATATGAGAAAAATATTTTTTGCTGTTTTTATAACGCTGTTTGCGTCCGCCGCGCTTTTTGCAGGTCCAATGGATGAGATACAGGGTTTGGTATCATATAGTGAATCGGTCACTGTTTTCTTTAACAGCGAAGCCAATGCTCTAAGATGGATAGAAAAGCAGAATGATTTTATGTTGGTCAAGGAAACCACCGCTTCTTACCGCCGTCTTTTCGCGGCCGCAATGGAAAATTTAATTCCCAATTTTTCGCTTATAATGACAACACATTCTGATTTTTGCGTAATGGTATCAAGACTTCCGGAACAGGACGGAAGCACTCTTATATTGGTTGTAAGAGGAGAAATTACAAGATTATGGCAGTATTGAAAAGCTCTTGTAAAACTAACCGAGTTTACAAGCGACTATTGATATAAAAATTGAACCGGATTAAACACAATATTATTATTAATATTCAACATTATAGATTAATATACTTCTATAGTAAGCCCGGATAACTGTGTCTTAAGTAATGCTTTTGTATTTTCTTGCACTTTCTACCATATAGGAGTATAATTATTGGTAAAAGGTGTTAAATTCCATCCGGGTATGCGGATGCTTGAAGCATATTTGCGATTATCATGTTCTGAAAGGTTTTATGCGTGTAATAAGTCGTACCTCCAGCAAAGCTTTCCGCGGCGTTGCCTATTTTCTTGGTTTATTCTCTGCTTTTGTTTTGCTGTTTTCCTGCGGTGATTCAGCAGGTAATCAATCCACGGCATACCCATATGCAAATTTTCGCGATATTCCGGGCATTACAGAAGCGGAAATATCCGCTGTTGAAACGCTTCAAAGACAGGGAATTTCCTTTATATACGGAATGACTCCCACCATAGAAGCGTTTTACAACAAAGACAATGAAGTAAGAGGGTTTTCCGCTCTTTTTTGCGAATGGCTTACCGGTATTCTGGAAATTCAATTTAAACCCGCTATTTATAATTGGAGCGATATAATTTCAGGACTCAGAACGGGAGAAATTGATTTTACCGGTATATTATCACCTACCGAAGAACGGCGCAGAACATATTACATGACAAGCCCCATAATCCAGCGCACATTGAAATATTTCCGTATAGCGGGAAGCAGGTCTTTTTCCGATATTGAAGAAACCCGTCCGCTTCGTTTTATCTTTCTGGAAGGATCATTAACGCCAAATCAATTAATATCATCAAATACATTCCATAGATTTGAATCGGTCTTTGTCAATGATTTTGACTCCGCTTATTTACAGCTTAAAAACGGTGAAGCTGACGCTTTTTTCGGTGAAAATTCCTGCGAGTCCGCGTTTGATATTTACGATGATGTAACCGCCGCTGATTTTTTTCCGATTGTTTTCAGTCCTGTTTCCATGGCAGCGCAAAACGCGCGGTTTGAACCTGTAATTTCTGTTGTGCAAAAAGCGCTTGCCAGCGGAGGTTTTCAGTATCTGACGCAGCTTTACAGCCAGGGGTATCGTGAATATCTGAGCCATAAACTTTTCAATCATCTTACTGATGAGGAAAGAGAATATTTGCAGACAAATCCTGTTGTGCGGTATGCGGCCGAAGCTGATAATTATCCCCTTTGTTTTTATAACACTCAGGAAAGACAATGGCAGGGAATCGCTATTGAAGTACTGGATGAAGTTCAATCGCTTACCGGGCTTACCTTTTCCATGGTCAATTCCAATAACCTGTCTTTAGAATGGCCCGATATGGTCATTATGCTTGAAGCCGGAGAAGTATCCATGCTTACCGAGCTGATTCAAACCGAAGATCGCAAGGGTCGTTTTATTTGGCCTCAAACCGCGATCATCACCGATAATTATGCGCTGCTGTCAAAATCTGACTATCCCAATGTCAGTCTCAGCGAAATACATGTCATTAAAATTGGTTTATCTGCAAGTACCGCCTATGCCGAATTATTTAGATCATGGTTTCCGGATCATGAATATACCATTGAATATGAAAGCTCGGCTGACGCGTTCAGCGCGCTTGATCGCGGCGAAGTGGATATGGTTATGTCCAGCCAGTACCGTTTCCTTCTTTTGACAAATTACCGGGGGCTTCCGGGTTATAAGGCTAATGTTGTATTCGATCGCACATTTAATTCCACCTTTGGATTCAACAGGAATGAAGAAATACTTTGTTCGATAGTTGACAAGGCTCTTGGCTTGATTGATACAGGCGCCATTTCCGGGCAGTGGATGCGGCGCACTTTCGATTATCGTTTGCAGCTAATGCAGGCGCGTCTTCCGCTTTTAATCGGCATTCCCCTGTTTGTATTATGCACCGCCTTTATGCTTTTCATGTTTCAGAGAAAATTCAATGAAAGCAAACGCCTGGAAAATCTTGTGCAGGAGCGCACCTTTGAACTGAACAGATCCCAGCGGGAGCTGACAACAGCGCTTGACGCGGCAAGGATGGCGAATACTTCCAAATCGGTATTTCTCGCCAACATGAGTCATGAAATACGGACGCCGATGAACAGCATCATGGGATTTTCCGAGCTTGCTCTGGACAGCGAAACATCGCCTAAAACAAGGGACTATCTTGATAAAATCAAAACAAATGTTGAATGGCTTCTTCAGATTATAAACGATATACTTGATATTTCAAAAATTGAATCCGGTAAAATGGAACTCGAAAAAATTCCTTTTGACATTCATGAACTTTTCAGAAGCTGCAGAACCCTTGTTATGCCGAAAGCCGTTGAAAAAGGCATTATGCTGCATTTTTACGCCGAGCCGAGCGTCGGAATGAAGCCGTTAGGTGATCCGACAAGGCTGCGCCAGGTTTTTGTAAATCTTCTTTCCAACGCCATAAAATTTACCCACGCCGGAATGGTAAAGCTTCTTTCGGAAATAACGTATAAGGACAATGATTCAGTCGCCATTCATTTCGAGATAAAAGACTGCGGCATCGGAATGACAAGCGAGCAAATTGATAAAATATTTGAACCCTTTACGCAGGCGGAATCGGGAACAATGCGCAAATACGGCGGCACGGGACTTGGCCTTGCGATTACCAGAAATATTGTGGAAATGATGGGCGGAGAGCTTTTGGTTGAAAGCACATTGGGGATAGGGAGCAAGTTCAGTTTTGATCTTATTTTTGATACAATTCCTGTAACGGAAGATGAAAAGCAAGAAAAGGAATCCATTCTTAATGATATTGAAAAACCGACGCTTGAAGGCGAAGTTCTGGTCTGCGAAGACAATGATATGAATAAATTTGTTATCAGGGAACATCTTGCGAGAGTCGGATTGAATACCGTTATCGCGGAAAACGGAAAAATAGGCCTTGATATGATTAAAGAGAGAAAATTCAACGGCGAAAAGCAGTTTGATCTGATATTAATGGATATGCACATGCCTGTCATGGACGGATTTGAAGCGTCTTCTGAAATCACAAAGCTTAACCTTGGCATTCCCCTTGTTGCAATGACGGCTAACATTATGACCGAGGATTTGGAGGTATACAAGGCAAGCGGTATGCCTGATTGCTTGAGCAAACCGTTTACATCGCAGGAACTGTGGCGCTGCCTTTTAAAATATTTTAAGCCTCTATGATTCGATGGTAATGGCATGAACATTGATTCTCTTAAAAAAAATAAATTTTTGCGTCCGTTATACTTTCAGCTTTTTTTTATTATAATCGCGCTTATTCTTATGGTTACGGTTTACAGGTTCAGCATAACGCCGGAGAGGGAATTTTACAGGGAACTTCGCAGCCCTGAATTTGTGCTTTTTCTTCTGGGATTTATTCTCGCGGCGGTATTAATAATTGTTTTAATACAGTTTGATTTGGTAAAAAGAAAAAAAGATGAAGAAAAAAAGCAGACGGAAGCCGCAAGTTATGCGAAATCCGTGTTTTTGGTGAACATGAGCAATGAGATGCGCACTCCGGTGAACAGTATTATGGGTTTTGCACAATTGGCTCTTGATTATGAATGTTCACAAAAAACAAAAGACTGTATTGAAAAAATCAGTAGAAACACAGAATGGCTTTTACAGATAGTAGACGAAATTCTGGACATTTCCAAAATTGAATCAGGAAAATTGGAACTTGAACATATTCCTTTTAATATGGATGATTTATTCGCGGTCTGTCAGACTTTAATCACCCCGAAAGCGTCTGAAAAAGGGATTATGCTTCATTTTTACCCTGAGCCGTTTGCAGATAACATGCCGTTAGGCGATCCTGTAAGGCTGCGTCAGGTGTTTTTACATTTGCTTTCCAACGCCGTAAAGTTTACAAATAACGGTATAATAAAATTAACCGCCGCCATTAAAGAAAGCAGGGAAAAAAGCGTCACAATTTATTTTGAAGTAACAGATACCGGAATCGGCATGGAGAGCGCACAGATTGAGAAAATATCCGCGCCGTTCATGCAAACAGGCAAATACGGCGGAACGGGTCTGGGTCTGCCGTTAACCATTAATATTATTAAAATGATGGGAGGAAAACTTTCAATTGAAAGCTCTCCGGGACTTGGAAGTAAATTCAGTTTTGAGCTGGTCTTTAAAACAGTAAAAACCGCCGCAGGCGGGCTTAATAACAACAACGTGATTAATGATACTAAAAAACCGCTTATAAAATATGATTTGCAGTTACAAAGCGGCCTTTTAAAATTATTTCATAAAACCAATCAGAAAAAATGTGAAGAAATTATAAACGCGCTTAAAGCTGGTGATGTTAAAAACGCGCACATTCTTGTTCACAGTCTTAAAAGCAACGCGGGACAAATAGGAAAAACATCACTTCAAAAAACGGCATCCTCCATTGAACTCCTTCTTAAGGACGGAGTGAATCAGGTTACAGAAGAGCAGATGAAGCAGCTTGAAAATGAATTGAGCGCTGTATTGTCGCAGATAGAAAGTGAATTTCCTGAAGAAGAATCCCGCGCCGGCTCAATTAATAATAACGCGGCTGATAAACCTGTTCAGGCAGTGGGCGGAAATGATTTAATGGATGAGAACGCGGCGCGTGAATTGATAGATAATCTTGAGGCAATGTTGAAAATGGGAAGCTCAGACTGTCTTAAACTTATTGATAAAATTCGCTGTCTTCCGGATATAACCAATAAAGCGGACAATGAATTAAAATTAAAACTTATACAGCAAATAGACGATTTTGAATTTACCCAGGCAATGGACACTCTTGCGAAAATAAAGGAGAATCTTGCCTGGAACGGGGAGCAGCGGTAAAATGAGCGGAGAATACAAATGATAGGCAGAAGTTTAAAAAGCAAAATAATTTTCCCGTCGGTAGTAATATTATTTTTTCTGGCGGTTGTAATGACAGTTTATTCATCAATTGTTTTTTTCAGATTTTCAACAATTTTGAATAACGAGATAATTACGGTTACTTCATATAATCTGGGAAGCTATCTGGAGAAATATGAACACAATACCAAAATGGCGGCTTTTTCCGCAGCGTATCTTCCAGATTTAATCAGCGCTGTAAGCGAGCGAAGTACGGAAAAAATATTTAAAGCGTTAGACGGCATTGTTGAATATTTTGATGTATCATATTTTACAGTAACAGACACAGAGGGATATGTTCTGGCAAGAACGCATATGCCGTCTTTATACGGCGATTTAATAGCGAGTATGCAGAACATTGAAGATGCCTTAGACGGAAAAATCTCTACATATTATGAATCAGGCGCAATTATCGCTCTTTCTGTTCATACAGGCGCGCCTGTTTATGGCAGTAACGGTGAAATAATCGGAGTAATTTCCGCGGGCGTAAGACTTGATGAGAATGAATCAGTGGACAGGCTCAAACAGCATTTTAACGCGGATTTTTCCGTATTTCTGGGCAATACCAGAATCGCGACAACCATTGTAAGAAACGGTGAGCGCATCACGAGCACACAATCCGAATTTAATTTATCACCTGACGCGTTTGAAGAAGGATTTGTATATATCAATTATCTGGATGTAATGGGCGAATCATATAACGCGTTTTTACATCCGATTGTAAATTCCAAAAATGAAATCTTCGCGATGATGGTTGTCGGCGTTTCCAATTCGCAGTTGTTTAAGGAAAGAAACCGTTTAATTATTAATAATACAATTATTTGTTTAGTGGGACTCATTGTTTCTTTCCTGATATTGTTTCAGATAGTTTCCAGGCTTACAAAACCCATTAACAGGCTCGCCGCTCTTGTTGCGGGCGCTGCCCAGGGCAGTCTGAACATTAAAGACGAGAAAACTGAAAAGATGCCCGATGAAATATCTTCTTTAAGCTCCGATGTTTTTTCTCTTGTTGAGCAGCTGCGCGATTCAGCCAACAAGGCGCAGATGGCCTCTGTTACAAAATCCGTATTTCTTGCAAACATGAGCCACGAAATCAGAACGCCAATGAACAGCATCATGGGCTTTTCCGAACTTGCGCTTGATGATGATATTCCGCAAAGAACAAGAGATTATCTTGTAAAAATTCTTGAAAACACCGAAGGATTACTTCAGATAATAAACGATATTCTTGACATATCCAAAGTTGAATCCGGCAAAATGGACCTAGAAAAAATTCCTTTTAATATACATGAACTGTTTACAGGCTGCAGAACCCTCGTTATGCCGAAAGCGGTTGAGAAGGGAATTATGCTGCACTTTTTCGCCGAACCGAGCATCGGAAAAATGCTGCTGGGCGATCCTACAAGAATGCGCCAGATACTTGTAAATCTTCTTTCCAACGCGGTTAAATTTACAAACACCGGAACTGTAAACCTTTACGCGGAAATTAAAAACATGAGCGAAAATACAGTAACGATGCATTTTGAGGTAAAGGATTCAGGCATTGGAATGACAAGCGAGCAGATAGAAAAAATATTTGATCCCTTTACACAGGCGGAAACCGGAACCACGCGGCAATACGGCGGTACAGGGCTTGGTCTTTCAATAACAAGAAATATTCTGGAGCTTATGGGAAGCAGCCTGTTTGTGGAAAGCACTCCGGGGCTTGGCAGCAAGTTCAGTTTTACCCTGACATTTGATACGCTTGACGCGACAGATGATGATCTTTATCACAAAAAAGTTCTTCTTAATGAACTTGAAAAACCCGTATTTAAAGGCGATGTTTTGTTATGCGAAGATAACCCGATGAATCAGCAGGTTATCTGCGAACATCTGACCAGAATCGGACTGAAACCAACTGTGGCATGGAACGGAAGGATTGGCTTTGACATGATAAGGCGCCGTATATTAAGCGAAAAAAAACAGTTTGATCTTATTTTTATGGATATACACATGCCTGTCATGGACGGCATACAGGCGGCAAAGCAAATCCGCGAAATAGACGCGAATATTCCAATTATAGCAATGACAGCTAATGTTATGGCGGATGAAAGAAACAATTATATGAACAGCGGCATGCTTGATTGTATATGTAAGCCTTTTACATCCCAGGAGCTTTGGCATTGCCTGCTGAAATATCTGAAACCTGTTAATTACGAAAATAAACCTGAAGAAAAAACTGAAACTGAATCATATTCAGGCGCCGTATTCAAAACAGACGATCTTCTTGAAGCGGACGCTGAGTATCAAAAAACGCTTCAGGCGTATTTTGTAAAATCCTACCGTAATAAATTCAACGAAATAATGACGTTTCTGGATGCCGGCGATATTTCAAGCGCGCACAGGCTTGCGCATACATTGAAAGGCAACGCCGCGCAGCTTGGTAAAAAAAATCTGCAAAACGCGGCATTAAACGTTGAACGCAATCTTAGAAACGGCGAAAATCACGCAACGAAAGAGCAGCTTGCGATTCTTGAAAATGAATTGAATCTGGTACTTGATGAGCTTGAGCTTGCAAACAGCGAAAATAAATCAAAAGAGGAACAAAAATGAGCACCGAAGGCGACGGTAAAACAAAAACTAATAATTCCGGCAAGCCGGTACATTTAAGGATTTTTATCGTTATTATCGCGACAGCGGTAATAATTACAGCTTTCGCGCTGGCGGCAGGCGGGTGGTTTTTGACGCGCAGTACAATAAGATCAATTGAGGAATCCATGCTTGTCGCGGTTGATCTTGCGGATCAGTATGTATCAAAAGAAATTGAAGTTTTAAAAATAAGAGCAGCTGAAGCCGCAAAAGATATTCGCCTTTTATACAGCGCGGGCGTACACGAAGGCGCGCTGGAGCGAATCGGCGAGGAATATTTCAGATATATCGGGTTGGCTGTTTTTGATGACAAGAATCTTCTGGACTCATGGGGCGTATCTGTTGTGCCTCCTAGCTTAATAAACGAACCATTTATGCGCATTGCCATGAACGGCGGCCAGGCTGTATCAAGCACAATGTATTTGCCTGACGGCACTCTTGTAATGTATGTATCCGCTCCGATTGGCGAAGGGCTTATTCTTGCCGCGGTTCTGCCGGGACTTCATTTCAGCGGCCTTATTTCTCAGTTTAAATTCTGGCAGTCAGGACATCTTTTTATTGATGATAAAGAAGGGACGATTATTTCCAATATCCGCCAGCAATGGGTAGAAGACAGAATTAACTTTATCGATCTTGCAAATACAGACAGTTCGTACGCCGGTGTTGCGCAGATGGTGATTATTGGACAGACAGGAGAACGCGGCGTAGCTCAGTTCAGCCTTAACGGTGTGCCCAGAATATGCGCATACCGGCCTGTTTCAAGCCCGACGGAAAACTGGTTTCTGGGTTTAATTGCGCCAATTCCGGAAAGTCCGCTTAAAGATATTCCGGGCGGTATTTTATTGATGGGTATGATTACACTAATTTTAAGTATTGCCGCCGCGATCGCAGCCGCTATTATTTTAAGGCGTCCGTATCTGCAGGTTGATCAGCTGCGAAAGGAAGCTGAAATCGCGTCTGTAACAAAATCAACTTTTCTCGCTAACATGAGCCACGAGATAAGAACGCCGATGAACAGTATTATGGGATTCTCGGAGCTTGCTCTGGACGGCGAAACATCGCCAAAAACAAGAGATTACCTTCAAAAAATTAAAACCAACGCGGAATGGCTTCTTCAAATAATTAACGACATACTGGATATTTCCAAAGTGGAATCCGGTAAAATGGAACTGGAAAAAATTCCTTTTGATATGCATGAGCTGCTCTCAGGATGCAGAACATTAATATTACCTAAAGCTGTAGAAAAGGGAATTATTCTTCATTTTTACGCCGAACCGAGCGTGAATAAAAAGCCTGTCGGTGATCCTACGAGACTTCGCCAGGTTTTTATCAATCTGCTTTCCAATTCGGTGAAATTTACCAATACCGGAATGATTAAACTGCAGGCTGTATTGAAAAGTATCTCTGATACTTCAATAACCATGCACTTTGAAATTAAAGACAGCGGTATCGGAATGACGCCCGAGCAGGTTTCTAAAATATTCGAACCTTTTATACAGGCTGAATCCGGAACTACGCGTAAATACGGCGGCACAGGGCTTGGCCTTACAATAACAAACAATATTGTAAAATTGATGGGCGGCGAACTGCTGGTAGACAGTATGCCTGGTGTCGGCACAAAATTCTGTTTTGATTTGACTTTTGACGCTATAGATTACTCCAGTGATAAAAATTCAGAGCAGACTTTAATGCTTGATGAAATTGAAAAACCCTTTTTTAACGGCGAGATTTTGTTATGCGAAGATAACACGATGAATCAGGAAGTTATCTGCGATCATCTTGCCAGAGTCGGCCTTAAGACAATTGTTGCAGATAACGGAAAAATCGGCGTGGATATGGTCAAAAGACGCATGAATTACGGCGAAAAACAGTTTGATTTGATTTTTATGGATATTCACATGCCTGTTATGGACGGCCTTGAAGCGTCCGCGAAAATAATTGAATTAAAAACGGGAATTCCCGTTATTGCCATGACAGCTAACATAATGTCAGGCGATTGGGATATTTATAAAAAGAGCGGAATGAATGACTGTGTCGGCAAACCGTTTACATCCCAGGAGCTGTGGCGCTGTCTTCTTAAGTATCTCCGTCCCGTTGAGGAAAATGTATCTGAATCTCCAAGAGAATAAAGCGATCATGAAAGACGGGAAAAAGCAAAAAAATAATATTTCCGTACGCTTTAAAACCATCAATATGCTCCTGTTTGCGGTCATTATTATTTTTATCGCCGCAGTCAGCGCCGGAATGTTTGTTAATGTTTCCGCGCCGCTTTATTTGCGCATAATTATTCCTGGCGCCGCGGTTGTTCTGTCATTTTTTATTTACGCCGCGGCAAGTTCCGTTTTAATTAAAAAAATGATGCTCTCTCCGCTTCAAAGCCTTATAAAAAGCGTTTCCTCGGCGACCTTAATGAACAATGAAATCACCGGTGTTGATCGTGATGATGAAATTGGCGAGCTTGCAAGGACAATGCTTAAAACATGGAAACGCTTTAATAAAAATAACGAAACATTAATGTCGGCGATGAATGACAGGGATCACCGCGATCAATTGCTGCATACTATCAATATTGTAGCCGCTATTTTGCTTGATTCGGATATTCCGCAGTTTGAAAGGAGTCTTTACCGCTGCATGGGAATGATGGCAGCGACAGTAGACGCCGATCGCGTTTATATCTGGGAAAACAGCATAAATCGAGGACAGTTATGCGCAACGCAGATATACGAATGGTCGGAGCGGGTTGAACCTCAGCAGGGCAAAGAGCATACGATCAATATATCCTACAGCGAAAAGCTGCCAAAATGGGGAGAGCTTCTGTCAAGAGGACAGTGCATTAATTCCCTTGTACGCGATATGCCGGATACACTTCAAATTTTCTCATACAGTAAAGCAATGTCGGTTTTTCTGGCGCCTGTGTTTTTACAGGAAACATTTTGGGGATTTATCGGATTTGACAACTGCCACCGCGAAGTTGTCTTTTCTGAGAATGAGGCCGCCATACTGCGCTCAGGCTGTTTAATGATAGCAAGCGCTTTCCAGCGTCATAATAATATAACGGAAATTGTAAAACTTCAGACAAATCTGGAAGACGCGTTAAAGGAAGCGCAGATAGCCAGCCACGCGAAAAGCACGTTCCTTGCCCAGATGAGCCATGAAATCAGGACGCCGATGAACAGCATAGTGGGATTTTCCGAGCTTGCGATGGACGGCGATATTTCCATGAGAACAAAGGATTATCTGTCAAAAATTATTGAAAACGCCCAATGGCTGCTGCAGATAATAAACGATATTCTGGATCTTTCAAAAATAGAGTCCGGGAGAATGGATTTGGAAAAAATTCCATTTGATCTTTGCGAGCTGTTCTCAGGCTGTAAGACACTGATTATGCCTAAAGCCGTTGAGAAGGGAATTAATCTGGTATTTTACGCTGAGCCGTCAATGGGAAAAAAACCGTTAGGTGATCCGACAAGGCTCCGTCAGGTGCTTGTAAATCTTTTGTCCAACGCGGTAAAATTTACAAATACCGGAGCTGTAAAAGTTTTTGCCGATATCAGGGATAAAACCGACACAACCGTTACGATGTATTTTGAAGTAAAGGACAGCGGTATCGGAATGACAGAAGAACAGATCGCGAAAATTTTCGATCCGTTTACCCAGGCTGAAAGCGGCACAACAAGGCAGTACGGCGGAACAGGACTTGGCTTAAGCATTACAAAAAATATTCTGGAACTAATGGGCGGAGTCCTTTCCGTTGAAAGCAAGATCGGAACCGGTAGCAGATTCAGTTTTGTTCTTACATTTGATACCATTACTTTAACTGATAAAGAGCAGATAAAAAAAGAAGTCTCGCATAGTTATATTGATAAACCTGTGTTTTCTGGCGAGGTTCTGTTATGCGAAGATAACGTGATGAATCAGCAGGTTATCTGCGAACACCTTAAAAGGATCGGCCTTAAAACCGTTGTCGCAGAGAACGGAAAGATCGGCGTTGATTTTGTTCAAAGCCGGCTGGAAAAAAAACAGTTTGACCTTGTTTTAATGGACATACATATGCCTGTCATGGACGGCCTTGAAGCTGCGTCAAGGATACTTGAATTTGATAAAAACATTCCTGTTGTCGCATTGACAGCTAACATAATGACAAGCGACAAGGATATTTACATGGCTAACGGAATAATTGACTGTATTGGCAAACCCTTTACATCGCAGGAATTATGGCGCTGCCTGCTAAAATATCTTAAACCGCTGGAAACAGGCAAGCTTTCTCCTGATGCGGCGCAAAAAACCGCGGATGTTGATTCAGATGAAGAATTCCACAAAAAACTCCAATTGATGTTTATAAGGAGTAACCATAATAAATTTAGTGAAATTGTTACAGCAATGAAAAACGACCTGTCTTTGGCATACAGGCTTACACATTCATTGAAAAGCAATGCCGGTCAGATAGGAATGAGAAAGCTTCAATCCGCCGCTGCTGTTGTTGAACGTCAGCTTAAAGGCGGGGTAAACAGGGTGACAGAAGAAGAATTGCTGCATCTGGAAACAGAATTATCCGCTGTTCTGAATGAACTTTCCCACTTGATGGATGAACAGTCCGGTCTTAAGGAAATGGATGATCTTTTTCACGCAGCAACGGCTCCTTCAGTTTCAAAACCTGATCCTGAAGAATCCGGACAGGATTACGCGGAAAAAATATTAAATACGCTGGAACCTTTATTAAAAATGGGCAGTCCTGATTGCTGCAAATTAATAGACAGTATCAGGGCAATATCAGGTGACGCGCATATTGGCCAGATTAAAGATACACTTGTTCAGCAAATTGACGACTTTGAATTTGATCAGGCTTTTTCTTCTTATAAAAAATTAAAAGAAGCGCTAACCGGCGTTGAATTAAAAACTAATTAAAATCCCTTTCTATTGTATTTATAAGTGTTTCCTGCTTAACAGGTTTGATCAGAACATCCGACGCGCGTGAGTTTTTTGCCCTTTCCAGGAACTCCGCTCCGCTGTTGCCGCTGACAATTATTATCGGCACATCAGAATAACCGGGTATTGCTTTTATATCTTCAAGAAATGTAAACCCTGATATATTCGGCATTTCTATATCCAAAAGAATAATATCAGCGGTTCCCCTGTTTAAAAAAATTATGGCCTCTGCCGCGGATTTTACAAGCCTAAGATCATAATTCGCGCTTAACATATTCTTGTATTCATCAAGCTGCTGTACATTGTCATCAATCGCCAGTACGGTTTTTTTATCAGTCATATTCTGCCTTCCTGTTATAATTTGTAGCAGGAAATAGAATTTTATTCAATTGGATTATTATTTTGACATGGGTGATAAATTTTATGCTATACTTCGTTTAATGAGGTGAAAAATGGCAGGCATGGATACAGCAAAAAGAAACAGTGTGCTTGTTGTAGATGATGAAAAATTAAATCTGGAATTTTTAAATAACATCCTTAATCCTGAATATCTGATACTTACCGCCAAAAGCGGAACTTCAGCCATTGATATTGCCCGTGATTATCTTCCCGATCTTGTTTTACTTGATGTAATAATGCCTGATATTAACGGATTTGACGTTCTGGCGGTTTTAAAAAAATCCGAAATTACAGGGCATATTCCCGTAATTATTATTACGGGACTTGAAAGCGCTGAAGATGAAGAGAAAGGACTGTCTCTTGGCGCCTCGGATTTTATACATAAACCTTTTAATCCGGAAATAGTCAGGTCAAGGGTTCGAAATTTTATACAAATTGTTAATCAGATTCGCGCGCTGGAACAATTTAATAAAATACAGGCGGCACTCGCGGCCGCAGAGGAAAAGAGCAAATTTTTCGCCAAGATGAGCCATGAAATGCGAACGCCTCTTAACGCTGTAATCGGTCTTTCCGAAATGATCCTTGAAACCGGAGGATTAAGCGGGGAAGCCCGCGATAATGTTGAAAAAATCAGCAGCGCGGGCGATTCGCTGCTTGGCATTGTAAATGATATTCTCGATATTTCAAAAATCGAAGAAGGTAAACTGGAGATTATTCCGGTTGAATATGATACCGCCGGCATGATAAACGATACCATTTCCCAGTGCATTATACATAAAAGGGATGAACCGGTTGAGTTTATTCTGAATATAAGCGATAACACGCCATCGCGTTTTTTCGGAGATGATATCCGTATTAAACAAATCCTAATTAACCTTTTATCCAACGCGTTTAAATACACAAAAGAAGGATCTGTAGAGTTAAATGTCAGCTGCACAGATCAAAAAACGGCTTCTGACGACCATGCGGAAGAAAATTTAATTAATCTTGTTGTTTCTGTCAGGGATACCGGCATCGGTATCTCCCGTGAAAATGTTAAAATCCTGTTTTCAGATTATTCTCAGATGGATCTGATGGCCAACAGGGAGATTAAGGGAACCGGTCTTGGATTGTCTATCACAAAAATGATGGTGAATATGATGGGCGGTTCCATTTCAGTGGATAGCGAATACGGCAAAGGCAGTGTTTTTACGGTTAAGCTGCCTCAAAAAGCGGCGTCTGCTAAAACAATTGAGCCTGAAGTTATCAGAAGTTTAAAAGACTTTCATTATCACACCAATAAAAAACACCACGGTTTTTCCCGGCTTACGCGTGTTACGTATCCTTACGCGAATGTGCTTATTGTAGACGATGTAATAACCAATCTTGATGTCGCAATCGGTATGCTGAAACCGTACAGAATGCGCATTGATACCTTAATAAGCGGACAGGCGGCTATTGATGCCATTAGGGAAGAGAAAATTAAATATAACGCGATTTTTATGGATCATATGATGCCGATAATGGACGGAATTGAAGCAACGCGGATTATCCGCGAAGAAATTGGAACGGAATACGCAAAAAATATACCTATAATCGCGTTTACCGCCAATGCCCTTCCCGGAAATGAGGAAATGTTTCTGAGTAAAGGTTTTCAGGCGTTTATTTCAAAGCCTGTTGACATAAAAAAACTGGACCTGATTCTAAAACAATGGGTGCGCAATGAAGAAATTGAAAAAACCATGGCAGATCAGCAGATTGTTGTTACCGGAGGCGAAACGATATTTGATAACCGCACCGGAAATGAAAGACGCTCCGGTAAAAAAGACAGAAGAATTGGGTTAGACAGACGCGCGTTAGCGGAAAAAATTGACGGGTTGGATATCGCCAAATGCCTTGACCGTTTTAATGGAGATTGGGTAGTCCTTATGCAGGTAATGAAGTCATTCGCGTCCAACACTAAACCCGTTATTAAATCGTTAAAAGAGGTAAATACCGCCAATCTCGCAAATTACGCGATCATTATTCACGGCATAAAAAGTGCCTGCCGCGGTATTTGCGCCGAAGATGCCGGAAATATGGCGGAAGCGCTGGAATTGGCCGCTAAAGACGGTAATCTTAAGTTTGTGCTTGATAATAATACAGCGTTCCTGGAAGCTGTTACAAAACTGGCAGCCTGCCTTGATGATATATTCAGTGAAGATCCGGAAGAAAAGCCAATAATAAACAAACCGCGCAGAGAGGTATTATTAAAACTGCGTGACGCCTGCAATCAATTCGCCGTAAATGAGATAGAAGCCGCCATGAAAGAAATTGAAGCTTTTGATTATGAAGAGGATAAAAATCTTGTTTCCTGGCTGTGTGAAAATGCCGCTCAGAAAAATTACATGGATATCGCAGGAAAAATTTCATCGCTTTTATAAAAAAGCGCGGACAAAAAAAAGGAGTTGTTATCCAGCGTTTACACGCCGGAGACAACTCCGTTTTTTGCGCAGTTTAAATTATTGGCCGAACGATGCTTTTAAACCGTTTGTCCTTAATGCTATCCAGTTTCCCCTTAAAGGTAGATCTCTTTGATCGAGATTGAAATAGAAATAGAATTTTCCGGTGCTATCGGTAGGATCATAGACCCTGACTTCTCCGGTGTTGCCATTAACCATAATGTTAACGGGAATCGGCTGGCTAAGGATTCCGGACGCAAGCAGATACGGCGTATATTCATTCAGAGGGAAGTTACCAACCATATTCATGGTAGAATTGTTGACACTTTTGTAAACCTGAGCTGAAAGACCATATGGTATACCGCTGTTGGCGATTGGGTGTTCATCATAATTCAGCCATAAAAGGTATGAATTTCCGGCTCCCCATGAAGCTCCATTGAACGCAGTATCCATAAAAATGTGAATTCCAAATCCGCCGTGGCCGTCTTCAAAGCCGCCCTCATAACGGACATTGAACGGATACATCATAGTGCCGCTCTGAGGTATCTGCATATTAACCTTTGCGAGTCTGGCGTTGGCATCATTCTGATAAAGCCTGTTGCTGCTTAATCCCCAATTGCCGGACGCAAACTGATGCTGCGGTAAAACCTGGGCAAACAGCGAAGCTGCGATACCTAAAACCAACAGTAATAAAACAAGGCGTTTCATAAACTCCTCCTTAAAAAATTTTTTTTCCTTCCTGGAATGTTTTATATCCCTTATTTTAACATACCTTGTAAAAAAAGTATAGCGAAAAATTTCAATATTCAAGCATTATCGGCTGCCCTGAAAGTCGCTGAAACGGTAGAATTTCAGCCCTAAATCCTCCGCTGTCCAAAGGAGGTACTCAAGCCGCCTGTGTCTTATGGCCCAGGCGGCGTTTGAGATATCATGGGAGGTTATGGGTAAAACCCAGTTTTTATCCATGAATTTGACAGTCATGAGCATTGATCTTATCGTCCGGTCGAAATTGTCCTCCCCCTGCAGCACCGTATTATCAATAGCTCTTGAAATTATGTGGGAGGAGCCTATTTTTTCCCCGTCGTACAGCCGGAATGTTGTCCCGTATCCGCGAAGAACGGAATAATGCTCCAAAAGAACATCATACATCCACGCTTCGGAAAAACCGTACGGGAACGCCAGGGAAGATACGGGAACGCCTGCCTGTCTGAAGGATTCCGCCGACTCAATTGCTTCAAGATAAAATTCCGGCCCTGACAACTGGCGAAGATCCAGGTGGCTAAGGGTATGGAACCCCACATCATGCCCGCGGCTTAGCGCAATTGAACTGAAAGGAACATAATTTCCGATAATAAAGAAGGTAACTTTTGCTCCGTACTCATCAAAGAAATCCAGATACCGTTCCCATGTTTCCATATAATCATCGTCAAATGACAGCAGAATCCCAGCGTTACCAGCGCGCGGCGTCCATACAAGGAAGTCCTCAAGTATCAATTCCGATTCTTTTTCCAATAGGGTAAAACCTACTTCATACCCTGAATTTCCCGCTTTTACGGCATTATCCAAATCATAAGTGATTTCAAAAATACCCGCTTCATTTGATATATCAGCTTTAACGACAATCTGCCTGTTACTGTCAATAATAAAATATTTCTCTATGTCATCCCCGTTTCTTTTAATCATTTCGATTATTTGCTCAATTGGAGATACAGACGGCGGAATAACATCTTTGGAGATATCCTGGGGAGGAGGGACAACCGGGCGGATATTAACCTCTCTTGTAGCAACGGTAACAGGACGGCTTGCGCAGGAAACAGAAACAATGATAATGAGAAGATAAAAATAATATCTTATCAATTTTTTCATTAAATAGTCTGATAAAAAATTATATCATAGTATCGCGGAAAATAAACAACAAAGTGACAGCCACATTTATAAGTTTTTTACGATGGTTGTTTTTAGAAAATACAACAATTTTTATCGCTTTTATTGCCCGACTGTTTCGGGTTATAATTCTGATTAAAAGGAGCGGCAGTATTTTGAATAAATTTATTTTCATTGTTGAAAAAACCGCGTTTGAGGGTGTTAAAAGAATCGCGAAAAAAGTCGCGCTGGATTTTGAAAAAGTCAGCGGTTTACTTCCCGCCATTACAGAATCAATGCCCAATAATAATCAGCAGATTTCCATATTATTTGCGACAATTGGAAACAGTCCGCTTGCGGATAAATTGGCAAATGAAGGAAAATTCGATCAGGGCGCAATCAGCGGTAAAAATGAAGTTTATCAGATTAAATTTATAAATGACGCTTTTAACGGCGAAGGAAAAATTTTACTTGTTTGCGGAAGCGACAAGCGCGGAACAATTTATGGCATGTTCGCGCTGTCACAATACATAGGAGTATCTCCTTTGCATTTTTGGGGCGACGCGGAGCCTGTTTTCAATGAAAACATGGAAATAAAAAAGGATATTGAAACGGTTTCCAAAGAGCCAAGCGTTAAATACCGCGGTTTTTTTATTAATGACGAATGGCCGTGTTTTGGAAAATGGACATTCGGGCATTTTGGAGGCTTTACGGCGGAAATGTACGATCATGTTTTTGAGCTTCTTCTGCGCCTTAAAGGAAACTTTATGTGGCCTGCGATGTGGTCTTCCTCATTTGCTTTGGACGGACCCGGCAGTCTGAACGAGGAGCTAGCTGATATTTACGGCATTGTGATTGGCGCCTCTCATCATGAACCATGCCTGAGAGCCAGTGAGGAATGGGCCAAAGTTAAAGGACCTGACTCCGTATACGGCAATGAGTGGAATTATTACACAAATAAAAAAGGCCTTTTAAAATATTGGGAAGACGCTCTTGCAAGAAGCGGTAAATATGAAAAAATCATCACTATAGGAATGCGCGGAGAACACGACAGTTCCATGTTGGGTGAAAACGCTTCACTAAAGGACAATATTGATTTATTAAAAGACATTATTAAAAATCAGCGCGAGCTTATTAAAAAACATGTTAATCCGGATCTTGGCAAAGTCCGCCAGGTTCTGGCTTTATATAAGGAAGTTGAAGCGTATTTTTACGGTAGTTCCCAGGCAGAAGGCTTAATGGACTGGGACGAGCTTGACGGCGTTATCTGTATGTTATGCGAAGATAATTTCGGCTTTATGCGGACGCTGCCTGCGCAGGATATACGCGGACGCAACGGCGGCTTTGGCATGTATTATCATTTTGATTATCACGGAGGCCCGATTTCCTATGAATGGATGCCGTCCGCGTCCTTTGAACGGACATGGGAGCAGATGTGCATGGCATATGATTACGGAATAAAGGAGATATGGATTGTCAATGTAGGAGATTTAAAATTCAATGAAGTGCCGCTCAGTTATTTTATGGAACTCGCTTATGATTTTGAAAAATGGGGAACAAGCGCGCCCAACAGTATTGATAAATACACATCAATGTGGCTTATGAATAATTTCCCTGATACCGCTCCTGCGTTACGTGAAAAAATGGCGCGGGTTCTTCATGGTTTTATCAGAATGAACGCGGCAAGACGCCCCGAAGCGCTTAATGAAAATATTTATCATCCGTGTCATTATCTGGAAACCGACAGAATGCTGGCTTTCGCGGCGGATATCGACGCCTTAAATGAAGAAATTTATTCCATGCTTTCCAAAAACAATGAAAACGCCAAAACAGCCTATTACAGCATGATATATTTTCCCGCGAAGTCAAGCATAAATCTTCTTCGGATGCATTTATACGCGGGCAAAAACAGACATTACGCGAAACAGTGCAGAAAAACCGCCAATGATTACGCCGATCTTGTTACAGGCTGCATTGAAAAAGACCGTGCGTTAGCTGAGGTTTTTTCCATGTTCAGAAACGGCAAATGGAGCGGAATGGAACTGGAGCAGCATATTGGCTTTGTTAAATGGAACGAAGATAACTGCAGATATCCGCCGCGTATCATGATAGAGCCCGCGTATAAACCGCGCATGGCAGTTTCGCGTAAAGATCGTGAGGATATTTATACAAAAGCCTACGGAAGCCCTGAAAAAATAATAATCGACGATTTTCTGTACGCCGGAAATGATGAGGTAATTCTTGAAATCGCAAATGACGGTATCGGAAATTTTGATTTTGTCATTGAAGAGCAGGAAAAAAGCGCTCCGTGCGGCTGGCTTGAAATAAGCGCCCTTAACGGGAATGTAGAAGTTCTGGAAGAAATTGTGATTCGCTGCAACAAGCAGAAACTTGCTTCATTACAGCCGCCAGGCGGAATTCAAACGGCGAACCTTTTAATAAAAGATAAAGAAACAAAAGTCGCCGTTGAGATTAACGCAAGGATAGTTGATACGGACAGCCTGCCTTCAATGACATTTTTGGAAAATAACGGAATCATCGCAATGGAAGCCAGTCATTTTTGTTCAAAAAATGATGTCGATGGTTTAAATGATAAACCGGCAAGCCGCTTTGTTGAACTGAAAAATTACGGAAGAAGCAGCTTCGCGGCAGGCGCTGACAAGAGCGGCGGTATGAAGGTTTTCCCGTCAACAACTGATTTTTCTGAGCAATTTTTCAGTGAAAATGACAGAAGGGCGTATCTTACTTACAGGTTTTTAATTGAAGAAGCGGGAGACTATACTGCGGAAATATGGACAACTCCCGTTAATTCCGTACAAAACAAACGGCCTCTTCGTTTTATTCTGATATCTTCGCATATTTCACATTTAAAGCAGAGTACGCAGTATGTACAGCCAAAGCAGTGTGTGCATACCATAACTGCGGTTCACGCCGATTTTAAGGCGGGAGACCCTCACTATAATGACTGGTGTCAGGGTGTGCTTGATAATATTCGTAAAAGCGAAGTATCGCTTAATTTCGAAAACGGCATTCATAAAATTTCCATAGGCGCGGTTGACTCAGGGCTTATACTTGAAAGAATTTTGATATACAGGAAAGGCAGGGAGCCTTTAAAATCTTATTTTGGGCCGCCTGAAAGTTTTTATGTTAAATAATTTACGTCAAAGTGTCAAACAGCTTCATCTGAAGTTTCTCTTCTTCAAGGCATCCCCTGCAAAGAGCAATAAAACTTTCAGCGCTTCCGCCTATGTCAACCTGGGAAGAACTTGTATCATTTACCTTGTATGAGAAAGACGCGTCATAGGAGCCGCATCTTGAGCATACAGCCTTGAGAAAAACAATTTCGTCAACTAACGGAATCATTTCCTGCGTCGCCTTCCATTCGCTCTGATGCCTGTCGCCGTTTAATGCCGAAATGAATACTCTCTTTCCCTGATTTGCCCATTCAAGGCAGTGAAGAAGACTATTGAAAAACTGTCCTTCGTCTATGCAGATAACTTCATATTGATCTGAAGGGACATCCCTGAGATCGTCAACATTGTAATTGTCAAAACTTTTGTATTCCCATTTTGAATGAGTGAAAAATTCCCTTGTATCCGTTTTCGGCCTGATTATGCAGCAGGGAATTCTCGCGATTGTCGCTTTGTCAATTTCATTTAACAGGATGGAACTTTTCCCCGAGAACATCGGCCCCAATAATAAAGTTATTTTTCCTGTTTTCATAATTTAATGCCTGCGATGCCGCTTTTTATTGCCGCCTCAGATGCCGCCCTTGCCACAGCGTCTTTTACTCTTGGGTCGAACGCCGCGGGAATAATGTAATCGCTTCGCAGTTCATCATCATTTACAAGGCCCGCAAGAGCGTATGATACCGCGATTTTCATTTCGTCGTTGATATCGTTTGCGCGGACATCGAGCGCGCCGCGGAAAATACCGGGAAACGCAAGGACATTGTTGATCTGGTTTGCAAAATCGCTGCGGCCTGTTCCCACTACCGCGGCTCCCGCGGCGATTGCGGCATCCGGCATAATTTCCGGAACAGGGTTTGACATAGGAAACAATATCGCGTTAGGCGCCATTGATTTTACCATTTCAGGCGTTACCGTGTCCGGGGCCGAAACGCCGATAAACACATCCGCTCCGCGAAGAACATCGCCAAGAGATCCCTTCTTCATTTGTTTATTTGAATTTTGCGCAATTTCTTCCTTCTCTCCGCTCAAGTCCGGCCTGCCTTTGTAAATTGCCCCCTTGCGATCGCACAGCACCGCGTCGGAAAGCCCTACCGCCTGTAAAAGACGGATAACGGCTATTCCGGCAGCGCCTGCGCCGAGCGTAACCACGCTGATGTTTTCTATTTTTTTTCCGGTCAGTTTAAGCGCGTTAATAAGTGCAGCTAACGTTACTATCGCCGTGCCGTGCTGATCGTCGTGAAAGACCGGGATATCGCATTTCTTTTTTAATTTTCGTTCAATTTCAAAACACCGCGGAGCGGAGATGTCTTCCAGATTTATGCCGCCGAAACTTCCCGCGAGCACAGATACAGTTTCTACAATTACATCAATTTCTTTTGATCTTATACAAAGGGGAATTGCGTCTACGCCGCCGAATGCCTTAAACAATACGCATTTGCCTTCCATTACGGGCATTCCCGCTTCCGGGCCGATATCGCCGAGCCCAAGTACAGCTGTGCCGTCTGTGACAACAGCGACAGTGTTCCAGCGGCCGGTCAGTTCCCAGCTTTTTTCAGGATTTTTCTGAATTTCAAGACAAGGCTGCGCGACGCCAGGGGTGTATGCAAGGGATAGATCTTCCCGTGTTGTTACCGGCATCTTATGAACAATTTCCAGTTTTCCGCGCCATTTATAATGTTTTTTCAGGGATTCTTCGGCGTAATTCATTATTGATTTAATTTAACAGAAATCTATTTTATTATCAATCTGTAATTTACAAATGTAATATTTGCACAAATTATTTACCGGAATTCTTCAAACGTATACCGGTTGCGTCCGCTGTTTTTTGATTTATACAGCGCTGAGTCGGCGTACTTTATATAGTCGGTTTCTTCATGTGAAAAATTTACAATGCCTGTTGTGCCGCCGATTGATACAGTAACAAAATCTGAGACAGCGCTTGTTTCATGCGGTATGCCGCAGCTGTACACTTTTTTTAGCAGTTTGTCCGCTATAATTGCCGCTCCGTTTTCATCGGTGTTTGGCAAAACAACGGCAAATTCTTCTCCGCCGTATCTTGCGGTAAAATCATCTTCCCTGATAATACATTTTGAAATAGCCTGTGCAACTTCCCTGAGGCAGTTATCTCCCTTGTCATGACCGTAGGTGTCATTGTATTTTTTAAAAAAATCAATGTCTATCATCAAAAGGCTGAGTTTGCTTTCTGTGCGGGACAGTGATTTGATGATTTTTTTCATGTTTCCGTCAAAGAAACGCCTGTTGTAAATTCCTGTCAGCGGATCGATTATGGTCATGTTTAAAAATTCACCTAACGTTCCTATTTCATCTTTTCTGGAAATTTCATTATGCCTGCTTAATTCCCAGTCGCCTGAAAGCCTGCTTATCTCATTTACCATACGGTGAAGCGGTTCAAGCAGCCTTGCGACAAAAATATTAAATACCGCGAAGACAGAAAAAATGATAATTATCATTACCGCAAACAGGATTGTCATGCCTGTTTGAAGAGCTTCATGAATTGTATATCTGTGAACCGCCGCTATATACCAATCCAATACGTCAATTGTTCCAAGAGCTGTTATTCCGTTTGCGTTATTAATGTCAAATAATATTGTTTCGCCGTTTATTAAATTTTTTACCCGATCCATAATATCTATAGCAGTCTGATGTCCAACCGCGTGTTCTATATTAATTTTTTCTTTAACAAGGTTGATATTGCGCGCTCCTGTTACTTCACCTAAGTTATTAAAAAAATATAATACGGCGTCTCCTGTATATTCCAGAAAAATGCTGCTGATAAAATATGTTAAATCAATTCCGGCTCCTACAATTCCTATGGGAATATTTTCATTATTAAAAACAGGGGCGTTAATCCATAAATTTGTCGTTTCCAAATCCGGATTATAATTAATGTTAATATTGTAGGCGTCTGTTTCATGTAAAGTTAAATTATACCAGTAATTTTCCTCATTCTGCGGATCGACAGTATAACGCTCAAAGCCTGTTGAATAAAATATTTTATCTTTATCGTTTATCCAGAACATGTTTTTTTCCAGTAATGCGCGGCTGTATGCTCCGATTTCGTCAAATGCCAATTGCTCCATAAAGAGATCGTCAGGATTTGAAAAGTAACGTTTTATCAGCGGAGAGTCAGCCATTTTCAGCACAATCGCTATTTTTCCGTTTATAAACGCTTCCAGCCTTAACCTCTCAACTTCCACAGTTTTTCTAAGCTCATTTCCGAAATTTGTGTGTATGATCTGGCTCATTAAAAATATAAAAGCAGCGCTTCCCAAAATTAAAATAAAAAGAAATAAAATTGATGAAAACAGCATTAATCTTCGTCTCATGGATGCCTGACGTTTTTTTGTGATAGGTATTGAAAAAATATTTTTATCAGTCATAATCCAAGCCTTAGGCTGTCATTATATCATATTACCGGCCTGTAAAGCAATTTTATTTTTTTTTTGTTAAATCCCGTAATTATTTTAACTTGACATTCAACAGCTATGATTTTAAAATTTATTCCTATGACAGCATTATCGGATTTCAGCGTGCGATCAGGCGGCGCGGCTGAATGGATTAATATAACAGGCGATGTACAAAAGTCCGTCGCTGCATCCGGAGTGCGCGAAGGCGTCTGCGTTGTATTTGTTCCGCACACTACGGCGGCTGTTACTGTTAATGAAAACGCGGACAGTGATGTGCCGCACGATGTAAATCTGTCATTGAATATTATTTCTCCCGACCGCCGCGAATTCCGCCACAGCGAAGGCAATTCCGCCGCGCATACAAAAACAAGCCTTGTAGGTCCTTCAATCACAATGATTGTTACAGGCGGGAAGCTTTTATTGGGGACATGGCAGGGAATCTGGTTCAATGAATATGACGGGCCCAGAACCCGCAAGGTTCATGTGCGCGTAATGGGCGAATAGGTAAATTGTCATGAAACGATTCAATTTTTTGATTTTTGCAGTGTCTTTTTTTGTTTTTTCCGTGTTTTTTTCCGGCGCTCAGGAAGCGAACGATAATCTTTCAAGACGTTTTCTGGCCAAATATGCCATGACTTTTTTTAATACAGGCATTAATAATTTTCCCAGTGACGAAGCTAACGCGGTTATACAGACAAAAGACGGTTATATATGGTTCGGCGGATACAGCGGACTGATTCGGTACGACGGCGTACAGTACAGGATATGGGACGCTATGTCACCTAACGGATTCAACAGTTCCAATGTGCGCGCGCTCCATGAGGACAGGGACGGCATGCTTTGGATAGGCACGAATGACAAGGGACTTGCCGTATATAAAAACGGGAGCTTTACCGTATATGACAATACCATGGGTATACCGTCAAACACAATCCGCAGCATTACCCAGGCGCAGGACGGCAGGATTTACTGCGGTACGCCGGACGGACTTTTTTTTATTGACGCCGAAAGAAACATCACGACAGTTACCCTTGATACAGCGGTTCATCCTTTTGTTGTTTCTGTGTCCTGTGACGCGCAAAACAATATATTCATTGTTTTTAACAGCGGTGAACTTTTTGCCCGTTCAGACAGCGGAACTGTACAATATCCTTACGGCGGAGGAATCAGATTTGTAGAATGTGTTTCAGGAAACAGAATTGTCGCCGGCACACAGGACGGAAGCGTTATTATCACGGAGTTTGACGGCAGCGGAACTTTTTCTTCTCCAAGGATCAGGCAGACGCCGTTATTGAATGTTTCGTCCATTTACGAGGACTCCAATGGTTATATTTGGATAATTTCGGAAAGAGGAATCGGTTTTTTGGATACAGAAGAAAATTTTTATCATGCCGGCAATCCCAACGGCATCGGATTTTATTCGGATATCTGCGAAGACTATCAGAATGGCTATTGGATTACCGGTACTCAGGGCGGAATTGTAAAACTTACATTGAGCGCTTTCTCCCGGCTGAACAGCCTTGATCAGTTTGAAACAGGCGCGGTAAACGCCGTCCTGATAGATAAGAGAAAAACTTTTATCGGAGGCGATAACGGTCTTTTTATTCTGGATGAAGACGGAAAACCCGCTCTTACAGGGTTTTCTTCGCAAGTCACGGCCCGGGTGCGCGGTATTTTCCGCGACAGCAGGGGACAGATTTGGATTTGCACATTCTCAGGCGTTATACGTTTTAATCCTGAAACAAATGATTATAAAACATGGCTTGTGCAGGACGGACTTGTATCCGACAGGGCGCGCTGCTGGACCGAACTTCCCAACGGAGTGATTGTTATCGGAACAGCCACAGGAGTCAGTTTTATCAGGGGTGATACTGTTATCAGCGCATCTGAAGCGTTCGGTACTGAAGGCGGTGAATCTGCGTTACGCGACACATCGCTCCCGCGTATTACTGTTTTATCGCTTGTATGCACTCCGGACGGAACTCTTTACATCGGCACTGACGGCAGCGGTATTTACGCGGTAAACAGGAACGGTACGGCGCACTTTAATGAATCGAACGGACTTACAGGCGGCGTTATTTTACGCATGCTTGTCAACAGGAAAACCGGCGGCGTCTGGGTATCTTCCTCGCATGGTTTATGCTATATAGATGAAAACAACAATGTTCATGTAATTAAAAAAATTCCTCCCTATACATTTCTTGACATCATGCAGCATGATAATGAGCTTTTTTTACTGACCGCTTCCATTGTTATACGCACAGACGCCGGCGCGCTGCTCAACGCGGATCTTCCGTTCGATTATGTATCCGCCGGCAAGTCTTCCGGCCTTACATCGTCGATCAATTCCAACTCGTGGAATTTGATCACGGATGACGGCAATCTTTATATATGCTGCGAAAGCGGAGTTAATATATACGGATTTAAATCAGGCGGCGCTTCATTTATTCCTTTTGCCGGTATTGCCGGCATTAATATTGACGGCATTGAATATGCGGACTTCTCCGATAAAATTATCATGCCGAACAATACTGACCGGCTGACAATTTCCCTTTCATATTTATCTTTCGGATTTCTGGATGACGCCGCTCTTTATTATATTCTGATCGGACAGGACAGCGAAGCGCATTCGCTTTCAAAAACCAACACGCCTGGTTTTCAGGTATCATACACAAATTTAAGGGGCGGCAATTATAACCTGCAGGTATGGACGGAAGACAAATCCGGAAACAGGGGAAATTTTCTTGAAGTAGAATTTTTTAAAGAGTTAAAATGGTTTGAGTATGTAATCGTATGGGTCGCCGCCGCGCTGACCGCGGTGTTTCTGACAGCGCTGCTGTTAGTTGTCATTGTCAGGATTAAAAGCCGCGTGTATAAGGAAAAGCAGCGCGAATACCGCGCGATTATTTCACAGGCCCTGAGCGCGATCGCCAACGCGATAGACGCGAAGGATTCCTATACAAGCGGTCACTCGGTGCGCACAGCAGCTTATTCCGTTGAAATAGCCAGGCGAATGGGAATGGATAAAGATTTTATCGAAAATCTTTATTACATAGGACTTCTGCACGATGTAGGAAAAATCGGGATTCCAAACGAAATCATCAATAAGCCCGCAAAGCTGACCGAAGAAGAATTTAACGCAATGAAACATCATCCGCATATCGGACTGGAAATTCTTAAGGATATCACTACAATCAATAACCTGACGGCGGGAGCCGCAGAACATCATGAGCGATGGGACGGAAAAGGCTACTACCGCGGCATTAACGGAGAAGGAATATCTCTGGAAGGGCGTATTATTGCGGCCGCTGATACCTATGACGCGATGTCGTCTAACCGTTCCTACCGTAAGGGGCTTCCGAAAGAAGTTATTGTTGAGGAATTCAGAAACGGCAAAGGGAAACAATTCGATCCCAAAATCGCCGATATAGTAATTGACATGATAGAAAATCATAATTTTGACGCGATCAATGTAAACAAGATAATTGATATTCAGGACCAGGACGAAGATACATGACATTGTTTATACTACAATAATGTTATTCCCGCCGCCCTGCAGCCGGATACTGTTTTTTCATCCCAAAGCGAAACCTGCACTTCTCCGATATGCGCTTTCCGGAGCAGGAGCATGCACAGCCTTGACTGCCCTATGCCGCCGCCCATTGTAAGTGGAAGCCTTCCCTCAAGTAGCATTTTATGAAATGGCAAATCACGTCTGCCGCCGCAGCCGGCTTTTTCCAGTTGAATATCAAGTGATTTTTCATCAACGCGTATTCCCATTGATGAAATTTCAAAAGCGCATTCAAGCGTACCATTCCAGAACATGATGTCGCCGTTAAGCGCCCAGTCATCGTAATCAGGAGCGCGGCCGTCATGCCTTTCGCCGGATTTCAGGATATCGCCAATCTGCATAATGAATACTGTTTTGTGTTCCTTAACATATAAGTTTTCTCTTTCCTTGCTTGTCTTTTCCGGAAAAATATCTTCAAGCTCCTGCGACGTTATGAATTTAACATCACGCGACAGATTGACAGCCAAAGCGGGATAGAGTTCATCAACTTTTTCCGCAGTGTCGCAAATCGCGCTGACAATTGATGTTACCGTTGTTTTTAGCGATGATTCGTTACGTGACACCATGTCTATTGTTTTTTCCCAATCCCATTGATCCACATATATTGAATGAAGGTTATCCATTTCCTCATCGCGGCGTATGGCGTTCATGTCGGTATAAAGACCTTCCCCTGACGGGAAACCGTAATTATACAGCGCCATGCGTTTCCACTTCGCAAGTGAATGAACTATCTCCGCGCTTGTTCCTGTTTCCCTTATTTCAAACCCGACAGCGCGCTCAATGCCGTTCAAGTCGTCGTTAAGTCCGCTTTGCGGATCAACGAACAGCGGCGCTGAAACGCGTTTCAGGTTGAGTGCCTTTGACAAATAATCTTCGAACAGCCGTTTGATCATTCCGATCGCGGTCTGAGTCTCATATATTGACAGAATGGATTTATATCCGTCAGGTATGGTTAATTTGCTCATAAATTCTCCTTGAATTACTTTCCATTAAAAACGGGTTTAAAACAAGTATTACGAGGCTTAAAAACAATAGAAATCTCATATATTCAAAAAACATTTTTTCTGTTAATGTGTTTCCATGATTTACCGCGACATAGGAAAAACAGGAAAGAAAGCGAGTATCATCGGGCTTGGCTGCGAACATTTGGACGGGAAGCCGTATGAACAGGTTAAAGAAACAATTGACGCCGCCCTTGATCATGGCATCAATATTTTGGATGTATTTATGCCTGGAAAAGAAGTCCGTGAAAATATTTCCAGGGCATTGGGATCACGCCGTAAGGATGTATTAATACAGGGACATATCGGCTCGACAAATGTCAGACAGCAATATGATATAAGCCGCGACATGAACGCGGTTAAAAAATTTTTTGAAGAGCATCTGCGTATTTGCTCAGGGCATATCGAATTCGGAATGTTGTTCTTTATTGATTCCGATGAAGATTTTAAAAATGTTTTTGAATCTCCTTTTGCGGATTACGCGCTAAAGTTAAAGGAAAAAGGCGATATAGAGCATATAGGATTCAGTTCCCATAACCCTGTTACTGCGATAAAAGCAATCAATACCAACATTGTGGAAATTATGCTTTTCAGCATTAATCCGGCTTTCGACATTATTCCAACTGATGAATACGCCCTTACTCTTCTTGAAAAAGGATTTAGCGCGGACAGTTTCGCGGGAATTGAACCGAAACGCGCGCAGCTTTACAGGTTATGCGAACAGAAAAATATCGGTATAACGGTAATGAAAACGCTTGGAGCCGGAAAATTAATTTCAAGCGAACATTCGCCGTTTGGAAAACCGCTGACAGCCGCCCAATGTATACACTACGCTCTTTCAAGACCTGCTGTCGCAAGCGCGCTAATCGGCTGTAAAAATCCACGGGAGATTGAAGCCGCTGTCAAATACCTTGAACTTGATGAAGAGCAGAAGGATTATACCGGTATCCTGAGTTCTGTCCGAGGCGCAAACGGAGCATACAGCTTAAGAGGCGGCTGTTTTTATTGCAGCCACTGTCAGCCCTGTCCTGTACAGATTGATATTGCCTCTGTTAATAAATATCTGGATATCGCTAAACTGGATCCTGAGAATATTCCGCTGTCGATCCGCTCTCATTATCAAAGTCTTAAGCATAAGGGAGGCGAATGTATAAAATGCGGAAACTGTGAAAGCCGCTGTCCTTTCGGCGTTCCTGTAATTGAAAATATGGAAAAGGCCGAAATGTATTTTAAACAGGATTAAACGAACCTTATATATTTTATGGTGGAGAGTACATGGAAATTGTTCTTGTAGTAATTGCTTTCCTGTTTCTCTTAACCGGATTTCTGGGTTCAGTTATTCCTGTATTACCGGGTCCTCCTTTAAGTTTTATCGGATTATTGCTGATTCAATGGAGCGGATACGGTGATTACAGCATCGCTTTCCTGTTAATATGGGGCGCAGTCACTATAGCGATAATGGTAATTGATAATTTGCTGCCTGCGTGGATGACAAAAAAATTCGGCGGTTCCCGCAAAGCTGTAACAGGTTCCGTTTTAGGGCTTATTATAGGCGCGATTTTTTTTGCTCCGCCGGGGATTTTACTCGGGCCGTTTCTTGGCGCGCTGGCGGGAGAGATTCTTAATAACCGCCTTCTTGCAGGAAAAGAAAGAATCAAAGCTAATGAGCAGACGGAAAGTAATGAAGAGCCGCAGGTTAAAAAAACCAATCCGTTAAAGATAGCCTTCGGCGCATTTCTTGCTTTTATTTTGGGAACCGGAGCCAAACTTATAATAGGCTCTATAATGATATATTATGCTTTCACCGCGGTATTTAAGTAAGGATTATTTTTAATAAGTCCAGAGTTTAAACATTGAATCGTTTCTTAATAATTATGTTGACATATTATTATTTTTAACCGGATATAATCCGCGATCAAGCGTTGATACCATGGCGGATTTTTGGTATAATTTCTGTTACAAGCATATGTACAAGCCCTATAAAACGCCTGTTATGAAGGTGTCGCCGGATATCAAACTTCCTGAGCCGCGAATATCAATATTTGTCCTTTTTATTCTCAAGATTTTCGCAAGGTTATATCTGTTTTTATTTTACGGTGTATCCAAAGCTGTCCTTCATAAGGAAAAAACGCTGTTTGAAGCGTTTGACAGGGCATTATCCGGAAAAACCAGATGCATAATCGCTTTCAGGCATCCGAATGGCGGAGAACCGCAGTTATTGGCATGGTTTTTTCTTTTTCATCTCAGGAGATGCGCGGCAAGACAGGGTATACATTTTTCGCATTGGCCTCATGCGATATTTGTTTATGGATATGATGTGGTTCGATGGGGCGGCTGGGTAGCGCGGTATATTATGCCCAATGTCGGAGCCATGCCGATTTACCATTCAAAAATGGACAGCAATGGAATGGCCAGAATATACAAAGCGATTGCCAATGGTCCGTTTCCTGTAGCGATTGCGCCGGAAGGGCAGGTTTCTTATTCCACTGATTCTGTTCCGCGCCTTGAACCCGGAGTCATCAGAATTGGCTTTAACGCCGTTCAGCATCTTGAAAAAAAGAATGTAAACTGCCCTGTAGAAATTCTTCCGCTGTCAATTCATTACCGCTTTGGTTCATGGGGAAAATTAACCGTTGAAATTCTTTTGAGGTATGTTGAAAAATTCTGCGGTTATTCCCGCAGGGAAGAAAGAAAACTTCCTTTTGAAGAAAGAATCCGCAAATGCAGGGATCATATACTTGAAATAAACGAAGAACGCTACAGTATAAAAAATGACCCTTCGCTTTCAGCGGAAGACCGCATGGAGATAATCGCCAATACCGCGCTGGAAACTGCCGAACGAAAACTGGGTTTAAATAAAGAAGGTGATTTTTTCACGCGGCAGCACAGGGTGCGCCAAATTTGCTGGGATCGGATTTATCTGCCCGGCGTATACAAAGACACTCTGAACGGTATGACGCAAATCAAACGCAGCGTTATGGATTTAAAAGCCGGAGAAGCATGGTATATTTCACGGCATCAGGAACTTGCAGACCTTTGCTGGTATTTCCGCGGACACCTGCCGGCGGAAAATGACGCTCTTCATACCAAAATTGAATTTATTCAAAACCTCCATGATCTTGCCAACCGCACAATGGGCGGCGCTTACGCGAACAGGGTAAGCATCTTTCCGCGGAAAGTGATTATCAAGGCAGCTCCGGTCATTAATCTGACAGAGCGCCTTAGTCAGTATAATGAAGACAGAAAAGCCGCGATAACCGGCACATTATCCGATCTTGAAAAGGCTTTTCTTGACAATATTGATGAAATGAACAGGACAGAGCAAGGTTAGATTTTAATCTAACACCTTATTTATATTCTAAGGTAGTTTGTCTATAATGTGGACACATTATAGACAAACTATATATAGCCATTCTTTTTTATTTTTTATATATTAGAATTATTCGGAAACTTCAGTTTCTGAACAACTACAATATTATTGATCAGGAGAGTTTTTATGTCTGCAATTACAGAAAACAAACAAGGTTTAAAGGTACTGTCCGCCGGAGCGTGTCTTCAGCTTTTTCTCGGAATTATTTATGTCTGGAGCGTTTTTAAAAATCCTGTCAGCGCGTATTACGGCTGGGCTCCTCCTGATGTCGGGCTTACAGCTTCGTTCATGCTCTGTTTTTTTGTTATTGGGATACTCGCGGGAGGAAAAGCCCAGAGTAAATACAGCGTCCGTATTTTGGTTTTAGCAGGCGGGATTATGGTCGCGCTGGGAATGTTCTTTACCGCGCTTATTCCCCAGAATGTCGCGCCTGTATTCCTTATATACCTGTTTTACGGCGTGATTGGCGGTTTTGGCGTGGGAGTTGCGTATAACTCAATTATTACCGCCGCGCAGAAGTGGTTTCCAAAAAACAGGGGATTCGCCACAGGCATATCAGTCTGCGCGTTCGGGCTTTCTACCGTGATTTTCGCTCCGCTTGTTACAATGCTGAACAATATTTTTAAATCCAACATTAATTATACCTTCTTTATTTTAGCGGGCGTCTTCGCGGCCGCTGTGCTTTTATTGTTCAGTTTTATAAAAACACCCGAACAAATTCCAAACGCCGCTCCTGCCGTTCTTAAGGGAAGACAGTACACAACGCTTGAAATGATAAAGACGCCGCGTTTTTATTTAATAGCGCTGTCGCTGATGTTCGGCACATCAGTTTTCTTTATCATCAATCCGGATCTTAAAGATTTGGCTGACAGCAGGGGAATGGAATCATTCGCGACATACCTTGTTATGTTTGTTGGCATCGCGAACGCGCTTGGCAGGCTTGGCGCGCCGCTTCTTTCTGACAAGATTGGAAGGGAAGGCGCTGACATCATCATCTTGTCGGTAACAGCTCTGGGTGCATTCGGGCTTTGCTTTGCCCAGGGTATTCCGCTGATTGTAATAATCGCCTTTGTCGCGTTTTGTTACGGCGGGTATTCAGGGCTTTATCCGGTTCTGACATCGGAGAATTTCGGAATTAAAAATATCGGTTCCAACTACGGCGCTGTAATGATCGGGTTTATGCTTTCCGCGCTTTTATTCCCTGTCATTGTAAATCAAATTGAAAATCAGATCACAAAATTTTTGATACTCGGTGTTCTTGCCGCTCTTGGAGCTGTTCTTATTGTTATTCTAAAAATTATCAATTCAAAAAAAGCAAAGGATTAAAATGAATGAAACGCCTTTTAATGGGCAATGAAGCAATTGCCCTTGGCGCGATTCGCTCAGGTGTAAGTTTTGTCACAGGTTACCCCGGCACTCCTTCTACGGAAGTGCTAGAGACCGTGGCAAAGCATAATGACGGCAGCATATATGTTGAGTGGTCTGTTAATGAAAAAGCGGCGCTTGAAGCCGCGGCCGGCGCCGCGTTCGCCGGCGCGCGCGTTATGGTAACGATGAAACAGGTCGGCCTTAACGTTGCGTCCGATCCGCTGATGAGCCTTGCGTATCTTGGCGTAAAAGGCGGAATGGTAATAGTTGCCGCCGACGATCCGGGACCGATTTCTTCGCAGACAGAGCAGGATACCCGCTATTTTTCAAAACACGCGAAAGTCGCGCTGTTCGATCCGTCCACGCCGGAAGAAGCGTACACAATGATTGCGGACGCGTTCGCTCATTCGGAAAAATACGGTTCTCCTGTGTTGTTCCGTCCAACAACGCGCGTCTGCCACAGCTGCGCTTCCGTTGAAATCCTTGATAACCTTCCGAAAATTAAACCCGGCGGATTTATAAAAGATCCCGGCTGGGTAATTTTCCCGCGGCTTGCATACGCCAATAAATTTAAAATGACAGAAAACCTTAAAGCGATGAGCGAAGAGTTTTCTGATTACAGATATAATTCCGTTATAAACATCACCCCTGAGCCGTGCGCAATCAGTAAGGGGATTGTATCCGGAGGAGTCAGTTACGCCTATACGCTTGAAGTGTTATATACTGAAGCAACATGCGAAGAAGACAAAGAAAATATAAAATGCAAACTTCTGAAAATATCTACATACCCTTTCCCTGAAAAACTCGCGCTTAGATTTTTACAGGAACTTGATGAGGTACTTGTAATCGAAGAACTTGATCCTGTAATAGAAAACGAACTCCTTCGCCTTTGCGGAACGCATCACCTTAATGTAAAGATATTCGGCAAGGGAAGCGGTCACATTCAAATCGCAGGAGAAAACTCCCCGGATACTATTATGAAAGCGATAAAGGTTTTCTTTGATAATTCCGGTAACTCTGAACCAGTAACGGCCGGTTCTCCTGCTTCTTCTCATTCAACGATCCCTTCTCTTCCTGTCCGTCCTCCTGTGCTGTGCGCGGGATGTCCGCACCGCGCGTCTTTTTTCGCGGTTAAAGAAGCGTCGCAGCGTGCTAATGGAAAACGCGCGGTTTTTTCAGGCGACATCGGCTGTTATACGCTTGGAAACGCCGAGCCGCTCAATATGGTAGACACATGTTTATGTATGGGCGCCGGCATCACTGTCGCGCAGGGACTGCAGCGTATTGAGCCTGACACTGCGCATTTCGCTTTTATCGGGGATTCTACTTTTTTCCATTCAGGCATTACAGGAATAATAAACGCTGTTTATAACCAGAGCGATATAATCGTTGTCATTCTTGATAACTCGACAACCGCGATGACTGGAAACCAGCCGCATCCGGGAATGGGCATTACAATGATGAACACCAGGCCGGATAAAATCAGTATCGAAAAAATTGTGACAGCTATCGGCGTTTCGGCAATTGTAAAAGTAAATCCGTTTAATCAGAAAAAATCTAAGGAAGCGGTTTGCAGTTTAATGCAAATGAAAGGAGTGCGGGTGCTTTTATTTGAAGCGCCATGCGTCAATATAAAGGGATCATCCGCCGGGGATCAGAGAGCGGTAAAAATTGAAATTAATGCGGATAAATGCACAGGATGCGCCGCATGCGTCAGAAAACTTGGCTGTCCAGCCATGAGTCTTGCGGACACAAAAGTCGTAATAAATTCCTCGCTTTGTACAGGATGCGGCTTGTGTATTGATCTGTGTCCGGCCGGAGCGATGCATGTTATTTAATTTGATAATTGCCGGAGTCGGAGGGCAGGGAACTGTGCTGGCGTCAAAATTAATCGCGGCAGCGGCAATGAAAAAAGGTTTTAATGTACGCACTACAGAAACTATCGGCATGGCTCAGCGCGGCGGAACTGTGTTCGGCCATGTCCGTATAGGAGAAAATATTTTCTCTCCGCTGATTCCACTGGGAAAAGCGGACGCGCTTATCGCTTTTGAATGCGCTGAAGCTGTGCGTCAGCTTCATTATTTAAATAAAGACGGCGCTGTTATTATGTGCGGCAACCCTGTAAACCCGGCGTATGAAGCGGCAGTTTTTATGAACTATCTTAAATCAAAAGTTAACAGGTTAATAACCGCGGACTGCCTTGACAGCGGATTTAATACTAAAACATTGAATGTTTTTCTTTTGGGAGCGGCTGTACAGAGCGGAATATTCCCATTTGACGCGCAAACGCTTGAAGATGTATTGAAAGAAAATCTCTCGCAGCGTATATTGGAAATGAACTTAAACGCTTTTCAGATGGGAAGAAAAACATGCAAATGATTACTTTGGACAAAATAAAAAAATCAATTCATCATGCGATGAAAAGCGTTTTTTATAATAAACATTTTTCCGGTATTAATATAAATGACATTAAATCCATTGATGATTTTGTAAAACTGCCTTTTACCGACAAGGAAGATCTCCGCCATTCTTACCCGCTTGGGCTTCAGGCTGTTCCCGATGAAGAGATCGTGCGCGTTCATTCATCATCAGGGACTACAGGTACGCCGGTAATTATTCCCTACACAAAAAAAGATGTACAAGACTGGGCTATCATGTTCAGGCGGTGTTATGAAACTGCAGGCTGTAATAATCTCGATCGTATTCATATAACGCCGGGCTACGGTTTGTGGACGGCAGGTATAGGATTTCAGGCGGGAGCTGAACTGCTTGGAGCGTTCGCGATTCCGATGGGACCCGGAAACACAGACAAGCAAATCAAAATGATGATCGATTTAAAATCAACAGTCATATGCGCGACATCTTCTTACGCGCTTTTACTTGCCGAAGAAATTGAAAAGAGGGGAGTGCGTGACAAGATTCATTTGAGAAAAGGCGTCATAGGATCTGAAAGATGGGGAGACAAGATGCGCCAGCGCATTGCAGGAGAACTCGGCGTTGAGCTGTATGACATTTACGGATTGACTGAAATTTACGGACCAGGTATCGGCATTGATTGCATTCATAACAGCGGAATGCACATGTGGACTGATTACCTTTACTACGAAATCATCGATCCAAAGACCGGCATGCCTGTACCCGAAGGCGAAACAGGCGAGATTGTAATTACAACATTGCAAAAAGAAGGTGCGCCTTTAATCCGTTACAGAACGCATGATCTTACAAGAGCGATACCCGGCAAGTGCGCATGCGGACGCGAGTATCCAAGGATCGACAGAATCATAGGGCGCTCTGATGACATGGTCAAGGTTCGCGGCGCGATTATTTATCCAAGCAGAGTAGACGAACTTCTTGCCGCAATTGACGGCGTTTCAAGCGAGTACCAAATCATGATCGATCATCTGAACGGCAAAGACATACTCACTCTTTACTTTGAAACAAAACTTGATTTGGACGCTCATGCGTCCGCGCTGGAAAAAACAGTCGAACATGAGTTTAAACTGAGAATAGGCCTTACTCCCAAAGCGAAAGCAGTAGGCATGGGCGAGCTGCCTCGCAGCGAGAAGAAATCAACGCGGGTGTTTGATAACAGGTATTAATTTGTGATATAATTCCGCATGGAAAACGCGTCTGTCCGTAACCGGATAACTTTCTCTCTGGGTACTATTGGCAGGGACATGGTTTACGCCATCGTCAGCATGTTTTTAATTGTATATCTTACTGAAGTTCTGGATCTTCCCGACAGCACAATGTGGTGGATAACGGGAATTATTTTTATCGCGCGTATATTCGACGCCCTGACCGATCCCCTTATGGGATTTATTGTTGACAATACAAACACGCGCTGGGGAAAATTTAAACCGTGGCTGACAGCGGGCGCGGTTCTATCTCCTGTATTTACAATTCTTCTTTTTTCCGGTTTCAACCTTCAGGGCAGCGCGTTTATTGTCGTATTTGCGATCTTTTATTTTATGTGGGGCATAAGTTATACGCTCCATGATATTTCCTATTGGTCAATGCTTCCCGTTTTAAGCGTTAATCAGAAAGAGCGCGAAAAGATTGGAGCCCTTGCCCGTATCTTCGCGAACATCGGTCTCTTCTTCGTAGTTGTCGCGATATTGCCGCTGACAGGATTATTGGGAGAAAAATTCGGCTCTCCTCAGATTGGCTTTTTTATTTTCTCTATTTTAATATCAGTATTTATGGCGATGGGACTTTGCGTTACAATTTTCGGAGTAAAAGAAACCGGCGTTATCATAAACAAAAAGCAGGGCACTCCAATCCGTGAACTGTTTGGTATTATCTATAAAAACGATCAGCTTTTTATTACCGCAGTTTCAATGTCGTTGTTCATGATTGGTTATATGACAACCACATCATTCGGTGTTTATTTTTTCAAATATGTGTACGGTGATGAAGGAATGTACTCAGCCTTTGCCGCCATTCTTGGAATATCACAGCTGACAGCCCTCTCGGTTTTTCCGCTGTTCAGCAAAAAATTTAACCGGAAAACCCTCTACACCGGCGCCATCGTTTCGATTGTTACAGGCTATATTATTTTTTTTACTGCTCCCGTTACTACGATGATCTTTATCGGCATAGCCGGTGTTCTTATTTTTTTCGGGCAGTCTTTTATTCAGCTTTTAATGCTGATGTTCCTTGCAGACTCCGTTGACTACGGGCACTGGAAACTCGGCAAGCGAAACGACAGTATTTCCTTCTCTATCCAGCCGCTGATTAATAAAATGGGCGGCGCGGTCGGAAGCGGGATAGTCGCCGCTGTTGTAATCATCTCAGGCATTAATACCGCAAGCGATGCCACCGACATCGCGCCTGAAGGTATACTCCTTATGAAAGCCGCGATGCTGATTCTCCCAATGCTGTGTATAATTGTAAGCTACATTATTTACCGGATGAAGTTTAAAATTGACGCGAAATTTCACGCGCAGATACTCAGCGATTTGCGCGGAAGAGGAGACCTTGCGAAGGAAGAGGGATAATCACCGTATATTTTTATTTTAAATATTTATACTTCTTTGTTTGTATGCAATTCCGTCCATCATGCATAAACAATTATCATCAAGAAAATCAGTAAATATTGTCATTCTTGCAGGAGCGCCATTTGTAAAATATTCCCTGAATACATCCGCTCCTTTACGAAAATCATTCTTATTCTTTAAGTAAAATTTTATTTCAACAATATCATCCAATGCGGCGTTTACAGTTGATAAAGTACGCTTTAAATTTTCGAATGTTGCCCGAACCTGACCAACAATATCATTGGCGTTTTCGCCATTATGACCAGCGTGATGAGCCAGAAAAATAAAATCTCCGGCAATAACACATGATGAACATGTATCATCTCTGCAATGTGTCGGCATTTTTTTTATCATGTTAATTTTTCCTTTTTTATTAATAAGCCTTTTTAATTTAATATATTATGATATTCGTTATTTATATATTTGTAATATTTATTTTTATTTATAACTATCTTTATATCATTCATATTATCTACGTTACTGATACTCAAATTAAAATACATGATAAATATATAATCATTAATTTCATTGAAAATATTTGTTAAATCTTTTTTTACTAGGAAATTTTTTAAAATTGAAATAGAATGTGGTTCTTCTTTATTTATTATTTGAATTACATTTTTAATTATTTCATAATTATTTTTGTCAAATGGAAGTTCCATTAGTCTTTTGTCAAATTGTATTGTTAATTTATCTTTTTTTAATAACAATTTATCAAATTTTTGTATTTTTATTTTAGAAAAATCAATTAAATCACCTAATTTAATTTTGTTGTTATTTATATATTCGTTTGTTAAATAAATTATTTTCTTTTTTATCATCATAGTTTTATCATTAATAACCGGTATTTTAATTAATTTTTTTAGTGGTGTTAACCCCAAAATAAATGTTAATTTGTCTTCATTTTCAACTCTTAACATTTTATTTAAATAAACAATATTAATTTTTGAAGTTAATATAGAATATAAATATAATATTTCATCTTTATTGTCGGAAGCTATACAATATTGCTGATACATTGGTAATAGATTATCAATATCTGAGAAATAAAAACCATCAAAATTTATATACTTCCATAATATCTTATATTTTGGTTTTGCAATTATTAATCCTTGACTTCCTTGTGCTTCTTTTATCTTTATATCACTTCTATAATATCCTAATATTGACGCAAAGATATTTCCATGTTTTAAATGAGGAATTTTATAATCATTTGAATTTATAGGATTATCTGTTATATTCTTTTTTAAAATATTAATACTGCCATCAAAATAGAATTGTGCGTTAAAGTTTAATTGTGCAAGACTATGTTCATAATATTTTGAAATATCAGAATTTTTATTATATATATCTTTAAAAAAAATGAATATTTTATCTGATAATAAATAATTCCAGCTATGCAAATCATTTAATAGATCAGTTTGCCTGATTGTTGAAGTAAATATTTTTGTGTTATTAAAATAATATTCTAAATCAGTAATTTCTTGTTCAATAGAAATATAATTTTTTAATTCTATAATATGATTTATATTAGGTTTATTCTTCCTGGCGATAAATATTAATGAAGATGTATATACTGGTTTGTTTTGTTTAAGTCCCCTTCCAACAAATAATTTTACATTGAAAGTTATTATTTTTTCTATTGTTGTATTATTTGCTAAATAATATCTTATAACATCTAAATCTGAATTAACCAATACTGTTTGTGGTATTATATAACATATTTTTCCATTATCTTTTAATAATGCAAAACCTAAAGCTATAAAAAATGAGAATAAATTTGGTCGTGGACTATATTTTTTTCTGTTATTTGGAACACTATGTAAATTTACACTATAAATATTATTTAATTTTAATTTATTATTCATATCTTTCATTAATGAAAATGATTTAAGATTTTTCTTTGAACATTCAAGATATGAAATGTATGGTGGATTTCCGATAACATAATCAAATCGTTGTCTTATACCCATATGATCCTGCATTGAAATAAGCATATCATTTAAATCTTTTTCGCTCCTCATAAAAGAAGGATAATCCAATGCGTTTCCTTTTAGGTGGCTGAATAAATTTGATTCGTCTGTTGAAATTCCAACATCACTGAATTCAGCAATGCTATCATTTGTTTTAAATATTTTAAGTTTATCATATACAGGATTTTCAAAATTATCATTTACTATTATGGGAAGCATTCTCATAATAATATTCATCTCTGTCAGGAAAAGTGGAAATTCCTCTATATCTAACCCAAAAATATTAAAATCAATCAATTTTTCTATTATTCTTGCATTTTCAAAAGTATTATTATCAAAGGCATTAATAATTTCATTCACTGCGCTGTATAAGAATGTACCTGCACCACATGAAGGATCGATAATGGAAAGATCATTTTTATCCAAGGGCCTAATATTATCAGAAGTATAACCTAATTCTTTTAACATTAAGTTAACGACAGCGGGATCAGTAAAATATTGTCCTTTTTTTTCATCACCATATAAATCTTTTAAATAATTTTCATATATAAAACCAAATATTTCATTTTTGATATTTGAAAAATCATATTTGTCAATAAATGTAATTATATCTAACCATGGCGCAATATCTTCTATATCAGGAGTTTTCTGTAATGTATCGATCAGTTTTTTACTTATTATTTCTTGTTCATATTTAAATGGTTTATATATATTTTTTGATATGTATTCAGATATATTTTTTATCTCATTTGTAATGATTGAATATAAATCACTATCCTGTATAGCTTTCTTTATTCTAATTAATATTTTTTCATAATCCTGATTGATTTTCTTAAAATTGTTATCAACAAGAACTTTAAATAATATAAATTGAATTAAATATGCATATGATGTTTCCAATGCAATTTTTTCGTTTTCTTCCTGATTAAATAAATCATCAAACGCACCTATTTTTTTCATTTTTACTTTAAATATTCTTATTAAATTTGTTATATCGTCAAAGAATATTGGCCTATTATTATTATCGTTTAATATTATTTTAGTATTAAAAAGTTCATAATTATTATTGAATAATTCTTTATAAAAATTTTCTGATTTTATATATTCTTTCCAATATATTTTAAAATCTTCAATATTGTTAAATATTTCATCTATAGTAAATATTGTGTATTTTGATGATCTGTAAAATCTCCAGCTATATCCATCAGTTAATATGCCATAATGCTTATTATAGTCTATCTGGTATCTTAATAATTGATTTATGCCTTCTTCTATTTTTGTATAACACTTGCATTCAACAGGAATTATTACATTATTATCAATAAATAAAACAAAATCCGGTCTGCCGTTTTTTGTTGCTTCCGTATCATGTATAAAAGAAAAATTAACATGAATTGCCTCTTTTTTTGAAGCAAATTCTGATAAATTTAATATTTCAGATGATTTAAGTATTTCTTTAACAAAAGAATGGACACCAGAACCTATTTCTTTTGATTTATAAGCTTCTCTGTTTGCGTCCCATTGTCTTCTTAATTCATTTATTTGCATAAATCCTCTATTATATCTTTATATTATCATTATATCCTAAATAATGTCAACACAGAATATTTTTATAACATTAATTATAAATATTTCGCTTAACTCTATATAAATGAAAAATACTAAATTAATTAATAATAATAAAGTGACATTTAATCTGTGAAGTATTAATGAAAGTAAAATAACATTATCATTCATGTTACAAGAACTCCATCCCACGGAAGCAGGCAGCTTTCGCTTTTTTCTCCCGAGGCTGAAATTATTTGAGCGCCTTTTAAAAAATGCGCATGCTTTTTTGGCACCTTAACTTTTGAAAATGAAAAATTAAGAGCGATTGTAAATACAGTATTATTAAGCTTACGCTGGTATATCATAATTTTTTTATCGGCGTAAACGGGAATAAACTCACCGTAAACAAGACAGATGTTTTCCCTGCGAAGGGCGATAAGTTTTTTATAAAAATTTAAAACGGAATCAGGATCTTTTTTTTGCAAAGCGCGGTTTATATATTTATAATTGCGGTTAACGCCAAGCCATGGTTTTCCTTTGCTGAAACCGGCATTGTCACCGTCATTCCACTGCATTGGAGTACGGGCGTTGTCTCTGGAAGAGGCTTTAATCCATTTCCAGCGGAGGAACGCGGGAATGAAAAGTTTCTTCATTAACCTGTTTAAACCGCGGCTTTCAACATCGTTAAGTTCATCAATGCTGTTAAAATCGAAATTGGTCATGCCGATTTCCTGCCCCTGATAAATAAAGAGAGTACCGCGGAGTGTTAGCTGAAATAAAGCGAGCATTTTCGCGCTGCGCTGCCACAGCATTCTGGGCTTTCCGCCTGACACGCGGTCTTTTTCCGTGGCGCCGAAATGTGATACGATTCTTGTCTGATCGTGATTTTCAAGATAAACAGCGTTCCAGTCAAGCCCACGCTGCCATTTAGTCATTTTTTCAAGCAGTTTACCCGCGTAAAACCTTTTCGGAATAAAACGGGCTATAACCCTGTCAACTTCAAGATGATCAAAAAAGAAAAGCATATCAAGTTCTTTGCGGCTTTCACCGCATAAAAGTTTCGCGTCTTCAAGATCGACAAAAACCGTTTCGCCGACAGTAAAGCAGTCGTATTTATCAAGTACATCACGCCTTAATTCGCGCAGTATGGCGTGATTTCCTTCCTGTGATTTATAATGTTCAAGTCCCTGAACGGAAAGGCTTTTTTTCCCGTCTTCAAGGCTTGTTTTATATATGATATTAATCACATCACAGCGAAAACCGGACGCTCCCTTATCAAGCCAGAAGCGAAGAATATTTTTTACCTCTTCTATAACTTTTGGATTTTTATAATTAAGGTCAGGCTGCTTTTTATCAAAAAGGTGCAGATAATATTCGCCGCTTTTTTCATCGTACTCCCATGTGTCTCCCATAAAAAAACCTGTCCAGTTATTTGGAGGCTTTCTGCGTCCGCGTTTATCTTTTTTTCCGGGCTGCCAGATATAAAAATCACGGTAGGAGCTTTCAGGATTTCGGCTTTCCTGAAACCAAATGTGTTCATCAGAAGTGTGGTTTATCACAAGATCCATAATGATTTTTAATCCGCGTTTTTTTGCTTCGTAAAAAAGTTTTTCCATATCGGCCATTGTTCCGAATTTGGGATCTATTGAATAATAATCGCTGATGTCATAGCCGTTATCTGCATCCGGAGATTTATATACAGGAGAAAGCCAGATAATGCCAGCGCCGAGTTCCTTTATTTCGTCAAGCCGCGAAATTATTCCCGGGATATCTCCGATACCGTCATCCGGAAATTCAGTTTCAGATGAATCCTGAAAACTGCGCGGATAAATCTGATAAACGATGTTATTTTTCCACCACATATATTTTATCTTTTCAGCCATGACCGTGTTTTTTTACCTCTATTATATACCATATATTTTTAAATTTGAGGCTTTTTCAATACTAACCGGGTTTAGAAAAAAATCATTTTTTTTCATTTTCAGTCATGCGTTTGAGTGTTTTCAACCCATATAAAGGTATGAAAAACTTATTTATTTTTTCTGTTGTTTTTTTCTGCGGTTTTGCACAGGCATCTGCGAAAGAACCGTTATTCGGCTGGAACCTGCTTTTGAGCGGTTCCTGGGATGAAAGCGCTTCTGTTGAATGGACAGGGCCTCTTCAGAATAGGGCGGAATTCAAACTGGACATTCTTCCGGTAAAGTTATCGCTTCGCGCTCAGGTTCTTGATAAACGCACGCTCAGTCTGGATGTTGATTCTTTTCAATTGGATGAGTTTTTTCCCAATCCGGAAAAAGATGTAACAAATTTCACAGGCGGCGTTTATCATAAACCTACAGGCTCGCGCATTTTATACGGCGTTCTTGATGAATGGGGTTTGCCTGCGAGAATCAGAAATCCGTGGATCCGCTCGCCTCCTTATACGGGAAACCGCGGCGTTATTGCCGCGGATTTAAAAACAGCGGCTTCCGGCGCAAAAGAAGACGAGGTGTATTTGTATTTATCCGGTCCTTCCATAAATTTTTTATCCGGCATGAAAGTCAGGGGGTTTATTTCCGCGCAGACAGAAATGGATGAGCTTGAACCATCTTTTTCAGGCGGCTTTGATTTAACATTTGGAAAAAAAATTAATCTGCTTCTGGATTTATTTTACACCGGAAAAGAGCTGCCTCAGGCGGAAGTCAGCGCATGGTTTTCAAATCCGCCTGTGCTGCCTGAACGCGAGTACCGGCTTTTCGCAGTCGGTTTTCTTTTTTCTTGCCCGCTCTTTGCCGTCAGCTCGGATTTTGCCTTTTCTGAAACATTCGCGTGGGGGAAGGATATTTACGCCAATTTGGGTATCACCGTAACGCCCTTACTGCCTTTCGGCGCAAAAGAGCGGCCGCTGTCAGTATCATTCGCGGCGGACGGAGCGGGAGAGCGTTTTATCTACAGAGACGGGCTAAGCCACGGAGAAGGGTTCAGAAGCGCCGGAAAAATAGAATGGAAAAGCAGATATAATTCCCTTTTAAGGCTGGATGTTGTTTTGCGCGGACCTGCTTTCGGCGAAGGCTTTAACCGCAGCTCAACAGGCTTTTATTACCGTTTTCCGGTATCAGCAGCCAATAGATACAATTTATTCCGGTTTACAAGAATTTCTTTCTCTGCTGACCGGAACGCTGTAAATCATTTGAAAATCAGCGATAATTTTTCCGGAACGATCGGATTGAGCATTTCCCTGAGGCAACTCGGAATAAAAAGCCCGTTCAGCGTAAATCTATCAGGTTCAGTAAAGGGGTTATCTGTAATAAATAATCCGGCTGTCTTTCCGTTATTTGAAGATTCCTGGCTTTGGAACTCAACTTCAGCAGGCTGTGAGATTATTTGGTCACCGCTGTTTTTCCGGTTCAGTACAAGAGTTGAATATTTAAAAGCGGCCGAAAAACCTGATAAATGGGGGTTTTCTTTCAATGCGTCCGCGCGTTTTAAGAACGGAAGATTGAGCATAAATGCCGATTCGCCGGATTTTCCCGATAAGTGGGACTGGGCTTTATCATGGCGGCTGGAACTGCGGAATTCCAAATAAATTCTGAAAAAATCGAATAATTCACTTCCCTTTTATTGCAATTATTGTTATACATAATGTAGAGAATATTTTCTTTAATTTGTGTGTTTAAGGAGAAAATATGCCTGCCGGTGTTACAATAATGATAGTCGATGATTCCAGAATTATGAGGAATACCGTAAAAGGTGTTTTTACAGGAGTTGAGTCAGCCATTAACTTTATTGAGGCAAAAGACGGCGAAGAAGCATTGGCGATGCTGGAAACACAAACAATAGATTTAATTCTGCTCGACTGGAATATGCCGAGATTGTCCGGAATAGATTTTCTGAAACAGATTAGAGCAATGGATCAATATAAAGACTTGCCAATTATCATGGTAACCAGCGAGGCTGCCAAGTTTAATGTTATTGAAGCATTAAAACACGGAGCCACCGATTATATTACAAAACCAATTAAGCTTGATTTGTTTAAAAGTAAATTGGCAAAACTTCGTTTATTCAGGATGTGAAAAAAATGATGGTAGAATTGCAGGATTATGTAGAGCCGTTTGTAGAAGTAACAGTCAATACCTTCAAGGAGTTTGTCGGCGTGGAAGTAGCTCCAAGGCATCCGTTTTTTCTGGATCCGGATAAAGGTTTTGAATGGGATATTTCGGCTGTTATCGGTTTATCAGGCGCGGTTAAAGGCGCTGTAATCGTTTCCATGAAAGCCGATCTGGCAATTAAACTGACCGATTTACTCGCCGGCGAAGGCCACACGGATATCGACGCCGATGTTGTTGACGCTATCGGCGAAATTAACAATATAATTGCAGGCAATATAAAACCTAAAGTTCCCAACGGTGACAAGATTGTTATTTCAATTCCTACAATTATTAAAGGAAAAGAACATTCAATCGCGTGGCCGAGCAAGCAGACAAGAATCCTTTGCATTCCGCATAAAGCGTTTAATAATGATATTTTTCACCTGATGGTTGCCATTGAACTTGAGCCTGATAATTAAACAGGAGAGTCTATAATGAAACATGTTTTTGTGTTTGATCCAAAAGCATTTTACAACCAGCAATGGAAAATGGATAATATCCTTGACAACATCGGGCAGTATTTCAGAACTCAGGAGAAAGTCGATTTTTCTGTACAATTCTCAAGGTACCGCAGAAACGCCATCGGCATTATTAGCGATGAGGCGGAGAAAACATCCTCAGGAGAAATTATCAGGATATACGCAATCGGCGGGGAAGAAGTCCTTTTTGACTGCCTGAACGCAGTCGCTCATTTTCCGAACACGCAGCTTGCGCTGATTCCGTACGGAGAATCAAACAGCTTTTTAAAAATCTTCGGAGATGATAAAGCCGATATTTTTAAGGATATACCTTCCCTTGTAAAAGCCAAAGCGCTGCCTACGGATATAATCAGATGGGGAATTAATTACGCGCTTAATTCCTGCTATATAGGGATGGACAGCGCCATTTCCAAAAATTTAAAGGATCTAAAATCAAAACTGAACAAGGGCAGTTATTTTTTATTTTCGATAATTCCATCCTTTGCGGGAAGTTTCTTTGTCGCGTTTGATAAAAATTCCGCCGCAAGGGATTACAATATAATAATTGATGATTTGGATTATTCGGGACAATACAGTCTTATTCATATCGCGAACAGCCCGTATCAGGCAGGAAAGAAAACCGGCGCTTATGACGCTACTCCCGACGACGGGCTTTTAGATATAGCTCTTATTAAAGCTTCGCACCCGCTTGGAACGCTTGCGTCGGTCAGTAAATATTTAAACGGCAAACGGCCTAAAAATTGTCTTTTTACCCAGGGAAAGAAAATCACTGTTCATACCGACAGGCAAATATGCATTCAACTGGACAATGAATATATTTTGGATACCGATATCAATCTGAATGTGGTTCATCACGCGGCTCAGATTGTTGCGGCAGAAGGTTTATCCTACCCGCTGGGTTCGATCTCAGCTCTTTAAGGAAGGTATCCATGGCGGAAAAAAAGACAGGCAGTGAAAAATCCAGGCAAATCGCGAATATTTCAACTGTTGTGATGTTTCTTTTTATCTGCGCCGTTTTTATTTTAGAGACCTTTCTTGCGCAGATGCAGATCAATTATGCGTATGCCGCGACTGTTATGATAATTGCTTTTACAGTAATTATACTTATTCTGCGAAGCACTGTAGAACGGGGAAATCTGGCGTTTAATATTCCGTTTGTTTTATTGTTGTTTTATACAAGTCTTGTTTTAATATTCGATTGGAATATCGATCATTTCTTTATCCTCGGCCCTGTCTTCCTTGCAATGAGCTGTATATATTCCAATTTTAACAGAACTCTCGCTTTTTTTATTATTCAGAATATTTTAACCGGAGTATTGATTTTCACAAGCGTGCCTATCGGCGGTTTAGGCGTACCTTTATTCACTGTTTTGATGAACTGGGCGATTTTTTTAATCGCGGGAATTATCATACTTATTTTAACAAGGGCCGCGACAATACATCTGAACAAAGCTCTTGTGAATCAGCAGTCGTTTGTCGATCTTCTTGATACAACAGAAAATTTTGTCGCGATGATAAATGAACACAATGAAGTTGTATACGCAAGCAGAACCCTGTCTCAGCTTGGCAATACCGCTGAACCGTTAATGGTTCAGGGCCGTCCGGTGCTGGATCTGTTCCCGGGAAGAAGCCTTAAAATCTACGCGGCGAAAATGCTTAAGGAAAAAAACAACTATGCTGAAGACTGGGAGTTTACGCTTAACGGTCAAAAGAGGTATTTTAAGGCGGCTTCTCACGGCATGCGCACCGGAAACGCCCTTATATCGTTATATGACATGACACACCTTGCTGAGCGTGATGAAATCGCGGTTATGAAAGACAGCATGAAAATTGGTCTTTTTTTTATGGACAGCAATTTTGTAATTCAGGATCATTATTCGCGCTACCTGGAAGAAATGCTTGTAGACACAAGGCTGTACGGAAAATATTTTACAGATGTAATCGCGGATTCTGTAAGCGCGAACGAACTGAACGCGATCAGGGATTATTTCAATATGGTTCTTGAACGCACCTATGATCAGGAAATGCTGGAAGATATAAATCCGCTTACCGAGCTTCACTATTTAAACAGTAAAACCGGTGATAAAAAAGTTTTCCAGTTTGCCTTTGCCACTGTCGAACGCGGACGCGGAGAAGTTTTTCTGCTGGTAACAGTATACGACATAACCGCAAGAGTTGAACTACAGCAAAGACTCGCTGATGAAGAAGCAAGGCGGCAGGAGGAAATGCAGTCACTGTTCGAGCTTATCCAGGTTGAGCCCGGTGTATTCAGCGATTTTATGCAGGATATGGAATATGAGTTTGAAACCATAACTTCGATACTTAAAAATGATGCCTTAACCGCGCATGAAGCGCTTGTGAAAATTTATCAGTCTGTTCACGCGATTAAATCAAACGCTGTAATTCTTGGATTAAATATTTTCAGCAATAAGGCGCATAATCTTGAATCAAATATCAAACGCCTGCGCGAAATGGAAGGCGATGTTCCTTTTGCGGAAATGCTGGACCTGACCATGGATATTGAAAAACTTACAGTTGATAAAGAGGGATTCAGGGATATTATTGACAAGCTTCAGGTTTATTCCGGCGGAAAAGGCGGCGATATTGAAAGGCAGAATGTAAAAGTGCTTGTCGAATCCCTGACAAGAACCGCAGCCAAAGCCGCGGAAAACATGGAAAAGCAGATTAAATTCATCGCCGATGATATAGACGCGCAGGCTATTGATTCCGGACCAAGACGCGTAATAAAAGAAATACTGATGCAGCTTGTCCGCAATTCCGCGGTACACGGAATTGAACTGCCTGATGTACGAGTATCCAAGGGTAAGAGTGAAACAGGCACAGTTAAACTTTCGATCAAGATGGATGAGAGTAATAAAAAAATCAACATTAAACTAAGCGATGACGGACAGGGCCTTGATTACAAAAAGATCTCACAAAGGGCGCTTGGCAATAACCTAATCAAAAAAGAAGACGCGGATAACAGGGATGCTCTTAATAAAGTAATTTTTTCTCCCGGATTCAGCACAGCCGATGCTGACAGCGTTCACGCCGGAAGGGGTATCGGTTTAAACCTTGTGCGCGATCGAATTAAGGAAGTCAGCGGCAATATTAAACTGCGCTCCGAAGATGATAAGGGAGCTGTGTTTCTTGTTACCATTCCGGTTTAATTTATTATACGCGCTGGACCTCGCTTTTTTTATCATTTATTAAATCTTTTTATTTGACATTATTTATTAATTGTCATTGAACCCAAGAGTTTAAAAGTATAATTGCACATAACGTTTGTTATGCGAAATACGACCCATATAATGCTATTTAAGCATCCTAACTGAGAAGGTAGCTCATAATCTTTGTACCGGAGATGTGAATCTCGTGAGGTTCGCTGTCAACAGCACCATTAAGACGGCTGTAAGCATTCTCGGTCAGGTATATCTCCCCTGGTTTAGCCACATCTTCACCCAACTTCGAGGCATAGTTAACCTCACAACCGTAGAAATCATTATCACCTACCATCAAAATATCACCATAACCAATGCCGATACTGACGTACAGATCCCAGTCATGAGGCAGAAACTTGTTTGCTTTATCAAGCTCAGTCAGTATTTTCCTGGAGGTGGTCACAGCGGATGAAACATCGTTGAAAGTGGCGAAAATATTGTCAGCTTCTGTCTTTACGATTTTTCCGCCTTCAGCATGGATAATCGGCAGTACAATGTCTTGCAGGCGGTGAATCATTGCCAGGAAGTGAGTAATTCCGTACTTCATGGTTAAACGTGAAAAGCCGCTCATGTCCAGCACCCATACTGCGCATGTCTTGCCGAAAGCATCCCATATCTTCTTGTCTGTTTCCGCCAAACGCTCCGGGTATTCATTACGCTCTTTTAGTAGATTCTCAAGCGCACCAAAATTTGTCATGACACTGTCATCCTTATTTAATACAATATTTATTTTTTCTTTATATTAAAGTTATTATGTTTATCAATATTACGCAAGAGGTTGTTTTAAAATAATATATAGTGCTTTAAATTAAACAATTGAAAAGCCAAAATAATCATAAATAGCAGAATCAACAGATTGATAATTATGAATATTATCACGAATATAACGTTTCATGTTAGCCCAGGATTTTTC
>JAIRQF010000040.1 GCA_031256635.1 Treponema sp. | reverse complement strand
TTTATTTTTTTTGAATGGCTTTTATTAAATTGGGAATAAGGAGCGAGGAATTAATTTTTAATTCCTCACTCCTTTTGTTCTTAGCCTATCTTTGCGATTGGCTGTTTGGAAACTACCTGTGTTCCTGTTGGAACTATGAAGTGTATTTTTCCTGACGCGTTGGCTTTTATTTCAAGTTCCATTTTCATGGACTCAAGAATTAAAATCGTGTCTCCTGATTTTACTTCCTGACCTTCGGATGCGACATAGCGGAGAACTGTTCCTGCTACAGGAGCCGGAACAGTATCGCCGCCTGCCGATGGCGCAGGAGCTGTAGCTGGTGTAGAAGAAGAGGGAGCTGCTGCGGGAGCTACGGCTACAGTACCGGCAGGAGCGACAACAACATCGTAATTTGCGCCGTTTACATTTACAGAATAACGCTCCGCCTGTCCTGTTGATTTCGCGGCGGGAGCGGCTTCGCTTTCCGGTTTAAAGACCACAGGGCCGTCCGCTCTTTTCTTGAAGAAATCGGAAGCGACTTTCGGGAACATCGCGTATGTAAGAACATCTTCCGGAGTAACAGAGCTTGTTCCTAATAGTTTTTTTGCTTCTTCTTCCAGTTTGGAATATTCGGCTGGGATATCATCGGCGGGGCGATGTGTGATTTCTTTATCCATCTTGAGCGCTTCAAGAGCTTTTTTTACTACATCGGAATTTTTGACAGCGGGGCACGCGCCGTATTTGCCTGCCATCAGATCCTGGAATTCGCCTGAAAGTTTATTATAACGGCCGAACAGCACATTGAATACTGCCTGTGTTCCGACGATTTGACTTGTCGGGGTTACAAGCGGCGGGAAACCCGCGTCTTTTTGAACAACCGCGATTTCCTTTAACACATCGTCAATCTTGTCGGATGCGCCCTGTTCCTTAAGCTGGCTTTCAAGGTTGCTTAACATTCCGCCCGGAACCTGACTTGCGAGAATACGTGTATCCGCGCCCAGGAAGCTTGATTCAAATTTTTTGTAGTTTTTGCGCACTTCTCGGAAATAAGCCGCGATATCGAGTAACAGTTTGTTGTCGTAGCCTGTGTCATATTCGGTGCCTTTAAAAATTTCTACCATTGTTTCCGTAGGACTGTGGCTTGTGCCCATCGACATTGAAGAAATTGTCGTGTCAAGGATTTCCGCTCCCGCTTCGGCGCACTTGACAAGAGCCGCTACCGACATTCCCGTAGTGGCGTGGGTGTGGATTTCTACCGGAAGGCTTGTAACTTTTTTTATCGCCTTTACAAGATCGTATCCTTCGTATGGTTTTAAAAGACCTGACATATCCTTGATACAGATTGAATCCGCGCCGATATCGACAAGCTGTTTTGCGAAGTCCGCGTATTTTTCAATTGTGTGGAAAGGAGTCACCGCGTAGGAAATTGCCGCCTGTATGTGCTTGCCGGTTTTCTTTGCCGCTTCCGCCGCGGCTTTGAAATTGCGCGGATCATTTACAGCGTCAAAAATACGGAAAATATCAATGCCGTTTTTTGCCGCGTATTCAACAAATTTCGCGACAACATCGTCGGCGTAATGGCGGTAACCTAAAAGGTTCTGTCCGCGCAGAAGCATCATGATTTTTGTATTCGGCAGGGCTTTTTTCAGTTTTTTAAGCCTCTCCCATGGATCTTCATTCAAGAACCTGATGCAGGAATCGAATGTAGCTCCTCCCCAGGCTTCAAGCGCATAGAAACCCACCTTGTCGAGTTTATCGCAAATCGGCAGCATGTCCGCTGTGACCATGCGGGTTGCAAACAGTGACTGATGCGCGTCGCGCAGCACCAAATCGGTTAATTGTACTTTTGGCATTTTTTCCTTCCTTTATGTTATTTATTTTTTCTATATTGTTTGACAGCGGCGGTAATCGCGGCTATCGTGCCGTCATGTGTTCTTGCGGCAGCGGAAACCTGCGGTGCGTCTTTGTCTGTGGCAAATCTCGCTTCTACACCCTTACCGATTCTGGTAATCAGAAAGATCATCAAAATGAATATCGCAGCCATGGCGATAAGATCAAACACGCTGCCTGATTTCAACATTTCCATTAAGGTCATAAATCCTCCGTTTTCTTTAATTTTATAGACAAAACAGCTTTTTTACAAGTGTTATTATTATCAGATTGCCGGGTTTTTTATATCACCGGGGACGGATTCTGTTACTAATTTTCTTGCCGCTTTTATATAAAGTTATTATTTTTATTTTATAGGAACCTCTAAAAACTCTTTTTGAGGTTCCCCTATGATTCAACTGTGTAAAGCACTTAGGAAACTTAAGAAAGGAGTTAAAAAATGAAAATCCGTGTAAAACTTTTTGGCGGTTTTTTTATTGTTGTAGCGATAGGGCTGGTGCTTGGCATTGTGGGATATTACAGCAACTCAAAGTTAACCGATTCTTCCCAGCATATACTTGATTTATCAGAAGTACGGGTGACTGTCACTTCGATATTGAATGCGCATTTAATCTGGAGGCAGGGCCTTACAGATTCGGTGTATACAGGATCAGCGTTCACAGGCTCGCTCGATTCCAGCACATGCTCTTTAGGCAAATATCTGAACAGCGAGGAAGTAAAAAAGATGTCCGACCCGGAGTCTATCGCGTTGCTTCACCAGGTTGTTGAGCCGCATCGCTTCATTCATTCCAAAGCCGGTGAAATTATGAACCATCTTAAGAATGATGAAAGAGATGAAGCGTTCAGAAAGCTTCGGGAGGATGTTTCTCCGAAGACGATGATAGTTATAAACGATTTGGAAAAAATTGAAACACGCTACGGCGATTTGCTTAATGAAATAATAATTGAAAACAATAACCTTGGCGCAAGTTCTCAGCGTATTATTGTTGTTGTCATCATCATTGCGATTGTTACAAGCGTTGTTCTGGCGTTTTATATCACATCCAGTATCACTAAACCAATTTTTAATGTTGCCAATGCTCTTAAAATTGTAGCCGGGGGCGATCTGACGCATACCGTCAATATTAATACAAAAGACGAAATAGGCGATCTTGCCCATGATATTAATTTTACCCTTGATAATATCAAATCCCTTGTGCTTCTTATTAAAAAGCAGGCCGGAGTATTGTCGGAAATAGGTTCCGGTTTGTCTGGCAACATGAATGAAACCGCCGCGGCAATAAATGAAATTACCGCAAATATACAAAGTATCAAGGGCAGGGTAATAAATCAAAGCGCCAGCGTTACGCAAACTAACGCGACCATGGAACAGGTAGTTGTTAATATTAACAGACTTAACGGCCATGTTGAAACCCAGAGTAATAATATTTCAATGGCATCATCGGCAATTGAGGAAATGGTGGCCAATATTAATTCAGTTACAAAAACGCTGATGGATAACGCCTCCAATGTAAATTCGCTAATAGAAGCCTCCGAAGTAGGACGGGTAGGAATACAGGAAGTATCATCTGACATTCAGGAAATCTCCCGTGAATCCGAAGGCTTGCTGGAAATTAACGCGGTAATGGAAAATATCGCAAGCCAGACCAATTTACTTTCAATGAACGCGGCGATAGAAGCGGCGCACGCCGGGGAAGCAGGCAAGGGATTCTCCGTAGTTGCCGCCGAAATTCGCAAATTGGCCGAAAGCTCCAGCGAGCAGTCTAAAACAATCGGCGCGGTGCTGAAGAAAATCGCCGAATCAATCAAAAAAATAACAGGCTCCACCGAAAACGTTATGACAAGATTTGAGGCAATTGAATCGGGCGTTAAAACAGTTTCACAGCAGGAAGAAAATATCCGCAATGCGATGGAGGAACAGGGAGAAGGAAGCAAGCAGCTTCTGCATAGCGCCAGCGGTTTGAATGAAACAACACATCAGGTAAAGACAGGTTCTGTAGAAATGTTTAATGGCAGCAAGGAAGTAATGCACGAATGTCAGAATCTTGAAAAAGCCACGCAGGAAATCACAGGCGGCATGAACGAAATGTCGACCGGAGCGGAACAGGTGAACATTGCAGTCCACCAAGTCAGCGAAATGAGCGGCAAGAACAGCGAAGCTATCAATTCTTTACTCAAGGAAGTTTCCCGGTTCAAGGTAGATTAATTTGTGTCTGTCTATAATGTATCCGCATTATAGACAGACCTCTCTAATTTATTTGTGACTATTGCGAGGATGCTTCTCTTTAGCGGAATGAATACGCAGAAAATGATCCATATTTGTTTTAAAGAACCTCTATGGTAGAGTAAATAATTATACTGAAGTAAGGGAGCAAATTATGGCTGATATTATTGATTTTAAAAAGGAATATAAAGATTTATATTTACCTAAAAAGGAACCTTCATTGATAAAAATCCCGGAAATGATTTTTGCGGCCATTGAGGGAAAAGGTGATCCAAACGATAATAATGGAGAATATCAAACCGCATTGGGAATATTATGATGTTAATGAAAAAAGAAGGCATCATGAAATTTATTTATCTGATTTTAGAAAAACAGAAACAAGCAAATTAAAAACGGTAATAAGAATACCGGTAAAGAAAAAATGATAAGGTTCTTCCTATTGTAAAAAAGCAGCATAACAAAAAAACTACTTTAACTTTTTTCGCAGTTTCCGCCGGCGGTTTCTGTCTTTCGCGGCTTGCTCAGCGTTTTGTTTTTGTTTCTCTTCGTCCATTTCCTGTCTGTTGTAAATGCGGATAACTTCCCTGTCAGGAAGGCGGGAGGCGATAATTAGCCAGATAATTCCGAACAGGATCATCAGAAAACAAAGAACCTGTCCTGTTGAAAAACTCAAAAGGGGATGAGCGTATGCGCTGGGAAGAGATGTTTTTATTATTTCAAAACGATAGCCAATATCCGTATCAGGTTCGCGGAAATATTCGATAATAAAACGGAAGAAGCCGTAACCTAAAAAATAAAGTCCGATTAAAAAACCTTTGAACGGTTTTCTGTTTCTGAAAAACCAGATTATTGCCCACAGAACAATGCCTTCGAAAAACGCTTCGTACAATTGAGACGGGTGGCGCGGCAAATTTACCATTGCGCCTGTAATTGCGGTTCCTGTTTTTTCCGCGATATCCGCCGCCCAGCTTTCGCTTGCCGGAAGCGGCCTTGCGTCAGGGAAGATCATTCCCAGCGGACTTGTTGTCGCTCTTCCGTAAAGCTCGGCGTTAATAAAATTTCCCAGCCGCCCGAAAGTAAAACCCAGAGGGATCGCCGCCGCGAACATATCGCCGATTTCGCGGAAATTATATTTTTTTACTTTCGCGAAAATTACAACGGACAAAAGCCCCATGAAAGCGCCGCCGTGATAACTCATTCCCTGAAGTCCTGTAAACCGGCCGTTACGGAAAGGCCAGAAAATCAGCCATGGCTGCCTTAAGTAAATACCGCTTGTTTCATAAATTAATGCGGAGAATAATCTTGCTCCCAGAATAAGTCCTAATATCCCCCAGGTAAACAAACCTGAAAGATCGTTTTCCGGCATGGGAAATTGTCTTTCTTTTATCTGCCTGCGGTATACTAAATACGCGGTGGCAAACGCAAAAATATACATAAGCCCGTACCAGCGGACAGGAAACCCGGGAATTATTTCCGGTTTAAGCCATGACGGAAATTGAATTGATAATAACATATAACCCCGTTATACCTTAAAACCCTGCTGCATCGCTTTGGTCAATTTTAATTTAATAAAATTATTTTCTTTTTTAAGTTTTGAAATTTCCATCTGCTGTGATTTAACAGTCTCAATCAAATCGCCGTGATTCATCGCGCCTGAATGGAGCAGGTCTTCGATATATTCCATCTTTGCATCAAAATCAATTTCCGCTTCCGCTTCCGCTTCCTGAAAACTGTCATCAATTTGCTTGTCATCCGGAGTAAAATTATCTTCCGGTGATTGTAAAATTTTATCCGCAATCCGGTAAATTGCCTGAGATAAAACAGACTGCGGTTTGTAAAGAAGAATGGGCAGCCTTGAAGCCAGCGCCGTGTCCTGAATTACATCGCGGTAAATTATTCCAAGGTGTTCTATTTTCAGATCAAGATATTCTTCGCAGGAGCGGCGTATCTTCATGGCGACATCCGCGTTTTTTGGCTCGTCGACAAGGTTCATGATAAGGCGCGGAGTAAGAGAGCCAAGCCGCTTTGTAAACTTTTCATAAGAGGTAGGATCGATTTTTTTAATTTCCGGCAGTATTTTCGGGATATATAGTTTTGAATGGCCTGCTCCGTCTTTGCGGATTTTTTCCATAAAAATACGCGCAGGAGAGCCTTTGGTCCATGAGTTAAACATCAGGTGAAACACTGTGTTTTTTATAAATACATAGGCGTTTAAAACCGCTGTTACCGCGGGAGATGAAACAACGATGCCCTGATTGGAAAGCAGGAAAAAATCCAGAATTGATTGATGCGTTCCCGCTCCAAGATCGAGTATTACTATATCGGTATCTTCTTTCAGCGCAAGAAATTTCTTTACAAGGGTTTTTCGCTGAAGAATTGTCAGGTTTGAAGCTCCGGGAATTTCATTATCGCCCGGAATGAACCGAAGTCCGCGCACATCGGTTTCGGAAATTATATCTATAAAATTTGATTTCATGTTATTGAGGAATGTCCCTATACCGACCTTTGGCGCCTGATGTCCCAAAACAAGGTGCAGATTTGACGCTCCAAGATCCAAATCCGCGAGTACAACACGCTGTCCCGCCTGCGCAAAGGCAATTGCTAAATTTGCCGAAACAAGGGATTTACCCACGCCGCCTTTTCCGCTCGCAATTGGAATAACACGCATTAATATCCTCCGTTATGTGCGTCTGTCAGTATTTTCTTTTCCTCAATTTTATTAAAATCTTTTTTAATTATTAAAATTAAAGCTAAAGCAAATAAATCGCCGCTTAATACGAACCCTTCAAACATTGTAACCTGTCCTGTTATTATAAACCAGCCCAGTAATATAAACGCGCTTATGGATTTTCCCGCGATAAATAAAGGCGTGAACGCCCTGTAGCGGTCTGCGTCCAGCCAGATAAATAAAGCCATTAGGGGGAACAATACGCAGGGAGCCGCAAATACAACAATTACAGAAAACGCGCTTTCATTTGCCCGTAGAATTATTAAAAAAGCCAAAGAAATAATCCTGATTAATTCGATAATAAAAAGCCCGCCTTTGGCGGCGCTGATAATTTTCATATATATTGAAAATAGTGCGCCGGGCGGGATAAATCAAGAGGGGAATCAAGGTAGGCTCTTGTAAAACTAACCGAGTTTTGCAAGCGGCTATGGATATATGGAATATTTTATATTAAAATTAATATTGAGGTGTTCCATGAAAATCAGAATATTATTCATTTTTATTATTATTTCGTTTTTTGTATTAAATTGTGAGCAGCCGCCTTTGGCAGAGATGGATAGCGCGCGTGAAGCGGTTTTCAGGGCGGAAAATGACGCTGACGCTGTTCAGTTCGCAGGCGGAACGCTTGAGCGCGCGCAAGACGCTTTGCGCCGCATGCAGACGGAAGCTGACTCAAAGCGGTATGACGCGGCCAGAACCCTTGCCGAAGAAGCGATTGCCGCTGCGGAAAAAGCGTTAATTGACGGAAAAGCCGGCGCGCAAAGAGCCGCCTCAGAATCAGCCGCTCTTATAAGCGGACTGAGAACCGAGATTAATGAAACTACCAGCAATGTCAGCTCCGC
>JAIRQF010000125.1 GCA_031256635.1 Treponema sp. | reverse complement strand
GAGATCCGTTCTTGAAAAGCAGAATAACCTGACAATTTTTATGGATACCGTTATTGATTTTATTATCGAAGAAGGCTCATGCTCCGGTATTGCGGGAGTTATCACAGCCAGAGGACATCACATAACAGCGCGCACTGTGATCCTCGCCGCGGGTACATTCATGGAAGGGAAAATTTTTATCGGTGAGTATGACGCTCCCCAGGGACGGCTTGGCGAAGAAGCGGCAATCGGGCTTGGCTCTTCCCTTCGCCGTCTTGGTTTACCGGTTGGGAGGCTTAAGACAGGAACTCCTGCGCGGATAGCGGAAAGCTCAATTGATTTTTCCAAAATGGAAAAGCAGGACGGGGAAGAGATGCGCCCTTTCTCATTCGGCAATGATGAGATTACTGAAAGGCCGTCTCTTCCCTGCTGGATCACTTTCACAACAGAAAAAACGCATGAGATCATCAGGGCAAACATTCACCGCTCTCCCTTGTATGGCGGAAAAATTACAGGCGCCGGAGCGCGTTACTGTCCGTCTATCGAAGACAAGGTTGTCCGTTTTCCGCAGCGGGAACGGCATCATATTTTTATCGAACCGGAAGGGCTTTCAACCAATGAAATGTACATGAACGGCGCGTCAAGTTCTCTGCCGGAAGACGTGCAGCGCGATTTTATCCGCAGTATTCCCGGTCTTGAAAATGCGCGCATTGTCCGCCCCGCTTACGCTGTGGAATATGACTACCTTGATCCGCTCGATTTATATCCGTCTTTGGAATCAAAGCGCCTGTCAGGTTTTTTCGCGGCAGGGCAGACCAACGGATCTTCAGGTTATGAAGAAGCCGCCGCTCAGGGTCTTATTGCCGGAATTAACGCGGCAATGAAAATGCTCCGCCGTCCGCCTCTCATACTCACGCGCGCCGAAGCATACACAGGAGTCCTCGTTGATGATCTTACCACTCTTGGAACAAAGGAGCCGTATCGTATGTTTACAAGCCGAGCTGAACACCGCCTGATGCTGCGTCATGACACCGCTGACATACGCCTTACTCCAAAAGGGCGTGAAGCCGGTCTTGTTGACGATTATAGGTGGGAACGCTTTTTAAAGAAAACTGAAACGCTGGAAACGATCTCGGAACTTCTCTCAAAACGCAAAAGCGCCAATACCGCAAGCCCTGAATTGTCCGGATACCCGGCAGAGTTGGTTGAAAGCGCGCTTTTGGACATTAAATATTCAGGTTACATTGAAAAAGAAAAACGATTCGCCGCAAAAGCCGCGAAAATGGACGCTATCAAACTCGATCCGAATATGGATTACACATCCATTACCGGCCTTTCAACCGAGGCAAAAGAAAAATTAAAAATTGTCAAACCTCTCACGGTAGGGCAGGCGGCGCGGGTGCCCGGAGTCAGGCAGGGTGATATTGCGCTGTTGATTATTCTTGCCAATAAGAGGGGATAATATTTTTTGAAATTTGCCGCAGCATTTTTTATTAATCTTTTATTGTAAAAACTTCTGTTCTGTTTATTAAAATTTTTTTTCATTCTCAGTCATGCGTTTTGACATATTCAACCCATATATATGTATCGCTTTTTCGTTTTTCGGAGAAAAACTATTTTGGAGGTGCGATATGAGCGTATTTACCTACATGCCCTACGGAGCAGGCGGAATTATTATACGGGTTGAGACTGACATACGCAGGGGAATTCCCGGTGTTGATATTTCCGGGCTTGCGGAGGGAGCTGTCAGGGAAGCGCGGGACAGGGTGCGCGTCGCGTTCAGAAACTCCGGTTTCATTTTTCCTCAGGATCGTATTTTAATCAATCTTGCTCCCGCCGGACTGAAAAAAGACGGCGCCGCTCTCGATCTTCCAATCGCGCTTTCTGTGATGGCGGCGGCAGGTATTGTGCCTATTTCCGGAAATCTGCTTGTAATGGGAGAACTTGAACTGTCAGGGAAAATACGTCCTGTTCGCGGCGTACTCGCGGCGATTGCTTCCGGGCTTACCGAAGGAATCAGCGAATACATTGTTCCTTCTGAAAACGCGGGAGAAGCGGCGATTTTAAAAGAAAAGGGCGCGCGGTTTACTGCGGCGGAAAGTCTTCAGGAAGCGGTGCATGCGCTTGTTATCAGGGAAGAAAAGGGCATGCTTCCGGTTTCATTAAATGAGCCATGTTCGCTTGAAATAAAAACCGGCAGTGTAATGGATACTGATAACGCAGACGCCGGTAATATTGAGACAATCGGGGATTTTTCCGATGTCCGGGGCCAGGTGATATATAAACGCGCGCTGGAAATCGCCGCGGCGGGAGGACATAATGTTCTTGTATTCGGACCGCCGGGAGCGGGAAAGACCATGCTTGCAAGGCGGCTTCCTTCGATAATGGCGCCTTTATCTTCCGGTGAAGCTGTTGAAGTAACCCGTCTCCACAGCCTTGCAGGTAACGGCGGCTTTATCGATCGCCTCATTACAAATCCGCCTTTTCGCTCTCCTCATCATAGCGCAAGCGCGGAAGGCATTCTCGGAGGAGGCAGAAATCCGCGTCCCGGAGAAATCAGCCTAGCGCATTTCGGCGTTCTTTTTCTGGACGAAGCTCCGGAGTTTAAAATTAATGTTCTTCAGGCGCTCCGTGAACCGCTGGAAGACAGGGTGATTAGCATTGTCAGAGCGGACGGTCCTTTAAAGCTTCCCGCGGAGTTCCAGCTTTTGTTAGCTGCAAATTCCTGCCGCTGCGGAAAACTCGGCAGTACAGGTACTTGTTTATGTTCGCCGCAGGAAATCAGCCGCCACTGGCGCAAGTTCGGCGGCGCTCTTCTTGACCGGGTTGAAATAAGAGCTGCTGTGCATCCGCCTAAAATTAATGAAATGAGCCTCAGAACCGGTGTTAATGGAGAAAGTACAGACTTTGAAAATGCTGGTACTGAAAGTACCATAATTGCACGCAGGGTTAAAAAAGCTGTTGATATTCAATGTTATCGTTTTAAAGGGACAGGAATCAGGCGGAATGCCCTGATTCCAGCGGGTAAGGCTTCTTCCCTTTGTCCATTAAACAGTAAAGCGGAAAAAGCCTATCACACCGCGATTGCCAAACTGGGATTATCAGGCAGAGCTTATCACGGGATTTTGAGGGTAGCAAGAACTATCGCTGATTTGGAAGGTAAAGATATTATCGAAACAGAACACATTCTGGAAGCGGTTCATCACAGGAGACTGGGAGATGATCCTTGGGACATCCTGTCCAAAGACAGTCTGCTCCAGAATAGTCTCTCAATGTAGCTGCGGTATTGCTTCAAGAACTGCATCGCTGATTTTCCGGCTCTTGCCTGAATAGCCCAGTCTACGATCCGGGCGTAATGAACCGTGAAAGTCGCTTCCTTCTGTGACATAAAGGTTTAATGTCTGCGCCAATGATTCAAGGCGGCGGCAGGAGCCGGCTTTGGCTGTAGGGTGCCATGCCTCAAGACCCATTAATCCCATGTCCTTTAATGCTTTTATCAAATCCGGAAGGCGTCCCCATGCCACATAAAGCGAAATTGGGTGCGCGAGAACGGGAATGCCGCCGGATTCTTTAATAAGGGTTACAGCTTCTTCAAAAACAAGCCCGTCTTTGGGAACATATAAAGGCTTTCCAACTCCCAAAAAACGGTTAAACGCGTGATTTATGTTTCTGACAATTTTTCGCTTTATCAGGAAAGCCGCGAAATGAGGCCTTCCAAGTGAATTACCATTTGAAATAATAGCAAGCTCATTCCATATCTGTTCACGTTCTTCAGGCTTAATAATGCTCAATTCAATCATTTTTTCAAGAATTTCCAGGTTGCGGACTTCCCTTCGGCGGGCCAGTCCGTCAACAGCGGTTATAAAGGAGCGAGACGGTGATTTTATCCCTAATCCCAGAAGATGAAATTCCCCGCCAGGGCCAAGTCCGGGAGCCGTTCCATTCAATGTTTTGCCTCCTGACCAATTTATACTGATTTCAATTCCCGGGATTAAACTAAATCCTTTGATGTTTTCAGCGTGATGTTCATTTTCTGGTTTTAAGGTCAAGTTATATGAGGCTGCCGCTTTTTGCGCACAATCGAGCCCTTTAATAGTATCGTGATCTGTAAGAGCAATGGCCCGCAGCCCTTGTTTTACCGCCTTGTTTATCAGCATTTCCGGACTTAATTCGCCGTCCGAAAAATTGGAATGCGTATGAAGATCGACCATCTGTAATTATTATATCAAATTTTTGCCGAATAAAATATAATAAACCGATATTAATATGAAGAGCGGCTCAGGATCGTTGATTTTTTACGTTTAAAATCCTAAAATAGTAGTATCGAATGTTTTAAGGACGGTTTTTAAGTGTTTGAATACACCTTATCAAATGGGGTTATTGTATCACCGGGTAAAAAAACACATTCCGGTAATTTGAGAATAAAAGGCGATAAAATTATTTCCCCGGAAGCGGCAGGAAAATCTGTAAAAATTGATTTAAAGGAAAAATCATTTGTTTATCCGTCTTTGATAAATACCCATGATCATTTGCAGGGAAATTACCGTCCGCCTGTGGGACCAAAGAAGGGACAGTTTTACCTTACATGGCTGCCATGGGATTCGGATTTTAAGGCGTCAAAAACATTCGCCGAACGTTCAAATTTAGCAAGAGAAGATCTGTATGCTTTTTCCGGTTATAAATGTTTGTTTTCTGGCGTAACAACAGTTAACGATCATTTTCCGCATCAGTTTAATAAAAATATTTTACCTGCCCTGCCAATCAGGGCAATTCAGGAATACTGCCTTTCCCACGAATGCAGTTCGTATGATCTTAAATGGGGCGATGGCATTGAAGCTGAACATAAGAGAGCCGTAAAAAATAATTGGCCCTTTATCACTCATCTTAGCGAAGGCTTTGACTCAGAAGCGATGAACAGCGTCAGCGTATTGGAAAAAATGAATATCCTTGACAGCCATTGTCTTTTTATTCATTGCATTGCTTTCAACGATGATGACATAAAAAAGACGGCAAAAGTCGGCGCGAGTGTTTCATGGTGCGGCCGCTCCAATATGTTTATGTTTAATGTAACTGCGAAGATCAGGAAAATGATTAAGGCCGGCGTTAATGTTACAATCGGGACAGATTCTTCGGCGACAGGCTCCGCGAACCTTCTTGCAGAAATTAAATATGACAGGGAATTATACCGGAAACTTTACGGAGAAGATCTTGCCGCTGAAAAAATATTCCGCATGATTACTGTAAACGCGGCAAAAGCATTCCGGATGCAGGATAAAATCGGCGCTTTGGACGAAGGCATGTTAGGTGATATTCTGGCGCTTAAGGCAAAACATGACGATCCTTATGAGAATCTTGTAAACGCGGACATGAAGGACATTGAATTTCTCGCGTTGGCGGGAAAACCAATATACGGAGAGATGAGGTTTCTGGATATTTTTAAAAATCAAAATGAACTTCCCGCCGGATATACGAAAATAAAAACAGGGAACAGGACGATGTTTGTAAAAGGAGACCCCGCAAGCCTCTACAATGAAGCAAGGAAAAAAATCGGTTTTAAAAAGAAACTGGATTATCTGCCCTTTGAACCGGAATCGATGAAAGAGGAAGGAGCATAATGCCAAAACCTGCCCAATTCCGTTCAGGTTCTCTCATATATTTCCAGGGCGATCCCGCGGATAAAATATATATTCTGCAGACAGGAAAAATCAGCCTTGTATATCAGGACCTTGAAATTGGAACCGATGTAAGGGATCCGGTGCAGCCCGGTGAATTTTTCGGGGTTAAATCCGCGTTGGGCCGCTATCCGCGTGAAGAAAACGCCGTCGCCCTTTCTGATACAACGGTAATGGTTTTTACAGTGCCGGAATTTGAAAACGTAGCGATGGCTAATTCAAGAATTATTCTTAAAATGCTCAAGGTGTTCTCCAATCAGATGAGGCGCGTTCATAAGCAGGTATCCAAAGTTATGGCAAAGGAAGAATCCCCTCCCGCGGACGGCCTTTTCAATGTCGGAGAGTTTTACCTTAAAAACAAACGCTATTCCCATGCAAAACATGTATTCAGCCGTTATCTGACATTTTATCCGTCGGGCAAGAACGCCGCTCAGGCGGCAAAGAATCTGGAAACGGCGGAAGATGCCTTTTCCCGTTACGGAGACGGAAAAGGACCCGGTGTTGCCGTCAGCAAATCCGTTCCCGCGTCTTTGGGAAAACAGGATTCTGAAAAAACAGCCAAATCCTATTATGACGCGGTAAGCCTTGTATCACAGGGAAGATATCAGGAAGCTTTTATGTCGTTCAAGCTGATAGTTGATTCCAACGTTGATCCTGAATGGACGGCAAAAGCGTCATTTGAAATCGGCCGCTGCATGTTCCTTATGAATAAATTTGAAGACAGCCTTGTGTATTTTACAAATATGCTGACAAAGTTTCCGAAGCATCCTGAATTGGTTGAAACAATGTATATCATCGGCCAGTGTAATGAAAAAATCGGCAGAAAAGATCAGGCAATAGCGTTCTATAAAAAAATCGTTTCGATGAACCCTGATGATGTAATCTTAGAGAAGGTAAAAAGGGCTTTAAACACCCTGGGAGCGTAAAATGGCTATGGATTTGGCCGCGTTCGGCCGTTTTTCCCGGACATTTCCAAAAGGCGATATAATTTTCTCCGAGTTCGAGATAGGCGATACTTTTTATCTGATTCAATCAGGCAGGGTTCAGCTTGTAAAACTTGTAGGGGAAATTGAAAGAACACTTGATATATTGAATCCGTCCGAAATGTTCGGTGAAATGGCTATTCTAGAAAATTCTCCCCGCTCTGCTACCGCTATCGCGTTAGACGAAGTAAAAGTGCTTGAATTTAATTCCCAGAACTTTGAAATTCTTCTCCTGGGAAATCCGCAAATCGCGCTTAAACTTTTAAAAATGTTCTGTAAAAGAATTTATGATTCCAAAAGGCGCTTTATGATTCTTACCCTGCCGGAGCCGCAGGCTAAAATCGCGGATGTGTTTCTCATGCTGGATGAAACCCAGTCTGATATAGATAAGTCCAGCGAAAAACGCGAATTTAAAACCACTGTCGAAGGCGTTGCCCACTGGGCCGGAATGAGCGCAAGCGAAGCAAGGGATATATTGGGCCATTTTGTCAACCAAAGACGCGTGGAGATTTTCCCCGACAGAATAACAGTAAAAAACATCAACGATTTTTCCCGTTTTGTAAACTCTAGACGCAATAATCAAAGAAGTGTATAATCAGATATCCTGTATTAAAATAATATATGTTATTTATACAGTTTATATTGCCGCATATAGAGGTAAAATATGTCTGATTTGGAAAAACAATATAACAGCCCGGAAACTCAGGTGGTGCCTGAGCAAAAACAAATCGCCGGTAATCTTACGGAAACAATGCTTGGGTATCTTCGTGAATCATCGCCCTGGCTGCGGTTTATGGGTATTGTCGGGTTTATCGGATGCGGCTTTCTTGTTGTAATCGGTTTGTTTTTCGCAATTTTTCAGGCATTTTTTCAGGATATATTTACCGCGGAATTGTTAGGTGACATTGCAGGCGCTCCGATATGGCTGATGTCGCTTTTTTATGCCGCAATGGGAGCTGTAGTATTTTTTCCTTCCCTTTTTACCTACAGATTCGGATCCCTTGTTAAAAAATATCAGTACAGCAGTTCCGATGATGATTTGGAACAGGCATTTAAAAATAATAAATCATTCTGGAAATTCAACGGTATCATTACAATTGTATCGCTTTCATTAATTCCGGTTATTTTAATTGCGGCGTTTGTTATTGGCTTTACGGCAGCCAGCTTATATTGAATAATGTCCCGGCAGGATCATGAATCCCGTTTAAACCGGAATAAACAAAAAACAAATCAATGGGCGGATTCCCTTGACGCTTCGCTTAAAGCATTAACTCCCGAAGGTATTGAATTTGTTTTATCTCCCGCGGGTTTTTCTGTCCGCACATTCGCTTACGCGATCGATAAAACGATACAGTGGTTTGTTCTTACAGTAATTTTTTTATTATTCATTATTTTTTTAAATAATTTTATTGGTATCTGGATAGTCTTAATTTTTAATTTTATTATCGAATGGTTCTATCATGTGTTTTTTGAACTTTTTTTCCGCGGACAAAGTCCCGGAAAAAAACTTATGGGAATACGGGTTGTTAAAAACGACGGCTCTCCGGTTGATCCCGCATCTTCATTCCTGCGGAATCTGCTTCGTTTCGCAGACACATTTTTTAATCTTTTTCATGTTTCTTTTATTTGCATAGCGGCAAGCAGAGGATTCCGCAGGATTGGCGACTGGGCCGGAGGCACTCTTGTTGTTTATTCATTAATTGAAAAAAACATTTCGCGAAGCATATCAGGAAATTATTTTAAAAAATTTGACCGGTTAGATCACGCGGCGAAGCTCCCTTCAAGAGCGCTTTCCTGTGCGGAGAAACAGGCCATTCTTAACTTTGCGCGGCGTTATCCGCTATTGGGGGAAGCGAGAGCGAACGAAATTGCCGGTATTTACGCGCCTTTAATTAAAGAAGAAAATGACAATCTGTCTGACGCGGTTTACTTAATGGGAATAGCGCGCAAACTGTCAGGTGAAATATTATGACAGAACAGAGTTTTATAAAACGGCGCAGCGAAGTATGGAGAGAATTTTCCATTCTTGTCAGGATGGATAAAAACGGATTAAAAAAAGGAGCTCCTCTTTTTATACGCTGTTTCAGGGAAATTACCCAGGATTTAAATACCGCCAAAGCAAATGGCTTTGATCCGCAGATTATTGAAAAGTTAAATACTCTTGTTAATGAAGGCAACCAGATCCTTTACGGTCAGCATGTCTGGCCTGTAAAAGAATTTGCGCGTTTTATTCTTAAAACATTTCCGCAGAAAGTGCGCCTTCACCGCCGCGGGATACTTGCGTCAACTTTTCTTTTTTACGCGATAGCGCTGTTCTTCGGTTTTTTGTGTATAAGTTTCCCTGATATTTCAAGCGAACTAATACCGGCTCGCGAACTGCGAAGCATTGAGTCCATGTATAATCCTGAAAGCAGATATTACTTAACACCCCGCGATATAACAAACGACGCTGATATGTTCGGATACTATATTTTCAATAATATTTCAATCGCGTTCAGAACCTTCGCAGGCGGAATATTCGCGGGAATCGGGAGTTTGTTTTTCCTCTGCGTTAATGCGGGCTTTCTCGGAATCGCGGCAGGGCATTTAACAGGAGCAGGTTTCGCGAAAACTTTTTTTCCTTTTATAATCGCGCACAGCGCTTTTGAATTGACCGCTGTTGTTTTTTGCGCATACGCGGGATTATTTTTAGGTTATCGTTTTTTCATTACAAACGGATTGAGCAGGGGAGCTTCGGTTAAAAAAGCGGGACAGGACGCGATACCGATTATCGCCGGAAGCGCATTGATGCTTGTTATTGCCGCTGTTATAGAAGCATTCTGGTCATCAAAACATCTTCTCCCGGTTCAACTGCGCCTTGGCGTTGGCGCGGTTTCCTGGGTTTTTATTCTTCTGTATTTTCCATTGGCGGGACGAAATTCAATTAAAAGAAAATATTTTAATCGGAAACACGGAAGCGGCAAATGAACATTAATGAGAACGGCATGAATATTCCCGCTACCGATCATTCGCAGACGATCAATGCAATTATGAATGAAGAAGCGTCATACGCGTTCAGGCGAATGGATTCAAAGGAAGCATCTGACGCAGGTATTTTATTATGGCGTCAGAATCTGGCCGCTTTTATTCCATTCTTTGCTCTTCCTTTTTGGATATTCGCTTTTTTTACGCGGATAATATTTCCCGCCAATCTGCAATATCTGTCATGGCTGACCATATGGCTCTGTAAGCCGCTGTTTGACAGATTAATTCTGCATGTAATATCAATTCGCTTTTTTGATAAAGGCGCTGATTATAAACGTTTGCGTAAAGGTCTTATAAAAAACATAACGCGCGGTTTGGCAGGAGATATTTTATGGAGACGATTCAGTCCTCTTCGCTCAGTTATTATGCCTGTCCGCGTCCTTGAGAAGAATATTAAAACCTCAAAAGCTGTTACGGAGCGTAAAAAGAATCTTGAAAAAGGCGGTATTGGTTTTGGCTTTTTCTTAACTGTCTGGGGAATCACCGCGGAAGCAGCACTTCTCGCAGGTGAAGTATTATTTATCAGAACCATTTTTGAATTTTTGGCGAATGATTTGCTTTATGCAATTGAAGGCTTCGCTGATATTGAGATTTGGATATTTGCCGCATGGTGTTTTAATTTTATGTTAGTTGAAACAATTTATGTATGTATGGGATTCAGCCTTTACATTAACAGCCGGATCGAAACAGAAGGCTGGGATATGGAAATCACATTCCGCGCTTTCGCGAAAAAAATTAAAAATACCGCGTTAATCGTATTAATGTCAGCATGTCTTTTTTTCCCCGCTAAAACATTCGCACAAGAAGCGGAAAAAACCACGCAGGATATTCCTCTAGAAACGCTCAAGACAATTCTTGAATCTCCGGATTACGGCAGCGTGGAAGAAACATGGGGTATACGTTTTAAGAATCAGCAACAGCAGCAGCAAAGGGAAGATACGGAAATTGACAGCGATCTGATAAAACGTTTACAGCAGACCTTCGCATACGCTCTTCGGTTTATATTAATTATTATTATCGCCGGTCTTCTGGCATTATTGATTTTCTATTTTATAAAAATGAAAAGGAGTAAAACCGGCAGTGCAGATAATTATTCGGAAGATATTATATTAAATCATATTGATGAAGATCCGAAGATGCTATTGGAAAAAGCCGTAAATTATCACAAACAGGGAGAGATTCGTCTTGCATGGGGTTACTGCGCGGCTGCGGCAGTACAGTCATGGTCATTATACCGCGGTATTAAATTTCCTGCTAACGCGACAGAAAATGACTGCGTTAATATTGTCCGTGAAAAATCAGATAACAGCCGGGAAGCTTCCGCTTTTGGCAGGTTTTTAAAAACGTGGGTATTTCTCGCTTACGCCGGACGCCTTCCTCCGGAAGGCAGTTTTGAAGAAGCGGTTAATTTTTGCATAACGCTGGGTGCGCAAAATGGATAAACGCTTTTTTACATGCGTTGGCATAATTTTCGCCTTTGTTGTTCTTGGATTTCTTGCTTATAACAATCTTGAAATATATCAAAGAAACAGGTACATATCTCCCTCACGGGAAGTCTCCGCCAATCTTTATCACGCAATGGAACAATGGCTAAAGGAAGCGGGCCATGTTGTCAGTATAGAAAATTATTTTTATCCGCAGCGGCTGATTGACACGCAAGAAAAAGTTGTTATGATAAATTCCGCAAGATATCACTGGAATGATACGGAAGAAATAATACGATGGATAGAAAAAGGCGGATATTTTATAATTGTTGTGGAATTTTTTAACGGCGCTATAAACGAAAATCTTGCTGATTTTTTATCTCGTTTTGGAATTTCCGCCGAATATGTAACACCGCGTGTATCACAAATATTGGATGAAGAAGGCATAGATTCTTTTAATGAAGAAAAAGAGGCAAGCAGTGAAACTGATATCCTGAAAAATGAACAAGCAGATATATTATCTGAAGAAGAAACCTTGCATGATTTATCACCGTATTTTTTTTCGCGTATCGCGTTTCATGTTGAAAGCGAGGAAGATTTTATATTGATTAAAGACGCTGAAGGCGTAATAAGGCTTGCGGATATTTCTTTGGGAAGCGGAATACTTACTGTTACCGGTATGCCGGTTTATATGTATAACAGTAATCTTAAAAAAGAGGCTAACGCGAAACTGGCATGGAATATTACAGGCGCGCGCCTTTACGGAGATGCTGGAATGAAAAGCAACAGCGCGGAGGAAGAAGCCGCCGGTATTCTTTTTATCCGTCCGCAGACAGGAAGAACCGCTTCCGGTTCACTGTTAGGCGCTATATTCGAAAGAGGAAATTTCATTCCCGTTATTGTTTCCGCTGTATTATTGATTATTACAGGATTCTGGATGGTAATTCCGGGCTTTGGCCTTGTATTTGAAGAGAAAAAAAGAATATCAAGGCCTTTAAAAGATCGTTTCACAGCGGAGATCAGCTTTCTTAAAAAGCATCGGGCGCTTAATTACTACCTTGATGCCTACAGATACGGGCAGAACACAGATTCAGTTTTTAAAAGTGAAAATTCGCGCAGTAACAGAGAAGCAATAAACGCCATAAGGATGGCGCATAATATCATGGCAAACGATAAAAACAAACGTTTATCAAAAAATAAATAATTACCGGAGAGATTTATGGAACAGCAAAATTTTAATTTTGAAACAGCCGCGGAAAAACTTGAAAATGTAAAAAGAGAAATCGCAAAAGCGTTTATCGGGCAAAAACAGCTTGTGGATCACGCCCTTATAACACTCATCGCAGGCGGGCATCTTCTTGTTGAGGGAGTGCCAGGCCTCGGGAAAACCCTGCTGATTCGGGCTTTGGCGAAAGCGATCGGCGGCGAATCAAAAAGAGTGCAGTTTACACCGGATCTTATGCCGGCCGATATAACAGGGAACATAATGCTGGACACAGTCAGCGGGAAATTTGTTACGCGCAAAGGCCCGGTCTTCGCGAATCTTTTTATCGCCGACGAGATAAACCGCGCTCCTGCAAAAACCCAGGCCGCTCTCTTTGAGGCGATGCAGGAGTTTCAGGTAACGCTTGACGGAGAGAGCCACAGGCTTCCCTGCCCGTTCATGGTTTTGGCGACACAGAATCCTTTTGAGCATGAAGGAACCTATCCTCTTCCTGACGCGCAGATGGATCGCTTTTTAATGAAAATAATCGCCGAATATCCCGGAATGGAAGATGAAAAAACAATGGTAACACAGGTATTGGCCGGAGATACGGGCGCGGAACTTTCAATCTCAAATGTAAATACCGCGCTTGTCACTGAAGAATTTACCGCGATTAAAAATCTTGCTTCCTCACTGCGCCTTGATCCGCTGATAATAGACTACGCTGTGCGCATAACATCCGCGACAAGGAATACTCAGGCGGTTGAAGCCGGAGCCGGACCAAGAGGCAGCCTCGCTCTTATACGCTGCGCGCGGGGAAGGGCGATTTTGCAGGGAAGGGACTTTGTTCTGCCCGATGATGTAAAAGCGCTTGCGGTTGATGTTCTTGCCCATCGTCTTACGCTGTCAGCCGAAAGCGAGCTTGAAGGTTTAAACTCAAGGCGGATAATAGAAAATCTTTTATCAAAAACAGAAGCTCCAAAGGGAATAAGGAATGAATGAAAACGGCTCTGCCAACGCAGGTCAATCATATAAATACATTGTAATACCCGGAAAAACTTTATTCGTCGCGGCATTATTCTTTCTTTTATTGGGATGCTTCGCGTTTTTTTTCAGCGATATTTTTTTAATCTGGCTTTTAACAGGCGCGGGATTAATTCCTTTTATTATAATAGATTTAATGGTGCTTCTTTTACTTACAGACCGTTTACAAACGGAAAGGGAAATATCTTCATCACTTGCGCAGAACGAAAGCGTGCAGGTAAAACTTATAATCAGGCGCTCAGGGTATTGGCTGGCGAAATCAATCCGTCTTTATGATCTATACCCTGATTCAATGAGCACATCCGTTTTTCCGGCAAAAATTTGCATGTTGACCAATGAAAGAAAAAAATTCAATGCGTCCGGAACGATTGTATTTGAATATGACATTACGCCGGAACAAAGAGGGCCGTGGTTTTTTTCAGGAACGGAAATAATGCTTGGCTCATTTCTGTATTTCTGGAAATTGCGCGTAACACACGGAACAATCAGCAGTGGACGGACATATCCTGACTTTAAGCAAATGGCAAGGGGAATAGATCTTAAGGGAAATCCTGATAAGGGAGATGTCAGGCAAATACGCAGGCGCGGACAAGGAATGGAATTTGAAAGCTTAAGGGATTATCAGGAAGGAGACTCAATCCGTTCGATAGACTGGAGGGCGACAAGCCGCAACCGAAGGCTGGACGGAAGCCCGAAGCTGATTGTCAGAAATTATCAGGAGGAGCAGGATCAGCAGATTCTTTTTATTGTTGATTCAGGCTACCGCCTGCCTGATATTCAGTTTGACAGCGCGCTTGAGGCAATGCTTTTGCTTTCCTATGTCGCTCTTAAACACGGAGATTCTGTTGCGGCGGCAAGTTTCGGTAAGCGGGATCTTTGGATACCGCCGCGCAAAGGCATGAGCGCTTATGCAGGACTTATGAACGGTCTTTATGATCTTCACAGCGCTCCTGTTCCCTCATCTCCATTTTCCGCAATTGAAAACGCGTTAAATCATCTGCACCGCCGCAGTTTCATCATTCTGATAAGCAATTTCCGCGAGGAAGACGGCGAATGGCTTTTATGGATTCTGCCGCGCATCAACAGGCGTCATATGCTTCTTATGGTCAGCTTCAGCGAGAATGAAGCTGAAAAGCTGGCGTTAGGTGACACTCAAGCACGCCCTGAGACTGATCATAAATCTGATGAAGAAATACTTCTTGCCGCCGCCGCTTATTCGTATCTTGCGAACCGAAGAAGACTGTACAGGAAATGGGAACATTCAGGATTGCTTGTTCTTGAAACAACTCCTTCTCATATATCTTCCGCTTTAATTAATAAGTATTTAAGCGTTAAAAAATCCGGCAAATTGTAGTACCATAAATCATGGAAGGCAAAAAACTTCTTGTACTTTCAGATTCTCACGGCGGCGTAAGCGCGCTAAAAACAGTTTTCATCTGGGCAAATAATCTTATTCCTCCTGAAGGAACAATCTGCGCCTGCGCGTTTCTGGGCGACGGACTCTCTGATCTTTATAAAGCGGCGGACGCGGCGGGTTTTTTCACCGACTGGAAACTTGTGCGCGGCAATAACGATTATAATTACCAGACGCCGGAAACATCAGTTTTTGATTTTTCCGGCCACCGTTTTTTTATCTGCCATGGCCACAAACACAGTTTATACGGCGGCCACTATGTGCTGACCGCAGCGGCGAAAAACAATGACGCAGACGCTGTATTATTCGGGCACGTCCATGTCCCATACAATAATACCGCCGAAGGCGTTTTGCTTGTCTGCCCCGGCAGCGTCGCCCGTCCCCGCAATAAGACAGGCGCGACATTCGCCGTTATTGACTGTATCGAAGGAGAACCGCTGAATGTTGAATTTTTCGGAATCGGCGAACAGGGCGCTATAAAAAAAATAAAGATTTAAATTACTTTTCTGTTATGGTGTCAAGAAAAAAACCAGCTCATTAAATAACCGTGCTATACTTATCCTCAGTAACAGGAGGAAATTCCATGCTGGATAATTTACTTGGCGCGCATAAAAGCGTGTTTACCGGTTATACAGAGCTGCGGGCGCAGATTAACACGACAAGAAACGTATCTTTTCTTGCGGGAAATATGGTAGGGAACTCGCAAAGCAGCGAAGGCGGCGTATCCGCGCGGGTTTATAAAGGAGGCACTTACGGATTTGCTTCAGGAGCGGAATATTCAAACGACAGTATTAAAAATGTTCTTGCCGCCGCCGGAAGTAACGCCGCCTTTATGGATAAGCATGTAAACAAGAATCTTCCGCCGCTTCCTCATGTAGAAGGCGGCAAGATTGAGCTGACAACAAGAGCTGAAAATAATATTCCTCAAAGCGTATTGATTGATTATACAAGGACGCTGGACAGCCTTGTCGCGGACAGATATAAAAAATTGCTCAGCCGCACCGTTGTCGCGAACTGTCTTGATATCGAAAAACTTCTGGCTGTAAGCGACGGCGCGGACAGCCATTTTTATCAGCTGCGGAGCATGGTCTATGTAATACTGACCGCCGAAACAGATGACGGTGTTCCTGTGGAACTGTTTAAACCGTTCGGAGGCTTCGGTCAGTTTGACGCTCACTTCACTGACCCGGCCCTTCTTACGGCGGAGCTTGACAATCTTTATGATTCGCTGATGCATAAACGTGAAGGAGTGTATTCAAAAGCGGGATTGTGCAAGTGCATAATGCATCCCGATCTCGCCGGCATTCTCGCGCATGAGGCAGTCGGCCACACGGTAGAAGCCGATCTTGTTTTAGGCGGCTCTGTCGCCGGGCACAATCTCGGTAAACAGGTAGCAAGCGAACTTATTTCGATGGTTGATTTCGCTCACACGGCATTTGGAAAACCGTGCCCGCTTCCCGTTTATGTTGACGATGAGGGAACCATCGCGCAAGACGCGGTTTTAATAGAGAAAGGAATTTTAAAAAGTTTCATGCACTCAAAAGAGAGCGCGCAGCATTTTAACACGCAGCCTCAGGGTAACGCCCGCGCGTTTAAATTTTCCGATGAGCCTCTCATCCGGATGCGCAATACGGCGATTCTTCCGGGAACAAGCAAGCTTGATGATATGATCGCAAGCATCGATGATGGCTACTATCTTGTAAAAACCGGAAACGGCCAGGCCGACACAACCGGTGAGTTCATGTTCTCAATAGGTCTCGGATACGAAATCAAAAACGGAAAACTCGGCAAGGCAATCCGCGAGACAACAATCTCAGGAGTCGCCTTTGAAATGCTTAAAACGGTTGACATGGTTTCCGATGATATGGTTTGGGACTGCGCCGGTTTCTGCGGAAAAAAGCAACCGATGACTGTAGGCATGGGCGGCCCCGCCATTCGCTGTGATATCAATATAGGAGGCAGATAGATGACACGCCAGGAAATAGCCGCTTATGTTCTTGATTCCCTGAAAAAAGCGGGCGCGGACAAAGCCGCCTGCTGGGTAAGCTCAGAGCAAAAAGATGAGTTTAATGTCGAAGCGAATAAGTTTACACTGATGCGCACGCTTTTCAATGATGAGCTGATTCTTAAAGTGATCAAGGAAAATAAAAAAGGACTGACAAAGATTAATAAACTTGACAAACCTTCCATCGACAAGGCGGTTGAAGACTGCGTATCGCTCGCGTCTTCGGCGCTGCCGGAACCTGCCGAAGACATCGCAGAAAAGATCGATAATAAATCCTTTGATCAAAGCATCGGCGGCAGCGATATGGATAAACTTTTTTCCCGGACCAAAGAATTTCTTGAGCAGCTTAAAGACGAGCATCCGAAAATTGTACTTGAAGGTATGGCAACGGATTTTAATTCCGGGAAATCGGTTTATTTAAATTCCAACGGAGTTGAGTTTAATACTAACACTGAGTATTACCAAATACAGACAATGTTTTCCGCCAGGGACGGAGAAAGATCATCATCATTTAACGGTTACGCCGCGCGCCTTGATTCCCTTTCAAAACCGGTTATGGATCTGGATATGCACCGTGCGCTTCTTTCCGATTCGGTACAGTCTCTCGATCCGCGGATGGTAGAAGAGAAGTTTACAGGCAAGATAATTGTAACGCCGGCCTGTGACGACATGATCTGGCAGACAATAATCGGCTGCTTTCTTTCTGAAATGTCCCTGATAGACGGAACCAGCCGCTGGAAGGACGCGCTTGGTACAAAAGTCGCGGATTCCGGTTTGACTTTCCGCGCTTCCCCGCTAAGCCCGAAAATTGTCGCAGGTGAGCGTTTTACCCCGGACGGGTATGAAAGCAAGGACGCGGATTTTATCCGAAACGGAACGCTTAAATCTTTTGCGCTTTCTCTTTACGGTTCGCGCAAAACGGGAAAACCCCGCGCGTTAAACTCCGCCGCGGGTAACATTGAAGTCGAACCCGGTAACACGCCGCTTGACGAAATGATTAAAGGAACGGATCGCGGCATTCTTCTTAACCGTTTTTCAGGCGGAATGCCCGGGCCAAGCGGCGATATTTCCGGAGTCGCGAAGAACAGCTTCCTTATTGAAAACGGTAAAATCGCAGGCGCGTTAAAAGAGACAATGGTATCGTTTAATATCATTGATATTTTACAAAAAATTGACATTTCCAGGGAAATCAGCTGCAACGGTATTAGCATACTGCCCTGGTGCTGTTTCGGCGGAGTTACGATTTCCGGCGCGCAATAACGCTGTTTATGATATAATCTCCGCTAATGGGAAACAAGCTTAAAGCGAAACTCTGCTACGCAAGCGGAGACATTTACGGCGGCGGGGCTTTCATGATTTTCAGCCTGCTGTTTATGAATTTTTTAGTGCTGGTTGAAGGTCTTCCTGTCGTTGCCACTACCATAATTATTTTTATCGGGCGGTTGTGGGACGCGATCACGGACTCTGTAATGGGGCGGATATCCGATATCACGCGTTCAAGATTCGGAAGGCGGCGTGTTTATTTTTTAATCGGGATAATTCCTGTTTTTCTTTCTTTTTTCATGCTTTTTTATTCCTTTGGGATTCAAAGCGATATGGGGAAAATTGTATATTATACTCTTTCCTATATGCTGTTCGGGACTGTGTTCAGCATAGTCATGGTGCCGTATAACGCCATTCTGTCTGACATGACTTCTGATTATAACGAGCGTACCAGTTTTACTACAATCAGAATGATTTGCTCAGGCGGTGCCGCGCTTATTTGCGCTGTAGTACCGAGTATCGTTATTAAAACATTCGGCGCTGACGCAATCGGGCCTTCGCAGATACCTGGTTATGTTGTTATGTCTCTTATTTTTGGGATTTTTTTCGGATTGTGCTGGCTTCTGGTTTTTTTCGGAACATGGGAAAAAAAGGATATTCCTGAACCTGAAAAAATTCCTTTAAAAAGCTGGCTGACTGTTTTCACAAATAAAGCTTATAAGAATTTCCTGGGGATATTTCTTTCTTTTCAAATAGCGGTTGATCTTGTGCTCGCCCTTTTTATTTTTTATGTCGATATTGTTGTTCTTCAGTATCAGAATTATGAACTCATTGTAGGCACTCTTTTGGTCTGTTCAATGCTGCTTATGGCGCTGCAGGGAAGGCTAGCTGAAAAAAAAGGAAAGGCATTCCCGCTTTACATCGGCATCCCTGTGTGGATGGCTTCCTCTCTTGTATTCATCTGGCTTGGTCCGGGCGTTCACACCGCTGTTCTGTGCGCGTTGGCGGCTCTTATAGCGGCCGGCTCTTCCGCCGGTAATCTTTCTACATGGTCGATGCTCGCCGACATTTATGATATCGACGAAATCCGCACAGGCAAGCGCCGTGAAGGTCTTTACGCCGGAATGACAACATTCCTGCGAAAGTTCGCAAGCGGCGCGGCTGTTCTTCTTATGGGATTCGGGCTTCAGGCAATGGGTTTCGATCAGAATGAGTATTCCGTTTTAAAAGCCGGCATGAACAATTTCGATCCGGCCTCTTACGCTCAAAGCGGCGTTGTAACGGGCATCAAATGGATGTTTGTTCTTATTCCATTCATTCTGCTTGCGTTCTGTCTTTTCTTCGCTCTCAAAAACAAAATCACAAAACAAAGATTCGATTCAATCCTTAAAGGAATCAATGAGTTTAAAACCAAAGGCGACATCGACGCATTAAGCGATCAGGAAAAAGCGGATGTGCAGCTTGTTACGGGAATGGAGATAAATGAATTGTGGGACAATTTATCCGGCGCTAAATAGTGTCTGTCCACAAAGTCGGTTACTTTGCGGACAGACCTTGCATTTTCTCGCCTAAAGGCTGCGGAAATGCGTTTTTTTAGGTAGTCTGTCTATAATGTGTCCACATATAGGACTCTAAATAGCACCGGATAAATTGTATACTAATCAGAGTTTGTCTATAGCATCCTTAGAAATATAGTTTTCATTGTAACCGGTAAATAGTCACTATTGAGGTACCGGAAACTGAAGTGTCTACAGTGGATGTCGCTATAACGTAAAGGGTGGTATTCTCCTCGTTAGCCGAAACTGTAAGAAACCCATTAGAGCTGATGGTTGTCCCTGCCGTAACAGATCCCGTTCCTACAGCATTAGAACTGACTCTCCATGTTACCGAGCTGCTTGGGTTATTGTTTCCCCTGACTATCGCGGTGAATTGTTCCGTTTGACCTCTCATCAAATTCTGAGACGACGGACTGATAGAAATTGATGTTACAGCTGACGTGTTAATATTAACGGTGACTGTCGCACTTCCCGATCTTGATGTATCAACGGTTGATGTCGCTATTACATAAAGAGTAGTCATTGTTTCATTAGCCGACACAGTAAGAAGCCCGCTCGCGTTAATACTGGTTCCTGCCGTAACAGAACCTGTACCTGCGGCATTGGAACTTACTCTCCATGTTACCGATGTGCCCGGATTGTTGGTTCCTGTCACTGCGGCGTTGAACTGGGATGTGCTTCCCCTTTCCATTGTTCTGCTTGAAGGACTGACGGTGACCGTTGTTACAGTCGGAACAACGGGAATATTAACGGTGACTGTAGCGCTGCCCGATCTTGATGTATCCACAGTTGATGTCGCGGTAACATATAGCGTAGTCATTGTCTCATTAGCCGACACAGTAAGAAGCCCGCTCGCGTTAATGCTGGTTCCTGCCGTAACAGAACCCGTTCCTGCGGCATTGGAACTTACTCTCCATGTTACCGATGTACCCGGATTGTTTGTTCCGGTCACAGCGGCGTTGAACTGGAATGTGCTTCCCCTATCCATTGTTCTGCTTGAAGGACTGACAGTAACCGTAGTTACAGTCGGAACAAGGGGAAGATTCACGGTGAGTGTAG
>JAIRQF010000163.1 GCA_031256635.1 Treponema sp. | reverse complement strand
TGCATTGGGATGATTTCCGGCGGCTCGGATTTTTCCACGGTGTCCTTTGTAATGGTTACCTGTTTGGCACCCTTCTGCGAAGGTATTTCAAACATGATGTCGGTCATAAGTTTTTCCACAATGGCCCGCAGTCCGCGGGCGCCGGTTTTTTGTTTGACAGCGGTTTCGGCAATGGCGACTATTGCACCTTCGGTGAATTCCAACTCGACATCGTCATAGGAAAGAGAAGCCTGGTATTGTTTTACAATGGCGTTTTTCGGTTCCGTTATGATCCGCTTTAAGTCTTCCAGCTGCAATTCATCCAGGCTTACCACAATGGGTAGCCGGCCTATAAATTCGGGGATCATTCCAAAGTGGATAAGATCGTCCGGGGGAAGGTTGGAGTACAGTTCCCGCAGGCTCTTTTCCCGGTTGTCCCGGATTTCCGCGCCAAAGCCCATGGGATGCTGAACCACACGCCGTTCAATAAATTTATCCAGTCCGACAAAGGCCCCGCCGCAGATAAAGAGTATGTTGGTGGTATCGATGCGGATCATTTCCTGATTGGGATGTTTTCTTCCGCCCTGCGGAGGAACAGAAGCAATCGTGCCTTCTATTATTTTTAACAACGCCTGCTGAACGCCTTCGCCTGAGACATCGCGCGTAATTGAAATATTTTCGCCCTTGCGCGCAATCTTGTCGATTTCATCAATGTAGACAATGCCTCTTTCTGCCGCGGAAATATTACCACCCGCGCTTTGTATCAGTTTGAGAAGAATATTTTCCACATCTTCGCCGACGTAACCCGCCTCTGTAAGAGTTGTCGCGTCAACGATTGCAAAAGGCACTTTTAATTTTTTCGCGAGTATTTTTGCAAGCAGGGTCTTTCCTGTTCCTGTGGGACCAATTAAAAGTACATTTGATTTTTCGATTTCTACTTCTTCATTTTCTTTGGAAGGATTCGCGATTCGTTTGTAATGGTTATATACGGCGACAGACAGCGCTTTTTTCGCGTTATCCTGTCCGATTACAAAGAGGTCAAGATAACTTTTAATATCCTTTGGAGTGGGAATGTCGCCTGTAAACTGAGTTGTCAGCTCATGTTCTTCTTCGTTTAAGATTTTTTTACAGACTTCTATACATTCATCGCAGATAAAAACATCGTTAGGACCTGCAATTAGACGGCGCGCCATGTCCGCGCTCTTTCCGCAGAAAGAGCAGACCCTTTCAAAAACCTCGGGTCCGTTACGAAGACGCGCCATTTTTTTCTCTCTTTAGTATGGAGTCGGCTATGCCGTACTCAACTGCATCCTGCGCGGACATAAAAAAATCTCTTTCCATATCGGAGGAAACCTGTTCGACTGTTTTTCCTGAATGTAAGGCGAAATATTCGATTATCATTTTTTTTAAACGGACAATTTCTTTTGATTGAATGCCGATGTCCCGCGCTTGTCCCTGAGCGCCGCCCCATGGCTGGTGAATTAGCACGCGTGAAGATGGAAGTACCATACGTTTGCCGGCGGTTCCTGCGGTTAAAATTAAAGCCGCCATGCTCGCAGCCTGTCCAAGACATATTGTCTGAACATCGGATTTAATATGCTGAAGAGTGTCATAAATAGCGAGCCCTGCTGTAACAGAGCCGCCTGGTGAATTGATGTAAAGATTGATGTCCTTCTCGGTATCCTGACCGTCAAGAAATAAAAGCTGAGCTACGACCAAGTCAGCGGAAATATCATTTATTTCTCCGTCCAAAAAAACGATGCGATCTTTCAAAAGCCGTGAATAAATATCGTAAGAACGTTCCCCCATCCCTGTCTGTTCAACTACAATAGGGACCAAATTACTCATTTTTGTATCCATAATATCTAATTTAACCATTATCTGACATGAAATCCAGATAATTCTCCTTTTTTCCCTGTTTTAAGGTGTTTTCCGCAAGTAAAATGTCGGTAATTTTCTTTTCTCTGATGTCTTCCTTCATGTAAAAGAGCGCTTCTTCATTATAATGCTTTTTTACTTCTTCGATATCAGCGCCGTTAGCCGCTGCAATCGACTTGAATTCCTCCTCGATATCAGCGTCTGTTACTTCAATTTTATGCTCTTCCATCAGAGTTTCGATAATTAAGCGCGAATGAAGCGCTTTTTCGGCATTGTCACGCCATTCCTGCATTTTTTCGCCGATATTCATCATCTGCGCGACTGCTTCCACATTGGTGTTGTAATACTGGGCGATACGGCGCATGCGTCCCTCAACTTCGATTCTTATCATCGATTCAGGAAGGGTTACAGGAGTGTTTTCCATTATTTTCTTTAAAAGTTCATTTATTTTTCTTTCTCTTAATTTAAACTCAAGATGTTTTTCCAGGCGATCTTTTATACTGTTTTTTAGATCGTCAAGAGTTTTAAACTTTTCATCGACATCCTGAGCCAAATCGTCATCTAAATCCGGGAGCTTTTTCTCTTTAAGAGCTGTAAGAGTAATTTTTACCCTTCTTGTCTTGCCGGCAAGACTGGATTCAAAAGAGTCGTCCGCGAACTTTTTCTGGTAATCCTTTGTCTCGTCCTTTTTCATCCCGATAATGTCGTCATCAAACTGAAAGACATTAGCGCCGGAACTGAGCGTGAAAACAAAGTCCTTACGCTGCATACCAGACGGAGTCTCTCCGTCTTCTTCGAAAATCTGATAATCGATTGTTACAACATCGCCCTTTCTTGCCGCTGCGCTGTCGTCGCGATCCATAACAATCGCGTTTCTGTCGCGGATTTCATCAAGTTCTTTGTCAATGTCTTTCTTGTCAACTTCCGCGTAGGGGTACTCGACCTTTAACCCTTTCCACTGACCGACTTTAACCTCGGGAAGGACATCATATTTAACGGTAAACTGGAGGTCTTTTTCAAAGTCAAATTCAGGTTCGCCCTGAAGCTCGGGGGTAGAATAAGGGAGCGGTCTGTCCGTTCTTGGCAGGTTTTCCTCTTTGAAAATTTCCTGCAAGGTCGATTCCATGATACGACTCATAGCCTCGCCTCTAAGGGCTTCGGCGAATTTGCGTTCAAGCACTTCCTTGGGGACATGACCCTTGCGAAAACCCGGTATTTGCAGGGTTTTTGAGTATTCCTTAAGCATTTCATTATACTGCGCACTCACATCTTCTTTGGGGACAGTAACGCTTAGGGACACATTTGATTTATCCAGACGCTTTATCTCTTTATTAATAGCCACAATTTTCCTCTTTTTTCTTTTTTTTCTTTTGAATTTACTCTGAACCGTGGAAGGATCGAACTTCCGACCCGCAGATTAAGAGTCTGCTGCTCTACCAGCTGAGCTAACGGTCCTTTTATTAGCCCATTCTAACAAAATAGGAAAACTTGGTCAATTGACATAAAGTACCCACACTTGAACCTCCTTTCCTTACTTGCTAAAATGCCTAAATGCAGTCACTTGGTATAAATATTGGCTCTACTAGCCTTAAAATGGTTCTTTTGGACGACAACAGGGTAGTATGGACAGCAGCTACCCCTCATGAGGGCGACTTTAGCGCGGCAGTTCACAAGCTTTTAGCGGAAGGCAAGATAGGCGAGGGTTTACCTGCGCTTGTTACTGGCAACGAAGGCCGCTTCATGTTTGAAGTAAGCGGAACTTTGGAACCCTTGTGCGTCGAAGCGGCGCTTAAAAACCTGGGGCTTAAAGCCGATGCCGTTGTCAGTATGGGCGGCGAAGACCTCATTGTCTATTCTCTCGATGATAACGGCAAAATCGTAAACAGTTTTTCAGGTAACAAGTGCGCGAGCGGCACCGGCGAGTTTTTAAAGCAACAGCTCGCTCGCATGGACATGACCCTTAACGACATCGACAAAGTTCCTGACACCGCGAAAGTGCACTCGCTTTCCACACGCTGTTCTGTTTTTATGAAGAGCGACTGCACCCACCGCTTAAACAAGCGCGAAGCGACAAAGGACGACATCGTTCTTTCGCTTTCTGATGTAATGGCGGTAAAAGTAATCGACTTCTTAAAACGCGCGAAGGTAACAACAGGGAAAGTTGTGTTAACAGGCGGCATTACGCTTAACCGTCACATTATCCGTTTTATCCGCGAGAAAGCTCCGCAAATTGAATTTATAATTCCAGAGAGCGCGCCTGTTTTTGAAGCCCTTGGCGCGGCGGTTCTTGCTCCCAAGTCGGGGAGCCGCCTTCCTCACGCCGATTATTTATTAAAAGCAAACGAAATACGTTTTGGCGCTCTTGGAGCCTTACGTGACTGGAAAGATAAAGTAAAAGTCTTTGATAGTTCCGATGGCAAGGTGCAAGCCGGGCGCAAGTATATTCTTGGCGTTGACGGCGGCTCCACCACAACAAAGGCATGCCTTGTCGATATGGAAAGCGATGTAGTTGTCGCAAGC
>JAIRQF010000153.1 GCA_031256635.1 Treponema sp. | reverse complement strand
ATAATGATTAATTGTCCGCATTTTGACAATAATTCGCCCATATTATCATAACCGTCCTTAATAATGCATTGACCGGGTGTCTTTATCCAACAGGCGAAACAACATATACAGGGCTGGATTTTTTTGTTATCGGAAATAATCTTTGTTTCTTTTGTGTTGTCTTTTAAAATATTCTCAATGAATAATTCTTCCCGATCATGTATTATAATATTCATTTATACTCCATTTTAGTTTAATCAACATATTTCAACAATACATCAATTTTAACAGGGTTATGATCGGAATATTTGAAACCAAGATCAAATGTTGTTACATTAGACAGTTCCACGTTAGGCGAAAGAATAAAACCGTCGATAATATAAAATTGAGTATTTTCCAAATCGCCTGAGTAAGGTTCATTAAGAAGGCGGCATGTGGGTATTTGAGTGCCGGATGCATATTGCCAGAGAGGTTCAAGCAGCGAAGGGTTTAAGGTTCCCGCGGTAAAATAATCGCTGTGTTTTAAAGCGAAACGCTGTGGATCAATGCCCGGGAAGTTCTGATTAAAGTCGCCTCCGACGATAACATAATTGCCTTTCGCGTACTCGCTGTACATGAAATCAAGCATCGCTTTGGTCTGAGCCTCGCGGCCTCCGCTTGAGTCATAGGCTTCCAAATGAAGATTAACAACTACAAGCTCTGCTTCGGAATTTTCAACCGGAAGACGGCTGATTAAAAGACAGCGTTTAAGGTTTACCGCGCGCACCGGCCATGAAAAAGGATTGGGAAGGCTCATGCGAAACGCTTCAATGTTTTTAAAGCGGTTTAATGTTAAAAGGCCGCTTTCTACTTTGCCGATAAATTCGGGAAATGGAATGGGAACAAACATGCTGTTAAAATTATACGCAAAAGATGATGAGCCTGAAAAATTTTCTGTCAGGTAATCGCGCTGGTTAACATAATATGAGCGTTTTGATGCGATATCAATCTCCTGAATGAGCGCAATATCAAAATGATTTTCAGAAAGAAAATCCCTGATTCCGGAAAGGTTGCGCCTTACATTTTCATCGCTTGAAGGTCTTACTCCCTTTCCTCCGTCCATGAAAAAATCCTGGCTTTCATCAAGAGAAGCATATCCTATATTCCAGGTAAGCACGCTGAAGGGAACGTTTACCGCCGGGCCGGCTTGCTGCGCCGCTCCATGTTTTACTGTTTCAAGCTTCTCAATTTCTGCCGGCCTGAATTCGGCAATTGTCAGAATACCCAGAAATACAAGCGTAAATAAAATCACAAGCCCAATAACAACCGCTGTGCAGACTACAGCGCGTTTAGTTATCTTTTTCATATCTAATGTTATCTGTTAAAACGCAATATTGTCCAGACAGGAAATTTATTCTTTTTCACAATGATTAAAAAATTTTATAAAAGTCCTTAAAATATTTTATTTTTATCTTGTTAATTAAGGAAATACATGGTTTAATAATATAGAATGAAAAGTTTGAGAACAACATTTTCGCTGCTTTTTTCCGGTTTGTGTCTCGTGGTTGCACTTGGAATCGGATTAATTCTTTTCTTTCAATATACATCATATATTAAAAGAAGTTATACGGAAGTTATTGAAAATACCGCGTATTCGATAGCGCGGCTGTTTCCTGAGCTTAAAAACGCGGATAAGCTAATATCCGAAGCAAGGGAAGGTTCGCTGTCGTACTCCGCATTCGTAAATCAAATTGATATTATTCGCGAGTCATACGGATTTGTTTATATTTATTACCTTCGGGTTGAACGAAACATTGTCAATTTTATTTTTGATACTGATGATATTCCCATGATTAACAATGGAAAAATTAGTGATTACCTCTTAAAGAACTATTATGATCCGCCTGATGAAGTTATAAAAGCGTGGAACAACACGGGTTTTTTTATAACAGAGAAGCCTTATACCGACGAGTGGGGTACGTTTGTTTCCGGTTTTCTTCAGGTGACGAACGATTCAGGCAGAGTGGAAGGCGTTCTGGGTCTTGATCTTGACGTAAGTTATGTGCTGGGTCTTGAAAACCGTGCTTTGTCTGTTTTCGTTATTTCACTCGCTATAATTCTGACAGCCGCGGTTTTTGTATCATTGACTGTCGCTTCTTCCATAACAAAACCGATTATTGAAGTTTCAACAGCGGCGAATTTGCTTGCGCAAATGCGCTTTGATATAAAAACATCCAAATTACGGAAAGACGAGATCGGAATTATGCAGACGGCATTATATTCCATCCGTGATACGCTGCGCCAGACAATGGGAGAAATCAATGACGAGCAATTGGGTAAACAGTTAAATATCAGCCTTAACCTTAACAAAATTATAAATAAATCAAACGATGAGCTGTCAACCATTATTGAAGGAATGGAAGTTCTGGTTAACAAAAGCGGGGAAGAAAATATCTCTGTGCAGAGAACTGTTAAATCCGTAGATAATATTGTCGGCAATATAGAAGCTCTTAATGAGGCTGTAGAATCACAATCAGAAAGCATTAACTCTTCTTCAAAACTGATTGAACGGATGGTAGAAGGAATCCACGATATCAAAGACACGGTTTTACAGGCAAACAATATTACAATAAGTCTGGGGGAATCATCCAAAAACAGCAAGAAAACCCTTGAGCAGCTGACAAAGCAGATTGCCAGTCTGACGGAACGATCCGCCGCGCTTGAAAAAGCGAATAAAACAATATCCGGAATCGCGGCGCAGACAAATATTCTGGCGATGAACGCGGCGATTGAGGCGGCTCACGCCGGAGAAGCTGGAAAAGGTTTCGCCGTGGTCGCTTCAGAAATACGCAAGCTCGCGGAATCGTCCAACAAGGAATCGGAATCAATCTCTTCGGAAATAAGGAACATGACAGAAGCGATTAACGAAATAGAAAATGTTTCCGGCTCAAATGTACTGAGCATGAATAATATTTTTAACAAGTTAACTGAAATGAGCGCTTCATTTGCCGGTATAAAAAACAATATTGATATGCAGACGCAAAGCTCCGGGCAAATCGTGGAAGCTTTGAAAAATTTACGCAGCATGGTGGATGAAGTTAACAAAGACTCTGCGAAAATAAAAGATGACAGCTCCGCTATCGCCAATACTGTTACCGCTTTAACTTCCGCGTCGCGGGATGTAAGCGCAAGCGTCAGCGCGGCCCAAAACGCGAGCAGACAGATTGCTGATTCATTTTCAATGGCAAAAAAGATTGTTGACGGAAAAATTATTATTAAACCGGTACCTCATCTGGACAGCCGAACCACAGGTACGTTTAATAAAAGCTCATCTGAGAAGAAAAAGAAATAGGCGGATATATGTTTTTTAATAAAAAAAAGGAAGAATTAACAGATCAATTGGCTGTATTTCAGGAACGAAAAGCACCCAGGCTGGGTTCGCCGTTCTATGATTTAGACGCAGGTATTATGATAACAGGTTATGAAGGCGAAGGCCAGCTTGGAAATATCAGTGATACCGGATGCAGCATGATAAGCGTCACATATGTAAACATGAAGCCGGATGATGTTTATAATTTGAAAATAATACCGGGTAAAGAAGATAAAATAGGGTCTTTCAGCCTTAAGATGAAACTAAGCTGGACAAAAAGCAGCGAAACTGTTTTTCAGGCAGGTTTTTCGCTGGACAGCGGCGAAAGCAACAGGCAGCTTAAGAACTATGTTGCCGCTCTGCGTTCCCGCGGAATTGAACCGGATTACGGCAATATGAAATCAGGCGATAAATAGATATAGTTGATCATGGATAAAATACTTATTCTTGATTTTGGGAGCCAAACCACTCAGCTTATAGCAAGAAGAATACGCGATCTCGGAGTATATACAGAAATTATTCCCGGAGATTCTCCGTTAGCCGACAATATCATCGCACCGGATGTAAAAGGAATAATTCTCTCAGGCTCACCGGAATCTGTAAACGGAAAAGGCGCCGCGCCTGACAGGAAAATTTATGATTGTTTTCGTGTAAACAATGTCGATGTAATGCCGCTTTTGGGAATTTGCTACGGTCTTCAGAGAATGACACATGATCTGGGCGGAAAGGTTGAATCTTTACAGCATGTTGAATACGGAAGAATAGAGGTAAAAATCAAAGGTCAAGGGTCAAAGACCGGGGATGGGATAGAATCCGGAGAGAAAAAAATAAAGATAAGCGGGTTAACAGAAAAATTTTTAAGCAGGTTTAAAGATTCTTTTACAGCGTGGATGAGTCATGGCGATACTCTGACTGAGCTTGCTCCCGGTTTTTATGAATACGGTACAAGCGCTACAGGGTATTCCGCTGTTGTAGCTCATGAGCAAAAGCCGTGGTTCGGGCTTCAATTCCACCCGGAAGTTACCCATTGCGAGGACGGAGACAGAATTCTGGGCGCGTTTATTTTTGATGTCTGCGGCTGCGAAAAAAGCTGGAGCATGGAACACTATATAGACGAATTAAATCAAACGCTCAAAGAACGCGCAGCGGGCAATCCCGTTCTTTTATTAATTTCAGGCGGTGTTGATTCAACAGTTGCAGGAGCGGCTTTGCTAAAAGCGCTGAAACCGGATCAGGTTCATCTTATGTACTTTGACACAGGCTTAATGCGTAAGAATGAAACGGAGTTTGTCCGAAAGAGTCTGGAAAAACTGGGCGCGAAAAATTTGCACATAATTATGTGCGGGGAAGAATTCCTTTCGGAGCTGAAAGGTAAAACTGACCCTGAAGAAAAACGAAAAATAATAGGTGATTTATTTATTACGATTCAGGAGCGTGAAGTCTCCCGTCTTAAGCTTCCTGACAGTTACCTTCTCGCGCAGGGCACGCTTTACACAGACTTAATCGAAAGCGGAAAAGGCGTCGGCAAGAAAGCGCATGTGATAAAAAGCCATCACAATGTCGCAAGCCCCCTTGTGGACGCAAAGCGCAAAGCCGGAAAAATTATCGAACCCCTTGATCGCCTCTACAAGGACGAAGTGCGCCGCCTTGGGCGTTTTCTTGGCGTAGACGAAGAAATTATCCGCCGACATCCTTTTCCGGGCCCGGGTCTTGCGACACGCATACTCGGAGAAGTCACAAGGGAAAAATGCGATATTCTCCGCGAAGCGGACGCTATTTTTATACAGGAATTAAAAAACCGCAAAAACGTTTCAGGAGAAATCAGTCTTTATGACGATATCTGGCAGGCGTTCGCGATACTGCTTCCAATCCGTTCAGTCGGCGTTGCAGGAGACGAGCGCAAATATGGATTTATCTGTGCGTTACGCGCAATCATAAGCAGCGACGGCATGACCGCCGATGTCTACCCGTTTGAAGCCCGCGATTTAATAGAAATATCCACGCGGATTACAAACTCGGTAAAAGAAATCGGACGCGTTACTTACGATATATCCAGTAAGCCTCCTGCAACAATTGAGTGGGAATAACTTTATTTATTTTTTATTTCTTTGTAACGGAAACAATCAATTACATGATCGTTTATAATTCCTGTAGCCTGTAAATGCGAGTAGATAATTATGCTGCCAAGGAATTTAAATCCCCTTTTTTTAAGATTCAATGAAATAATGTCAGATAGTTCTGTTTTTGCTGGTATTTCGGAAAGGTTTTTCCATTTACCGACAACCGGTTTTCCGTTTGTAAAGCTCCAGATATAATTTGAAAAACTTCCGAACTCTTTTTGGATTTCAAGAAATTTTTTCGCGTTGGATATTGACGCTTCTACTTTTAGCCTGTTGCGGACTATACCGGCATCAGATAATAATTTTGCTTTTTTTGCGTCTGTGTAGCGGGCTACTTTTTGAGGATCAAAATTATCATAGGCTTTCCTGTAATTTTCTCTTTTCTTTAGAATTGTTATCCAGCTTAAACCCGCCTGAGCGGACTCAAGCACCAGAAACTCAAAATGTTTTTGATCGTCATAAACCGGAACTCCCCATTCTTTGTCATGATATTCCATGTACATTTCCGAGCTTTCACACCATTCGCATCTTTTCATAATATTTCCTGTTTATATAAAATAAACAATTTTATTTATTTTTTCAATATAACCGTTTCTTTCCGCCAATTGCAAATCCTCAAATTTTTATTATATAATGTTAAAATGCCTGAAACATTAACCGGGATTGATATAATTATCCGTTTATGCCTGGCTTTTGCCGCCGGTTTTATAATCGGCATGGAAAGATCCAGCCGCAGGCAGGCAGCGGGGCTTCGCACTCATATGCTTATTTCACTTGGCGCTTCATGCATGGAGAACTGATGAACGGCAAACATCTTACAGTAAGCGAGCTGACAGATCTTATCAGACTTAATCTTGAAAATTCATTTTCTCTTGTCTGTGTAGAAGGAGAAGTTTCAAATTGCAGACCCGCAAGTTCAGGCCATCTTTATTTCAGCTTAAAGGACGCAGGCGCGAAAATAGACGCCGTAATGTTCAAGAATAAATTAAGATCATTGAATTTTGAACCAAAGGACGGAATGCTTCTTCGTGTGCGCGGAAGCCTTTCTGTCTATGCTCCGAGGGGATCATATTCTATCGTATGCGATGAAATGGAAATTGCCGGAGCTGGTGAAATTCTTGCGATGCTTGAAAAAAGAAAGCAGAAATTCGCTGCGGAAGGTTTATTTGACGCTGAAATAAAAAAAACGCTTCCAAGGTTTCCTTCCGTTGTCGGAGTAATCAGCTCTCCCACAGGCGCTGCGGTGCGCGACATTCTCAATATTCTTAACAGGCGCGCCTGTGGTATTAAAGTGATAATTCTTCCGGCTCCCGTTCAGGGAGATGAAGCGGCGCAGATCATCGCCGCGCGGATCAGGCAGGCAAATCAATGGCGTCTTGCGGATGTGCTTATAGTAGGAAGGGGCGGGGGCTCTCTTGAGGATCTACTGCCTTTCTCGGATGAAGCGGTTGTCCGCGCTGTTTTTGAATCGCGGATTCCTGTGGTAAGCGCTGTCGGCCATGAAATTGACTGGGCGTTATGCGATTATGCCGCGGACTTAAGAGCGCCGACCCCTTCGGCTGCCGCGGAGCTTGTAAGTGAAAATTTATCCGCTGTTGCGGACTTTGTAAGGCTGGCAGGGCAAAATCTTATAAGCGTTATGCGGACAAGACTTGAAAGGGCAAGGCTCCTTCTAAAACCGTTCGATCCGAAGGATATGGAATACCGTTTCCGCGCGATTCTGCAGCCGCGCCTGATCCGCCTTGACGACGCGAAAGAAGAGCTGATAGGCGCAATATCGCAGAAGTGCGCTGATTTTAAAACAAGGATACGTCTTGCCTCCTCTGTCATTGAAGCGGGAAGTCCGTTAGCTGCAATGGAGAGAGGCTTCTCGGTTGTAACAGACAGCCGCGGAAATCTTGTCCGTAACGCGGCGAAAGTAAAAAAAGGCGAGAAACTTAACATAAGGCCCCTTAAAGGCGAAATTGAAGCGACGGTAGAAGGAATTATCATTTAACGGAGATCATATGGCAAAAAAAACAACGGCCGCTGAAGCGCCGAAAAACAGCGGAAATAAAAGTTTCGAGGAACGCCTTGAGCGCCTTGAAACGTTAGGTGAAAAGATACGGAAAACCGACATTCCCCTTGATGAAGCGCTGAAGGCTTTTGAAGAAGGAATCCGCCTTGCCCAGGCTCTGGAAAAGGATCTTGAAAAAATTGAAAGCCGGATTGAAATACTGATGAACTCCGCCGGCGCCGCGGTTGACGAGTCTCCCGATCTGGAATTGTTTGACGCCCGTTAAAATGGATATTGACACACAACGGATAAAAATTCTGCCGCCTGAAGAAGCAAAACGCATCGCAGCCGGCGAAGTAATTGATCGTCCGTGCGCGCTTTTAAGGGAATTTCTTGATAACGCGATAGATTCAGGCGCTTTAAATATCGAAATATCAATTGAAGAAGGCGGATGCAGGAAAGTCGAAGTCGCAGACGACGGCAGCGGAATGAACCGTGAAGATTTGGAATTATGCTATCTTACACACGCGACAAGCAAGATACGCGGTCTTAATGATTTGGATATATCCCGCACTCTCGGTTTCAGGGGAGAAGCGCTGGCGGCGGTTTCGGCAGTCGCGCGCCTTGAAATAATTACCAGCACGGATGGAAGGGAGGCTTACCGCCTTGTTACAGGACCAGGAGAAAATCATCCGCCGATAATTGAACAGACCAGAAGAACAAAGGGAACAACAGTGAGGTCCCTCAATCTCTTTGAAAATATTCCCGCGCGAAAACGTTTTTTAAAGCGGGAAGGGAGCGAAGCCGCGTTATCAAGGCAGATTTTTATTGATAAAGCGCTTGCGTTTAACACGATTAATTTCCGTTATCTGCAGGACGGAAAATTAAAAGATTTTCTTCCTGCAGTATCGACAAAAAAAGAAAGATTCGCGGCCATTCTTCTTTTAACGGCGTCCGCAAGCGAGAAAGATTTCCTTCATGAAATAAATGTTATAGGCGAAGGTTTTTCATCTGATGTTGTAATCGGCGGAAGCGAACTATACAGAAGCGACAAGCGGCAGATTTTCATTTTCGCAAACGGCAGGAGATTAAATGACTATTCCCTGATTCAGGCTCTGGAATACGGCTCACAGGGATGGTTTCCAAACGGCGCGCATCCTGTCGCGGCTGTCTTTGTCGAAATCGATCCCTGTCTTGCGGATTTTAACATTCATCCGGCAAAACGCGAAGTCCGTTTCCGCGATCCCGGCGCAATTCATCGCGCAATCTCAGGCGGAGTAAAGGCGTTCTTCCATAATTTATATCTGCACAATACGCGCATGGGCGTAGAAGTACAAGGAATACAGAGTGAAGAAAAAACCAGAAACGAAGAATTTTCTTTTTATGATAAAAATATTCCCAACTCATCACATCTTCGAACCGATGCTTCAATTTCTCATGCCTTAATCTTTAGAAAAGGTGATTTAACTCCTCACTCTCCATTCCCCGCCGCCGATCTTTGCGATATCAGAGAAAAATTTAGCGAAATAAATTCTTCTGTAAAGGAGAATGCTCCGGTATACGGTGAAATGCGGTATGCAGGAAGAGTCTTCAATCTTTTTATATTAATAGAATGGGGAGACAAGCTCTATATTATCGATCAGCACGCGGCTCATGAACGCATCCTTTATAATAAATTTCTTGAAGGCGATATTCCAAAACAGGAACTTCTTGTGCCCATTCCTTTCAGCACGGAAAGCGATGAAGAAGATTCATTTCTTGAATCAAAGAGCGAAGAACTTTCATGTCTTGGCATTGATATTAAAAAAGACGGCGGCGCGTGGCGGCTTGAAGCTCTTCCCGCGGATTGGCGAATGGGCGACGCGGCTACCATAAAAGAAATCCTAGAGCTTCGGACAGCGGGCGATAACATGGCGCAGAGCTGGGCCGCTTCTCTTTGCTGCCACGTCGCCATTAAAGACGGCGATTATCCGGATGATGAAACGGCATTTGCCCTTGGCAGGGAAGCCCTCTGTCTTCTTCAGCCGCGCTGTCCTCATGGCAGGCCTGTTTGGACAGAGATCAGCCGGGAAGCGCTTTATAAAGCCGTCAGGCGGGAATGATCTTCAGCTAACGGAGCAATGCGGTATTCGCGCTGTCCGCCGGTTGAAGGGTCGGGGAAAAAAAGCGCGTGCGATCGCAGCGCAAGAATACTCTGCGGATCAGGTGAGTTATTCGAATACAGCGGATCGTTTAATATGGGATAACCAATCCAGTAAAGATGACAGCGTATCTGGTGACGGAAACCTCTTTTTATCCGCGCTGTTAAAACATTTTCTTTTTTATTGATAATTTCTGTTTTATAAAAACCGCCTTTATCTTTTGCTGTCTCCCTGTGTTTTTTCCCGTCATCAAGCAAAGGACGGACAAGTTTTCTGCCAGGACCGTAAGGACGGAAATAGCTTTCTATAATTAAATTATTTTTTATAGATTGAAACGCATTCGCCGTTTCCTCTGTTAGCGGACATGGAGGAAAACCAATTAAGGAACGTGAAGTCAAATTTTGGGCTCGAAGGAATGAGAAACCGGAATTTTGGGATATATCAGATGGAAATGAGCATATGGCGGAATACTCTTTAATGAACGCATCGTTATCCTGGGCTGATTTTAAAAAATTATAACATTTTTCATTCTTTGCGAATAAAACAAGGCCGTTTGTTTCATAATCAAGCCTGTGCATGATATCAAAAAAAGAAGATGTATTTTCTGCAAACCAATCATAAAGAGTTCCGGCGCTTTTTTTACCGGGATTTGAAGTGCAATGCATCTTCGGCGGTTTAAAAACTACCGCGTAATCATCGGTTTCTTCAAGAATGTACGGATTATCCATCCGCGTTCATCCTGTTCAGTTTTTGCATAACAGAAGAAAAACGATCCGGAAGCGTTAACGAAGAAAAAACTCTTTTTTCAGTTTCGCCTGTCAAGGTAATCGCAAGGCTTTTTGAATGTAACATTAGGCTTGCTTCCGGAAAAACGCTGTCAATATTTCCGTAAACAGGATCACCCAGAACCGGATAGCCGATATGGTGCATATGAACGCGAAGCTGATGCGTTCGTCCTGTCCTCGGGCTTAAAAGAACGAGCGAATGATTTTGCCAGCTTTTTATTACTTTAAAAAATGTAACGGCGTTTTTTCCGTTAGCTGAAACAACAAAGCGCCTTCGATCCTTAAAATCCCTTGATATGAAGGTATTTATACGGCCTTTTTTTTCCTTAAGCGCGCCCTGAACAACCGCGATATAAATTTTCCGCGCTTCCCGCGCTTTAAACTGCCGTGCGAGGAATGCGTGAGTTTCATCATTATAGGCTGCTATTATAATACCGGAAGTATCCTTATCAAGCCTGTGAACAATTCCGGTTCGCAGGTTGTTTGTTTTTTCATATATTGTTTTATTTGCGCTCCCTGATGTGATAACATTTTTCTGGTTTAATCTTCTGTAATACAGGGCATTTGCAAGAGTGCCTTGCCTGTTTCCGGCTCCCGGATGAACTACCATGCCTTGAGTTTTATCCACTACAACGCAGTTCCTGTCTTCATAAATTATGTTAAGGGGAATATCCTGAGGAATAATATCTGCAGGAAGGGAATCATCCCAGTAAAATTCAAAATTATCTCCCTGTTTTACAAGTCTGGAAAACTTTACATCCTTTCCGTTTATTTTTGCCTTTAGGTTGCGCGTTTTAATCTGCGAACGGGAAAGAATTTTTAAATGTTCTGACACATAACGATCAAGCCTGAGCGAAGGGAATTTTTCTTTTATAACTCCGGACAAAAGGGGCATTGTTATCAGTTGTTTTCGAAAATACCGTTGTCTTCAGGGTCATCTTCGGGCGGCGTTCTTTCTATTGTTACGGAACCTGAAGGCGCGCTCTCAAGGCGCTGCCGTTCATTGCTTCTTTTGGTCATTGTAATGAATAAGTCAACAAAAGCGAGCGTTAATGATAAACCTGCGGCAAGAAGGACGCTCTTCTGAAAATCGCTGTTTGATATATCGGCTCCGCCTGCCGATTTAAACGGCCATGGCGCATAACGCCGTCCTTCTGAAGAAAAATTCATGCCGTTTGCGCTGTTCCACCTGAACATATCGGTAATAAAAGTAACCGCAAACAGGGAGAACGGAAATGTTCCGAAAGCGACAATCTCCCAGCGCCTGAGATCATTTACCCATCCGGGAAGACCCGTAGTATCGAATGTAACCACTGTCGGTTCAGTGGCGCTTAAACTTTGAGCGTTTGCTTTAAGGGCGGGAGTTAAAAGAAAAATAAATAAAACTGCCGGAAAAATTATCTTCTTCATAATAGTAAAATTATTCCTTTTAAATTATTAGACTTGTTCAATAACTGAAGTTATCGAACAACTCTATTACTTAAAAACCGCGCTGCCTATCCTGAGCAATGTTGAACCCTCTTCTATGGCTATTTCAAAATCATTTGACATTCCCATGCTCAAGACATCCCATCTGCATTTTCCTTCAGCCGCCGGGAACCGCTTTTCAAGTTCTCTTCCGGCTTTCACAAGCTGCCTGAAAGAAGACCGGATTAGCTTTGCATCTTCTGTAAAAGGCGCCATTGTCATAAGCCCTGCGGGTTTTATATTACCCGTGTTTAACGCCAGTTCCGCCGCTTTTAAAAGAGCGTCCGTATTCAAAAATCCGCTCTTTGTATCCTCGCCTGTATGCAGTTCAAACAAAACACTTTTACAAAGACCCGGATGTTTCTCAAGTTCCGCGATCAGCTCGTTTCTGTCAACCGACTGTATGCAGTCAAAAAGACTGACAGCCTGTTTTACCTTGTTGCGCTGAAGAGAGCCGATCATATGAAGCTTCGCATCCTGATGATTTCCCTTAAAACCATCAAATTTTTCGCTTGCTTCTTTTACCCTGCTTTCTCCAAAACAGCGGATACCGCAGCCATAGGCTTCCTCTATTTTCCCAACCGGCTCAAATTTTGTTACAGCCATCAGTGTAATTTCATCCCGCTTTCTTCCGGCGGAAATACAGGCTTTCTGAATCCTATCTTCTATCCTTGCGATATTTTCGGCAATTAACATCCCTATTTTAATATTCGCACATTATCAATGGATTTTGCAAGGGACAAAAAGGTTTCCAATTCAAGATTTTCCGCCCGCTCTTTTTCATTTATGGTGTTTTCTTTTAATAGAGCCGCGCATAATTCCTGCACTTTAAGGCCCTGTTGAAATTCTCCGATTCGGGATGATAAAAACGCGGATAAATTATTTTTTACAGTCTTGCGCCTTGAAGCGAATAAAGAGCGTACAAGAGGAAAAAAAATATCCGGATTGGAATCCCTGCCGCTATTTTCAAGGAGAACTCCCATGCTGTCTACATTGGGTTGCGGGTAAAATGATTCCCGGGAGATTAACATCAAAGGTTTTACTTTGTAAGCGCTTGCGCATAATACCGAAAATGATGAATAATCGGGAGAACCCGCGCGGGCTGTCATGCGAAGAGCGACTTCCTTTTGAACAGTTACGACCATCCTTGAAAAAATTCGCCTGTTTTCTATTAAATCGGCTATCAAAACAGCGGCAATATTGTAGGGAAGATTTCCCAAAAGAAAGGGCTTTAGCCGCGAAGGCGGCTGTTCTTTCCATGTTTTAATTACATCGCCTTCTACAAGAGAAAAATTTTTCTCTTGCGAAAATATGTTTTTTAAAATCCTGATAAAACCATTATCAATTTCGAACGTCTTTACAGTTAATCCCCTGTCAAGAAGAAGTTTTGTCATCGCGCCAAGACCTGGCCCAATCTCCCATACTTCATCTTTCGCTTCAAGCGCCTGTACAAGAGACTGCCTGATCTGCGGATTAATTAAAAAATTCTGTCCGAATTTTTTCCGCATTCCAAGTCCTTCCTGTTCAAGAAAAACCTTTAAAGCTGAAGGAGAGTTGTAGTTAATCATGCAATTTCCATTAAGTGAACGGCTGAAGCTTAAACATCGCTTTGCGGCGGCGGTATTCAAGTACAACCATCAACACTGACAGAGCAAGGGACAAACCCAAAACTAGATAAGGGTTGGCGGAAACACCCGGTAAATTTCCCGTAACGGATGCGGTTGATTCCATTAAATTGTAAAGGAGCGACAGCGGAAAACTGAGCGGGAAAGAAAGGGAGAAAATGCTTAAGAAAAGCCAAATAATTGAACCTATCATAAAAATTGTTGTAAGGGGAACAATTAAAAGTCCTGCGATAATTCCCGCCGGAGAAATTATTCCAAAGGTGAAACTGCAAATTCCTGCCGTAGCGAGAAAAGCCCCTGCAGAAAGCGACAGCGGCTGTAATAGAAAATCCGGAACCTTGCCCGCGAATAAAAATGAAAACGCCTGGCCTGTTATTAGAATACCCAAAAGCGCAAGATATGAAAGAATGAATGAAAGTGTGTTTCCTGCCGCCGGAGTAATGATGATCTGAATTAAAAAAGACAGTGATAGAATTGACATGGAATTTTTTGGAAGAGCGCCGAGTATGGCGATAACTCCCAGAATGTACATTAGTGCGGATCTGTTAAGGCTTGGCATTGGTCCGACCAAAAGACAATAAAGGATAATAAGAGCGGCGCTTGTGATTGCGGACGCTTTAAGGCCCAGAGGCCTTTTTAAAAGAAAAGCTATTAACGCTGTCAATATCGCAAGATGCATGCCGGAAAGGGCCAGAATGTAAGAAAGACCTGCGTCCCTGTATTGCGCTGTAAAGTTAGAGTCAAGATTGTCCCTGATTCCCAAAAGCAGCGCAAGAGCGAGTCCGCCCCATTTCTCATCTTCAAAGAGTTTAGATAAACTTAATCTGATATCTGTACGCATGCGCTCAATTGAAGGAGCGGGTTTTAAAATATGCAGGGATTGCGCGCTGAATGACCAGCCGTACAGGGAAGATCGTAGCGCGCCTTCCGCAAAGACTGTAGTTCCGCGACCGAATTGTTTTATCTTTTCAGCGCTCACCTGGGGAAAGAAAACGGTAATTTCTCCGGAAGCGCTTGCGCGCATTCCTTTGTTACCGGTGCATCTGTGAAGGGAAATGGCAGCCATTGCGCTGCCGCTTTGCAGAACTCTCGGATCATCAAGCAGAATGCCTTCGACGCCTGTAATATTATTTTCGTTAATACCGAAATATACATCGCTTCTGCCTGCGTCCGCCGCGCTTAATCCCAGAAAAAGTCCGATTGTAAAAGCCGCGGCGCAGACAGATGTTAGCTGCAATGTTCGCGGTTTCGCGGACAGCAAACACCTTGTTTTCACCGACGAATCAAGCGATGCCAGAACACGGAAAAAACAGATCGTTACAAGAAAAAGAATCAGGACTGAGACAATCACGGCAAAAGGCGCGCGAAATAGAATATAGAAACCTGCCGCCGCTCCAAGGGCGGCGCAAAGAACAGGCGTTAGACGCAAACGATTTATCGAACCCATTTAAGGTTTTCAATCGCCTCCCTGGCCGCGGCCTTGATATAATCGGGGTACGATAAATTGCTTACATAGAGTAAATGATCAAATGCGGCGTTGTCGCCGATTTGACCCAGAGAGCGTACTATAGCGAGCGTTATTTCAGGATCGAAAGATCCCGCGTTTAACATTCTGGCGTTTATAAGGCCAAGCTGCAAACCAAGCACTAAAGCGGCCTGGGAATTTCCGACTGCGCCAAGACAGGCAATTGCCTCAATAAACCGGTCTTTGGAAACAACATCATTTAGAAAATCGGATTGAACCCGGTAATAATGCCTTATCGCAAGGGCGTTTGCTCTTGTCCAGCGCAGCTGGGTAAGCGTTAAAACAGCGGCGTATCGCATAACATTCAGATCGATATTGTCTTCCGCGGAGGCAAGCGCCTGTTCAAGGGCAAGTTCCGCAAGCTGTCCGCGCTCGGAAACACCAAGACGCGAACTGTTGATTCCGGCCCTGAAGGCTGCCAGTTTTTCTTCTGGCGGATTGTTCCAAAGCGCGTTTAATAAATACTGATGAAGATTTCCCGGTATAACATCCAAAGCGCCGTATGCCTCGGATGCAATTATTTCTGGATAACCTGCGCAATAAGCGGAAAAAAGAGCGTGATATGAAGAGCTGTCACCTAACTCCATAATCGCCAGAATACAGGCTGATACAAGCGAATAATCAGCATTGAATCCTGATTTATAAAGCAGATTCCTTCCTATCAGATAATTGTTAAGATTTTCAATAATACCGCGGTTTCCTTTCCCGATTATACCAAGCGTAATTAATAAATCGGCGGATGACTCAGAATCCGGATTTTCCAGAAAAATCCTCCATAAATCCTCCGCGCTTGAATAAGATGTCGCTGAATTGACCCCGTCCTGCGCGTAAAGATGAGCTGTAAAAAAAACAAACAGGATAATAACGCATATTTTTTTATCCATTCATTACCTCGTTGAAATTTTGAGCGGAGGGATGTACCGCATCCGCCTCCTGTTCCAGTACGCGGAAGGGCAGCTCATCTTCATCTTCATCCGGTAACATATTAAATACTTCGCAAAGAATATGGTTACGCGTCGCAATGGGAAGAGGATCAGCTTCGGTATGCACAAGCGATGTGTTTATATCTTCCCTGTATTCAACCGAACGAATCGTTGCGGGTATGCAAATGGGAATTTTGTTTAACGAAAACTGCACTTTAAGGCGCATCCCGATACCGGCCTGTCCGTGAACCTTAAAAGCGCATCCTGTATCGGAAATATCTTCCAGTATACATCTTAAACCCGCTGATTTTTCCAGACTGTGCGGATTATCGGTGTCGTTTAAAAGATAGATAAAAGCCGGTTTATGTGTTTTCATGCGCATGGATTTACGTTTCTGTGTTCTGAACAGCGAATCGTGATGCTCAACTTTAAGCGAAGAAATGCCCTTGGAAAAAACTTCGTCAATTACTTCAGTATCAAAAACATAGCCCGCGTCATCTTCCCGCCAGAAATAAACGGAAATTTTCACTCCCTGCCATTGCAAAGCGGAGTTGGCCTTGGTGCTGACAGGGCGCGAAATTGTAAGATAATTTCCGAAATTTTTTACAACTTCCGATTTAAAAACTCCTGTTCCTGCTACCAGAATCCGTAAAGTCTGACCTTCGCTGATTTGACGGGAGCTTGTAATACGCGTCTTGTTTTCGGAGGCTTCCATCCCGATTTTATGAACAAAGTCAAAAAGTTTTGAAAGAAAAAACTGATTTTCCGGATTGTAGTTTTCCCCGGATAACTGTAATGTCTTTACCATTGAACGCACTACAGTTTCAAACTGCGTTTGAGATTTAAAAATTCCCGGAGGATCCTTGATGTTACAATTGATTACAATGCGGCGAAGCTGTTCCAAATCCTTGGAATTAAACCCGGCTTCCTTGCCTCTGGCAAAAAATTGAATCCAGTTTCCGGTTTTTTCCTTCTGAAAAAAAATCAGGAAATACGCTGCTATGAGAACTATTGCCGCAATTATCAGAAAAGGAACCAATTATTACC
>JAIRQF010000079.1 GCA_031256635.1 Treponema sp. | reverse complement strand
GACATTCTAAGAGAAGAAGAGTTTATGGGACAAAATGCGATTGACAGATTAATAACATTATTCTCCAAACTGCCGGGAATTGGAAAAAAGAGCGCCGGAAGAATTGTGTATCACATACTGGATTCGAGTCCCGTATTAGCGGAAACACTGGCAAAAGAATTATCAGGCTTTCATCAGGCGATTAAAAGATGCGGCACATGCGGAGGATTTACCGAAACCGATCCTTGCGCTGTCTGTTCCAATCCTGCGCGCGACAAATCCCTTATCTGCATTGTAGAAACTGCGCAGGATATGCGCATAATTGAAGAGGGACGTGAGTTCACAGGCGTTTACCATGTCCTTGGCGGATTAATCGCTCCGCTGGAAGGGGTAAGCCCCGCAAATCTTTCTATTGATAAATTAATAAACCGCCTAAAGTCAAACACGATAAAAGAAATTATTCTTGCTTTAAACCCCACAGTTGAGGGTGACACAACAGCATTGTACCTGCAAAAAACATTGAAAGAATATCCTGTTGATATTTACCGTCTCGCTTCGGGAATGCCTGTGGGCGGAAACATCGAATATATTGACAAGCTGACATTATCGCGCAGCTTTAAGGGCAAGGTAAAGATTTAATTCCGCGTTATTCGCCCTGAAAACCTGATAAATCCAAACCGCCTGCCATGCTGCCGACCTGGCTGCTGATTGCTTCTTTTACTTTTGCCATGCCGTCTGTAAATGCCGCCATTATAAGATCCTGCAGCATTTCCACATCGCTTAAGGTTTGAGGCGAAATTCGTATTGCAATCACGTCAAGTTTACCGTTAATGTCGATCTCTACAAGACCCGCGGCGGCGGAACCTGTCGCTGTTATATCGCCGAGTTTTTCTTGGAAGCCGTTCATCTGTTCCTGAATCTTCTGCGCGTTTTTTAATATATCAAATGGATTAATATTCATACTACACTTCCTGGTATTACATTTAAAACATTTTCAACTTCCGGCGGATTAATTTTTTCATTGCGAACACTGTCCCACATAGGAGCGTCATCATCAGAACCATCGGTTCGAAAATTGTCAGACGCGCCGCTTCCTTTCGCGGCTGCCATGCGCTTGAACTCGTCAGATAACGAACGTCCTGTACCTCCTGCGGAGGTTGGGCTGCTTTCCGCACCTGCGGTTTGAGCTTGCTGCTGCGGCGGCTGAGACTGCGGTTTCGGCTGAAGCGCAGCGTTGGGAGCAGATACTGACGCTGTGTTATTCACAGCCGCAGGACGCGGATTTCCTGTTTGCGACTCTGCCAGTAAACTGCGCGCGCCGTCTATCGCGTCTTTCAGTTCAGAAGGAGAAACCCATTTGCTTAACCATGTAAGTTTTGATATCGCGGTTTCAAGATCAAAGCGCACTGAAACGCTGAAACGAATGTTGCGGTAGCAGTCAAGCAGAATATCAAGCGCCTGTTCAAGACGGATTGAATCATAAGTTTCCAGCGCTTTAGCGGAAAATAAAGAGGGTTTATAACCCAAAAGCGATTCCCTTGTTATGCCGTTTTTAAGCAAAAGCAAACTTCTGTAATAGCCGGCAAGATCGATAATAAATTGTTCAACAGCAACTCCGCTTCCAAGAATTTCATCGGTGAGCGCGAAGGCGGCAGGCGAATCATTCGCGGCGCAGGCTTGTGCAAGAGCGTTGAGTTTCTCAAGACCGATAATACCGAGCTTTTGGCGGATCAAATCACTGCGAATATTGCCTGCGGAAAAAGAAACAACCTGATCAAAAAGAGTAAAGGCATCGCGCATACTGCCCGTAGCTTCGCGGGCTATCCAAAAAAGCGCGTCATCCTCGGCTTGAATATTATTTTCGGCGCAGATTTTTTTTAGTATTCCCTGAATCGTCTCGACAGGTATCAATCTAAAATTAAACTGCTGGCACCGGCTCTTTATTGTCGCCGGGACTTTATGCAGCTCTGTTGTCGCAAAAATAAAAACGATGTAAGGCGGCGGCTCTTCGATTGTTTTTAAAAGGGCGTTAAACGCGCTTCCTGAAAGCATGTGCACTTCGTCGATAATATAAACTTTATAACGTCCCGACTGCGGCGGAAAAAGAACCTCGTCTTTTATCTGCCTGACGTCATTTACAGAGTTATTGGAAGCGCCGTCGATTTCCAGCACATCCATACTGGAACCCTGGCTAATCGCGCGGCAGCTGTCGCAGATTTCACCATCGCCGCTGCAAGGACCGGCTTCCAAACCTTTTACGCAATTAAGCGAACGCGCAAGAATTCTGGCGGCGCTTGTTTTACCGCAGCCTCTTGGACCTGAAAAAAGATAAGCGTGAGCGATATGTTCATTTTTAAGCGAATTTTTTATGGTAGAGACAACAAATTCCTGTCCTGCTAATTCATCGAAGGTTTTGGGTCTGTATTTAGTAGCGGTAACTTCATATTGAGCTGCCATGGGAATAGTGTACCATTTTATCATTAATTTGTCCTGACCAGGAGTACCGCGGCGCAACAGGCTTCCGCTTACCGTTGCTTTCTTCCGAACCTGGCGGGGTTAGGCGGCGACTGCTCGCACGGTTCCTGGACAGGACACCTAATGGTATACATGGTAATTAAACTGGTCAAGATGGCTCTTTAAAAAAAGGAACCCCCCGGGAAAAGGAGGTGAGGAAACCCGGGGGGCTGCTGATGAACGTCAGCTGCAAACAAGAGGTGCCTGAATATATATGGATTATATGATAACAGTCATCTACAGGTTCTCACCTGTGCCGTATCATCAGTTATTACCAACATAGTGAATATCAGGTTCATGGTCAAGCGCTTTATTGCTTAATAAGGATATTTATGACATAATACATAAATGAATCAGAAAAACAGGGCTTTTCATTCCGGTCGCCATGTCTTTTTCCTAATGGTTTTTATCTGTATAATCGTTGCCGCCGCGGTATTAAAAATCGCTTCCTCCGTTATTTTACCATTTACAATCGCGATTCTGCTTGCTTTTGTAATGTTCCCGTTAATTTTAGGCTTGGACAAAATACGCTGTCCGCGTATTCTGTCGATTCTTCTGGTTGTTGTGATTATTGTAGCCGGCATGTACCTTTTTGGAATGGTTCTTTTTACATCCGGAAAGATGATAGTTGAACAGCTCCCGGAAAAATACGGACCTCGTTTTCAGGAAGTATACAGATGGATAGCTAATTTGTTCGATCTTCCAAATGATGAAGATTTAAGTTTTTGGCAGAATCTTTGGGGACAGGAAGCAATACGGAATTTTGTGCGCGATTTTACAATTTCCTTTTCCAATAACTCTGTAAAATTCGCTTCCAGCGCCGTCTTAATTGTTTTGTTTGTTGTGTTTATTTTATTGGAGGCGAATTTTTTTAAGGAAAAACTTACAGCGGCTTTTGAAGATCGCCTTGAACGCATAGATAATATGGGAAACGAAATTATTACAAAGATTTCACGATATTTAACGGCAAAATTTTTTATATCTCTTGCCAATGGAATAATTTTCGCAGCTGCCTTTCATTTTATCGGGCTTGAATTCGCAATTGTTTGGGGCATCATTCAATTTTTGTTAAATTTTATCCCCACGCTTGGCAGTATAGCCGCGGGCGTTGGTATCTCTCTTTTCGCGTTGGTACAATTTTGGCCTGAACCGGGTCCTGTAATTTTAATTGTTGCGATAATTTTATTTGTAAACATGCTTTGCAACATTTTAGATCCTAAGATAATTGGGGACAACGTGGGAATTTCTCCGCTGGTCATTCTTGTCTCCCTGTCAATCTGGGGTTATATCTGGGGATTCGCCGGCATGCTTATTTCTGTTCCGATGACCGTTATTATTAAAATAGTCTGCGAAAACATTCCTATCATGGAACCTGTATCTATCATGATAGGCTCGCGGAAATCAGTTCAAGCGCGGGAAGCTTCTTTGCATGAAGCAAAAAAAACGGAGAATGAAAAAGCTGAAGCTTAAGTATGAATGTGCCATGTTACCCTGATTTTATCCCGCTTGATATCGGGTTAAAAGAAGTCTTACACCCGCGTCTTTCGCTTACATCTGACGGTGTTTCGGAATTTACCTTTTCCGGGCTTTACCTTTTTAGAAATAAGTATAATTACCGTATATCCCGCGACGGCGATGAAGGCGGCTTTATAATTTCCGGGGTACAGACATTAAACAACGAAACTAAAAAAACATTTTTTTCAACTCCCTGCATCGCTCCGGAAATGGAAACAATCGAATCATTATTCGCATCTCATGATTATTGGAAAAATATTTCAGAAACTGTACTCTCCCCTGTTAAAAATGAACTTGAAAAAAAAGACGTTATTATAATAGAAGACAGAGATAATTTTGATTATCTATATTTGCGCAGTGAACTGGCGGAATTAACAGGTAAAAAATTCCATAAGAAAAAAACCCATGTTAATAATTTTTTAAGCGCGTACCCAAATCATGAACAAAAAACATTAAACAGCAGTTTAATACCTGAAGCAATGGAGGTTTTAGAACACTGGAAACTAGATTCAATCAGAAGGAATGGAGACGAGGGCGATTATAAGGCAACTAAAGAAGCGCTTGATTTGTTTGATTATCTTGCATTAAAGGGATCGATTTTTTATGTTGATACCCAGCCCGTAGCTTTTTGTTTGGGAGAAAGTCTTGCAAGGGGAAAAATGTTTGTAACTCATTTTGAAAAAGCGATTGACGAATACAGGGGTATATATCAGTATATAAATAAGACATTCGCAGAATCGCTCCCAAATTTTTTTACGTTTATAAACCGAGAGCAAGACCTGGGAAACGAAGGAATGCGTCAGGCAAAAATGACATACCGTCCCTGCGGATATGTAAAGAAATATAAAGGATTTATTAAATGCGGTGACATTCATCTTTGATGATTGCCGCAAGAGAGAGTATCATGATGTATTTAACGGGCTTTCATGCCATTGAAGAACGAATAAAATCAGGACGATCCTGCGGTCCCTTGTTTGTCGCAAAAGCAGGACCCCGCGCCAAAGAAATTGTTACGCTCGCCATTAATAATAAAATCCGATTAGAGCGAACCGGCACCTTTGATCTTGACGGCATGGCTCCTGACAACCGCGGAATTGCTTTACAGGTTGAAGATGACAGCGGGCGAGCGGACATCAATTTAGAAAATTTTATCGCAGAGCTTGAAGAAACGGAAATAAAAGATTCTCTTGTTTTAATTCTTGATGAGATAACAGATCCTCATAACTACGGCGCGATACTGCGCTGCTGCGATCAGTTTGCTGTTGATTTAGTGATTAGCCGTAACCGCAGAAACGCAAAACATGCTGCGATTATTTCCCAGACATCGGCGGGCGCCGTATCCTGGGTTCCGCAGGCGGAAACGCCCAACCTTGTTCGCGCGGCGGAAGATTTAAAAGAAGCTGGTTTTTGGATTTACGGCGCCGACATGGAGGGCGAAGCTGTTAATAAAAAAGACTTAAGCGGCAGAACTGCGATTGTTATGGGCGGCGAAGGTTCAGGCATTTCGCGCCTGTTACGCGAAAAATGCGACGGCTTTGTCGGGATTCCTTCGGCAGGCAGAATTGACTCGCTCAATGTTTCTGTAGCAACCGGCATTCTACTTTACGAAGTAAGACGGCAGCGCGGGAAAAAATAAAAAAGGTGTCGGGTATACTGCAACGCAGCATGCCCGACACCTTACGAAGTAGATTTTTAATTTATAACTTATGGTAAATTAATCACGCTAAACGTCATACTGCCCGCATTTTGAAAACCTGCATGATTGAATATACTTGGGAAATTGGATTGACCCACTGATAAACCCGAAAGGACTTGCGCCAGATCAAATATTACCGTACCGGATGAATTTTTTATCTGCAGCTGTTCAAGTACAATTACCGCTCCGGCATTGTTTCCTCTAAATGATAATCCCGCGAAATTATGTTCGCCTGTGGTGTCCGCGATTATTGCCGCTTCCGTTGCGTCTATTGAAAGCGTTACTTCAAATGACGCTCCTGCTGAGGTATCATTGCCTCCAAAACTATCAAGTAAATCCCAGTCGGCAGAATTCATGTTCATTATTATTTGCGTTGCGGCGTTTCCCGCGTTTTTACCTTTTAAATAAATAGTAGAACCATTAGCAAAATTGAACTGTTCATTCATAAGTCTTAAAGCGTCGTATTGAGTTGG
>JAIRQF010000062.1 GCA_031256635.1 Treponema sp. | reverse complement strand
GGAGAGTTTTTTTCTTTTATTTGAAAAAAACATGGTTTTCCCGAACCAGGAAGAAGCGAAGTACTGGCTAATCCGGGTTGTAAAAAACGCCGCATTAAATTACGCGAAGCGGAAGGACCGGGAACGCAAGGCTTACCAGCGCGCATTCAGGGAAGACCACAGGCAGGAAGAAACAGGGGAAGGGCTGCTTGTCAAGAAGGAAACAAGCGAGGAAGTTCAAACCGCGCTTGACAAACTGCCGGAGAATTTGAGGATAGTGCTGATACTGAAGGAATATGCTGAAATGAACTATAAAGAAATCGGCAGAATTCTTGGCATCAGCGAGGGAAATGTCAAAGTAAGAGTATTCAGAGCGCGTGAGAGGTTAGCCGCGCTTTTAAAAGAAAATAATTGAGGGGTAGTAAATGTGTCCTGACCAGCAGCTTTTTTCCATTTATGTTGATAATGAGATGCCATCGCCGTGGAAAGAGAAATTAGAAAACCATTTAACAGAATGTTCCGCTTGCAGGGAAAAGTACGAAGAATTCAGGCAGCTAAGGGAATTATTTAAAAAAGACACAGATACAGAACAAAAACTGGCAGAAACGGCAAAAAACAGAATCTGGCAGAGGCTGTCAACAAAACGGCGCCGCGTGCCAAATCCGGGACTTTGGCATCGAAGGATTTCCATCCCGTTACCGGCGGCAGCCGCAGCGGTGATTATTTTAACATTTATGGCAGGGATGTGGATCCGCGGCAGTCAGTTGCAGGTTAATGATAACAACGCAATGGCCAGTCAACAGATTATTCCATTTGACCTTTCAGGGTTCTCTCTGGCTTCGGAAGATGGACTGCCTGTTATAATGCCTGACACCGATTTAAGCGCTATCCTGCAATATTTAGCGTCTGACGGCACCGATACCATAATTCTTACACTGCCCGACAGCAGGAATTTCTCAAGGACAGGCGAACCCGGAGTAGTCAGAGCCGCCGATTACCACGGGAGATAATCACAGAATGATCCGTTCAGTTTGCCTTGTAAGTGTTTTATGTATTTTTACATCAAACTTGCAAATTTATTCCCAGAATCAACAGGCAGGCGGAATGGAACAGGAACTCAGAAGGCGGGCGTTGGTAATTGATATTGACGCAAGGGTTCTTACTGATGAAAATGTAATTATCTGGAATCAGGTGGAGAGAAAAATTGCGATACCGGGAAGCCCTGTAGGCATCAGAATGGTAGGTTCCAATGTTGTAGTCGGTGTGCAATTTACGCCTTTTATAAGAGCTCAGGGGAATGTGCTGGTCGCTCAGGTGCAAATCTGGATAGATACAGGCAACGGCGTAAGTTATAATACATCAATTCAAACGATTCCGATTGATTTTAACGAACCAATTTATTTCTTTCCCCTTGGCGCGTCAAATTCTTCCATAGAGATGCTATTAACAGTAAACCCATACAGTGATATTATTTCACAGGAAGATGCGTCATCAAATAAAGGCAATGGCAGCAGGTAATTTACCGGAAAATTTTGCCGTTTACATAAATAAAGAAACACAATTTAAAAACAGCCGGCTTTCTTCAGCTTCGCGCGGTTTTCGGTCAGTAATATCAATATTAATTATTTTATTATCAGCGCTGTTTACTTCATGCGGTCCGGAAGCTCCGCTCATTAAATCAATTGACCCGAAAATTGGAATAATGGGAGAAGTTATTACGCTTACAGGAATTAATTTCGGAGCATCACGCGATGATTCCTATGTAACCATAGCGGGAATATCGCCGACTAACTCATCTTATCATATCTGGCAGGATAATATTATCATGGTCAGGGTTCCCGAACTGGGAGAATCGGGAATTGTTTACGTTCATGCAAGAGGAAAGAAAAGCAACGGCGTTTTATTTTCAAATTCAGCTTATGTGCCGAAACCAGCCGCAGGCGAAGTATTCGGGCTTGAACCCAGAATTACATCGGTAAGCCCCCAATCAGGAACGCCTGGTTCATTAATAATGATAACAGGCTATAATTTCGGCGTTTCGCGCGATAACGCGGGAGTATTTTTTTCCTGGGATTTCGACTCAGGAGCGCTTAACCCCTATGTAATAAGAGAGCCTGAATTCACCGAAGTATCGGAAATTGAATCAGGTTATGAATACTGGAGCTCAAGAGAAATACATGTGCGCCTCCCTGACGGCGCTGTCAGCGGGAATATCGAAGTAAGAACCTCTCACGGAAAATCACGTCCTTTTTTATTCGATATAACAGGGAAGCCGGGCATAAAAACCTTAAAGGATAAGCGCATTTACACAATAAACTATTCGGTTGATATCAGGGTTCTTGACGCAACAAGGCCGAATACGCTTTACCTTTGGATACCAAAACCGGTTATTTCCCCTTCGCAAAGAAATGTAAGCCTTATTTCCCGCACGGCAGAACCTCTTTTGGAAAATCATCGCGGGGTCAGCCTTTATAAACTGGATAATCTTACAACAGGTGTAAGCCAGTCTGTTAATCTTTCTTTCAGGGTTGAAGTTTACGCTGTAGAAACAAGCATGATCCCCCAGTCAATAAGGCAGGAAACATCAGCGTTATCTGCAATGTATACGCAAAATACGCTCTTGATTCCTTCGGACAATCCGGGAATAAGAACCGCTGTTAATTCCATTACCGGCAGGGAACAGAATCCGTATATAAAAGCAAGAGCGATATATGACTGGATTACCGCAAATATGCAGATAACAAAGGCCCTGCCGTCTTCAATAGACATTGCCGGCGCACTGGAACAAAGACAGGCGGATCCTTATATTGCCGCGCTGCTTTTCACCGCAATGGCCCGCGCAGCGGGAATTCCGTGCATTCCGATAGCCGGGGTATTGATAGATAAAAACAGGCAGACAGTCCGGCATTATTGGGCGGAATTCTGGATTAACGGGTTTGGCTGGGTGCCTGTCGATCCTGCAATGGGAGCCGGACTTTCATATGAAAGCGCACAAACAAACGATTTCAGCGGCTTTTATAACGAAGATGATTATATTTCGTATATTAATAATATAATTATATCAGATTATGAAAGCAGCCTTGATTACGCCAATTACTACTTCGGCAATATCGACAATCAGCGTATCGCTTTTTCAAGAGGCGATCTTGTATTATCCCAGATGGAAAACAGGGGAAGAGTTGTTTCTCATTCACAATCATACTCGCTTCAAAATATCTGGGAAGAAGCCGCGGGAGGCCTGGAATCGTATACAAGTCTTTGGGGTGATATAACAATCAGCGGCGTTTATATGCAATAAACATACATTAATGCCGAATAATAAGAAAGGAGAAAATAATATGGTTACAGTAATTTCATTGGGAGGTTCCATTGTAGCTCCCGATAAAGTAGACATTGATTTTATAAAAAATTTTACGGATCTTATCAGATCATTTATCGAAAAAAATTCAGACAGGCATTTTATTTTCGTAGTAGGCGGCGGCAGTCCCGCAAGACAATGGCAGAACGCGTACAAACAAGCGTCACAGCAAACTGCTTCCGACGAAGAAGCCGACTGGATTGGAATAATGGCAACAAGGTTAAACGCGCAGTTAATAAAAGCGATGATGAGCCAGTGGTGCAATCAGGAAGTTGTAATTAATCCCGCGGAAGTAAAACCTTTAACCGGCCCTGTACTTGTTGCTGCCGGATGGAAACCGGGTTTTTCAACGGATAATGTCGCAGTTCTTTTGGCAGAACGTTTCGGCGCGGATATGGTAATAAATCTTTCCAATATTGAAAAAGTATACACAGCGGATCCAAAAACAGACGCCAGCGCAAAACCCATTGATAAAATTACATGGAAGGATTTTCGCATAATTACAGGCGATGAATGGGTTCCGGGAAAAAATGTTCCCTTCGATCCGGTAGCAAGCCGGCACGCGGAAAAAATCAGCCTTAAGGTAATTTGCGCCGGAGGAAAAAATCTTGAGAATTTCAGAAAAATTCTTGACGGCGAAGAATTTACCGGAACAACAATTTCCGGCAATTAATATTTTTGCTTTTAAAAATTTCAGGGGCAGCCTTTTTATTGGCGGCATCATACTGATTTTTTATTGATTTTTACCTTTATTTCACCTAACACCACATTGCCCGTAAGCACCAAATCCTTTCTTCCGCCCCTGTTCCTTACATTATTGCCTATTGACACATCCGAAAGCAGGGGAATTACCCTGCTGATTACATTGACATTTTCAGGCACATGAATTTCAACATTTCCCAGCAAAACCATGAAATTCAAAATGGTTTCGCTATTTATCAAGTCTTCTTCAAAAATAACAACTTTATGGCTCGAAAGAATATTGACAAAATTTCCCACCGTTAACGGTCCTGATGTGTTTCTTGAAGACAACAATGTAAAATGATTTTGAGATGCGTTATCACTGTAACCGCCGTAACTATGGAAGTGTGACGGGTTTTCATTATCGTAATTGTTTGCAGAAGGACGTTCATATCCTTCAATTATTTTTTCAAGTATTGTAAGTTCTTTATCGGTTTCAAGATTTTGGCTGTACTTAATAAGCCTTTCATACTCTTCCAGTGAAATATTATTAGTGGAATACTGCGTGGATAATCTATCTGTCAGTTTTTCTTTTCTTTCTTCCGCCGTTATTACCAAATGACCCATGTAATTTTGTATCACGGACAAAAATTAATGTCAACAAAGACAGATTGGACTTAAAATTTTAAATCGTCAGCGAATATAAAACAGCGTCCGCGATTTGCCGGACGCTGTTTTAAAACTTAAGGCGTTACTCCGCCAATAACCGTAAGCCTGCCGTCAAGCGCCGGAGTGATTACGCCGCCCTGATCCTTGATATATTCCGTCACAACATAAGAAAGCAAAAGCGATATATTAAACGGATCCGTCGCGTTAAGCATCATCGTATAACCGTCCCCTCCGCCCAGAATATAATCGTTGGTACAGAAACGGTAAATCCTGTTCCGGTCTACTGGAGTGCCGCCGATTGTCAGATTTCTTACCACTCCGCTGCCTGAAGTCTTATCAATCGTATAACGCACATCAGAGGAAAACTGCGGGAATCCTCCGTTCCCCTGCGGAATTGTAGCGATAAAATCGAACAGCTCAATAATCTGCGCGCCGGTCATTGAAGCCATGTAAAGATAATTTTCAAACGGCAGCACCGTTAAAATCTGTTCCTGAGTTATCGGTCCTGCGGGAAGCTCGGCGCGCATGTTTCCGCCGTTGTGGAAGGCAAAATCAATTCTCTGATTGTATACATTCCGCATATACCAGACATTCGCGTCTGTAATCATATTGCCAAGCTCGGTCTCCTGATAACGGGTTAATCTGTTTCCGAAAACAAAGGCGCTGGAAGCGGTTCCGATTACTTCTTTTAACGTAGCGTTCGCCTTTTCCATATACGGAGCTAACATCGCGTTAATTTCAGCGTTCGGGCCAATGGGTATGGGAGTCCAGTCAAAGCCCGCAAGTTTTCCGTTTTGAACGGTGATTCTTCCGTAACCGACATATTTTCCCCACTCGTTTGCCGAAACAATCCACGCACCCCCGGCGTTCTTTGGCGCGTTAAAAAACGAATGGGAATGGCCGTCAATAATAATGTCAATTCCACTGACCGCGTTTGCAAGTTCAACCGACGTTATGTGATCTGAGGTTTCCTTGACATCCCCCATATGTGTCAATCCGATGACAATATCAACTTTTTCGATGTTACGTAAAATGTTAACGACATCGCGCGCGGCGCTGATTTCGTTTATAAACACAAGTGAACTGTCGGGACTAGCGATGGCTTTCGTTCTCAATGTTGTAATTCCGAAAATTCCTACAGAAAAATTATCGTATTGTTTAACAACATATCTGTTTCCGCCGAGATACGAACCGTTTTGTCTTGTTATATTCGATGAAATAAAGGGAAAATCCGCAAGCGCAATCTGGCCGTCAAGTTTGGCCATATTACCGTCAAACTCATGATTGCCGAATGTCATCGCGTCATAACCCATTATGTTATATGCGCGGATCGCGGGTTCCGCGTTAAACATATTGGAAAGCGCGGTGCCTGTATTGATATCCCCTGCGTCAACGAGGAGAACCTGCGGGTTAGCGGTTTTTACCGCGTTTATAAAAGCGGCTATTTCCGCCGCTCCGCCCCTCCCGGAGTTCGGCAGTAACGCGCCGTGAAAATCGTTAGTATGAAGCAGAATAAGTTCTCCGCTCCTTCCGGCAGCTTCGTCCCTTACCGGCGTCGCGTATAAAATGCCGGTCAACAGAAAAGCAACAAGCAAAAAAATTGCTCTCTTTCTCATAAATCCTTTCCTCCTTAAATTATTTCAGGAAGTTAATACAACCCTAACTTCCATTACTCTCTGTTTAATCACCTTCAATACTTTTATTGTAAGATTTTGCCATGTTAAAACTTCGTTAATATGAGGCAGCCTTCCAAGACTTTCCATGATCCAGTTTGCGATAGTCGTATCCGGAGCAGTGTCCATGTTAAATGAATAACCTTCCTGCGCCTGATCGGCAGATTCGTCTGAGTTCTCACTGAGCTGCTCTGCAATTATGCCCAGCATATTTATAAAATTCAAGCGGGCCAGAACGATAAAGCCGCCGTCTCTATCCTTTCTCACAGGCACAACGACACTGTCATGCTCATCCCAGATATCGCCTACAAGTTCTTCAACAATATCTTCAATGGTTACAATTCCAAGAGTGCCGCCGTGTTCGTCAACCACAACAGCCATATACGTTTTTTTCTCCTGTAAAGTTTTTAAAAGCAATGAAATTTTGATTGTTTTTGTAATAAAAACAACAGGCTTGATAATTTGAGAAGGAGTTTTAAGCCCTTTCATTACCATGTGATAAAAATCTTTTAGTAAAATGATGCCTGTTATATTGTCGATTGTGTCGTTAAATACAGGAAGGCGGGAAAAACCTGTTTCTATAAATATACGATCTATTTCATCAACAGAGGCACAGGAAGGCACAGCTACAACATCAACGCGCGGAGTAAAAATATCCGAAGCTTTCATATCGTCAAAATCAATAACCTGGCGTATCATCTGCTCTTCTCTTATGTTTATGGCTCCTTCCTGCCTGACTTCTTCAACAAATGTTAAAAGCTCATCCTCTGTTGTCGAACGGTCTACCTTTACAGGGAAAATTTTCATAAGAATTTTTTTCCAGCCGCTCATTAAAAAATTTACAGGCGTCAGTACATAAATAAAAAAATTCAAAAGAGGCGCGTTTCTTAATGCTGTTGCCTCAGGCGTCTCTTTCGCAAGAGCCTTTGGAGAAATGTCGCCGATTATAAGCACAAGAACTGTCATTATAACGGTGGCAACGCTTACTCCCTTTGCTCCAAGCAGATTGATAAAAAGGGCGGCGGCAAGCGCTGAAGCGGTGATATTAACAATATTATTGCCGATTAAAACAGTGGAGAGAAGTTTGTCATATGCCTCAATCATTTTTAATACAAGCCGCGCCCGTTTGCTTTTTTCCGCCATGTTTTTTAATTTAATGCGGTTTAATGCGGAAAAAGACATTTCGCATGACGAGAAAAAAAATGATAAACAAAGCAGAAAAAAAAGAGAGATTACAATAGCAGTATAATATGACTGTAAATTGTCCATAAAAGAGGCGCCGATCAGAATCGAACTGATGCATCGCGGTTTTGCAGACCGCTCCCTTACCGCTTGGGTACGGCGCCCTGCAATAATTAAAATCCCGGAAGGATTTTAATTATTGCCTGAAGAAAGCGCTTTGCGGTTTCTTCATAATCTTAATAATAACAAGATTTTACGATAAATGATACTTTTATTTAAGTCAA